>CAZAWP010000103.1:0-7609 GCA_964488855.1 uncultured Sangeribacter sp.
CCCACTAAAAACTAAACACCAAAAACCAAACTAAAAACTCAACACTAAACACTAAAAACTAATATAAAACCAAAAACTAATATAAAAACTATGTTTAAAGAAATTATTATTGCAGGCTGCGGTGGATTCGTAGGTACCGCAGGTCGTTATCTTGTAGGTAAATGGTCAGCCGGAATGTGGCACGGTGCTTTCCCGATGGGTACTTTCCTCGTAAACATCATAGGTTGTTTCATCATCGGTCTGTTCTTCGGACTCCTTGAGCACGCTAAAGTAATGACACCGAGCGAGAATGTGCTTCTTATCACCGGTTTCTGTGGTGGTTTCACTACATTCTCTTCGTTTGCCGATGATATGTGGGTATTAGGCTCCAAAGGTGACTAGGCAACATTTGGTATCTACCTTGGTCTCAGCGTCGTTTTAGGTATCCTCTGCGTATGGGCAGGTCGCGCTCTTATCAGATAATACAGGGCTTTATATAAATAAAATAAGTAAGTGTCGTAATCCTCAATTTTGGATTACGACACTTTTTATTTAATTTTACTTAGTTTTTTAAATACCGCATATCATCATGACGATTCCTCAGATAACCTCTGACCGCAATAAACTTTTCTCCTTATATAATAGGGTCTTCGGGATTGCCCCGTCTCTCATTGTCCCTCTTGCCGGAGGAGGATCCTCCCGTCGCTACTATCGCCTCACCGCTCAGGATGATTCAACTGTTATCGGTGTAGCAAGTGACGAACGACGGGATAACCGTGCCTTTATCGAATTGGATAGGGTATTTCGTAACCATCAAGTACCGGTGCCCGAAATATATGGTGAGGATCTTGAGGAGGGAGTATATCTGCAACAGGATTTGGGTTCGACGGACCTTCTCAGTTTTCTTCACGGAGACAACGGCGAGGAATTGCTCAAAGAGACGATCGCCGAACTTGTGCGTCTCCAATCAATCCCGGTGTCTGAATGGGAGAAGAAAGTTGAATACCGCCCATTCAGCAAACGTCAGGTAATGTGGGATCTCAATTATTTCAAATATGAGTTCGTCAAACTCAGTAATATCGAGTATGACGAGAATGCTCTTGAGGATGATTTCGAGGCTCTGGGTGAGTCCCTCACTTCGCTTGCTGCCGGATGTGAGGGATTGATGTACCGTGATTGCCAGAGCCGTAACGTGATGATATATGAAGGCAAGCCATATTGGATTGACTTCCAGGGAGCACGCCGTGGACCGGTGGTGTATGACATCGTCTCGCTGTTGTGGCAGGCTAAGGCAGCCATACCTCACGCACTCAAGGAGAAGATGTTTGCTTTTTATGCTGACGAATGTGAGAAGCGTAACCTGACGACCCGTTCAGCGCTGCAGGCCGCTTACCTTCCGTTTGTTCTCTTCCGCACCTTGCAGGTATTGGGCGCATACGGCTTCCGTGGACTGGTGGAGGGTAAGGCTCATTTTATACAAAGCCTCCCGGGCGCAATAGAAAACCTTGCAACGTTGATAAATGCCGGTGTGGTGGATTCGTATCCGGAACTTAAATCGGTGTCTCTTCTACTTATCAATAAGTATAGGGATAAACAGTTAAATAAAATCGAAGAGCGGGATGGTAATGACGAAGAGTCTCATACACTGACTGTTACTGTTATGAGCTTCTCATATAAGAAAGGTTGTCCCGAGGATCCGTCGGGCAACGGTGGAGGATTTATGTTCGACTGCCGCTGGATGGCAAACCCCGGGCGATACGCCGAGTATAAGGCTTACACCGGGTTGGATGAATGTGTGATCAAGTTTCTGCGCGACCACAAAGAGTGCGATGAATTTATCAACAAGGCTTACGGTATAACTATAGATGCCGTTCGCCGCTACGCTGAGCGTGGTTTCACCTCATTGCAGATTGGTTTCGGTTGCACGGGTGGACAACATCGTTCGGTATATTGCGCCGAAGGGTTGGCACTGAAATTAGCCGAGGCTTGTCCCGACGTCAGGATACGCCTCATTCACCGTGAGCAGAAAATGGATAGATATTTTTAGTTATGCGTGCAATTGTATTGGCTGCCGGATTAGGCAGCAGGCTTAAACCGTGGACCCTCGAACATCCGAAGGCCCTTGTGCCGGTGGGCGGGGTGCCGATGTTGGAAAGGGTTATACACAAACTTGAATCGGAAAATTTTACGGATATTGTGGTTACTGCCCATCATTTCTATCCCCAGATCGTGGACTTTGTCAGGGATTATAGTGCCAACAGTTCTATGACCTCGGGGGATTGTTCAGGTTCCGGTAATTGCTCTGCGCAGGAAAATCCTCCGGCTATCAAAGTTTCCGTCGAGAAGGATGTATTGCTCGACACCGGCGGGGGAGTATTGCAGGCCTCTGCCCTGAGCACTGAAGACGGAGCTGTTCTCATCCACAATGTCGACATTCTGTCGGACGCAAAATTGGGTGAGATGATGGATTGGCATAATGCTACGGGCAATGACATCACCCTCCTTACAAGTGACCGTGATACAACACGACATCTCCTCTTTGACAAAGAGGGAGTCTTACGGGGCTGGCGCAACGAAACAACCGGTCAGGTAAGGATGATAGGGGAGGACGTTGGGGCTCAGGAGTCATTAATTGCGCGCGCATTCAGTGGAATCTATATTCTAAGTCAGAAGGCTATAGACGATCTGAAAAAATTTGCCGCCGAGAAAAAATTCCCCGACGGCGTATTCCCTATAATGGATTATTTTCTTGCCGTGCGTCACGACATCATAAGACGCGAGTATCATGTTCCCTCACTTGGTCTTATCGACATCGGCAAACCTCATACCTTGCAGCAAGCCGACCAACTATTTAGTGACGATGACTGTAAGAGTGGCGGGCACTGTTGAACTGAAGCACACATCCGGCAATCAGACAGGCTACAGCTATGCCGCCGAGCCACCATGTAGCTGCGATGCCCGTTGTGAAACAAGAGATTATAAACAGGATGGAGCCGATAACGTAAAATAGTATAGATAATGTTTTCATAGTAATGTGTTTTTAATAGTAATAAATGTAATAGTTCTCAATTGCAGAAATGATTGTACTACTATAACAAACGACGCGCTGATAAAGATTATCGGCGCGTCGCAATTAGTTTATCTTAAGCGATAAAGTGGACTAATATAATCTATCTTTACAAGTAATAACTTATTTATACTTGAAATGTACGTTAGCTTCTTTAAGTCCGGGAGAGGTGGCAGATACTACTGCAGAACCTTTCTTATCCGATGCCCGTACTACTGTTAGCACACGTCCTTGCCATGCTTTGGCAATGTTGGTGGCGTAGCTTTTTTCAGATTTTAAGTCAGCTGAACCGGTAGCGATAATATCACCCGCTCCTGCGAGAGTGAATTTGATTTCGTTAGTCGCATTCGGAACTACATTCCCTTCCGCATCAATGACTTCTGCTGTAATATAGATGAGATCCTGATTGTCTGCTTCCAACTGATTTTTGTCGGCATTAAGGCGGATGGCATAAGGTTTCCCTGCAGTCTTGATAACAAATTCATCGGCTTTAACGCCATCGTTATCGTATGCTACCGCTTTTAAAATGCCCGGGGTGTACTCAATGGTAAACGGTGCCTTGAACTCATTTTCTTCACCGACTGCTTTTCTTCCCACAGACTTGTCGTTGAGAAAGAGTTCAACTTCCGGGTACCGGCTTATGATCTCTACGGTGATAGGTTTTCCCTCGTGTCCCTCCCAGTTCCATGACTCAAAAGAGGGATATACACCCCATTGGGTCACCTGGATTTCTCCTTTGTAATTCTGCGGTTCGAGTACCGACATATAAAGTGCAGGACTTTCATTATAAAGCATTTCCCTATAGTAGGAAATAGGCTTACGGTGACAGATTAAATCAACATCACCACAATAAGCACCATGCCAGGGCCACTGGTCACGCTGATAATGTTCGCCGGGAGTTTCACCGGTATAATGGTATCTGCCGATTCCTGATTCACCGAGATAGTCGATAGCTGTCCAAACAAAATCACCGATTATATAGGGGTTATATTTGACCTTTTTGTAATTAGCGAATGCATCCGCCGGATAAGACTCAGTCTGCATCATGATACGTTGCGGACAGCGCTCATGGTCTGATTCGGACTTATGTATCATGTAGTTATATCCGACTATGTCGAGAGCCTCAGCTAATGGATCGTAGATCTCCCAATCGCTATCCCAAGCGCATAGAGCCGAGGTGACTGGACGTGACGGATCAAGTCGATGACATTCTGCGGCCAATTTGCGCGCTGTCGTGACGATCTCAATCCGTTTGCGCTCAATGACCTCATTTCCGATACTCCACATAATAATTGAGGGGTGATTACGGTCGCGTAGTACCATGTCTCCAACATCCTTGATTGCCCAATCATCGAAATACTTAGAGTAATCGTTAGGGGTCTTGGCATCTCGCCAGCCATCGAATGCTTCGTCAATGACCAGTAAGCCCTGACGGTCGCATTCGTCGAGAAATGCCTGTGAAGGAGGATTATGGCTCGTACGCACAGCATTGAATCCACTCTCTTTGAGTAGTCGGACCTTACGCGCCTCGGCTGCATCGAACGAAGCGGCACCGAGGATTCCGTTGTCATGATGGACGCAACCGCCATTGAGAACAATTGGTTTACCGTTGAGTTTTAGACCCTCATCAGCAGAATAGTCTACAGAACGGATTCCAAAATTTTCGGAAACTTCGTCGATAATTTTCCCATCTCGTTTTATAGCCGCTGTCAAAGTATAGAGAGCGGGAGAGTCAGGACTCCATAGCTCTGCATTCTCTATTATGAGGCTTTTCTCGAATTGTCCGTTTACCGGTACTCCGGCAGTCTGTAAAATATTCTTGGCATTTCGGTCACTGACAGTTATGACCATTTCAATATCCCCATTGTTATTATCATCATTAACACTGAGAGATACATTTACCTTACCCTCGTTATTTAGAGGAGTGGCATTGATATATAGAGAACGAGGAACGATATAGCTGTCTGCTGTTTCGATATGCTTTACGTGGCGATAAATACCGGATCCCGAGTACCAACGGCAATTTTTCTGTGCCGAATTATCAGCAATGACCTTGATAGTATTATCACCCAGTTTTAGATAGGGAGTTACATCATAAATGAAAGAGGAGTACCCGTATGGTCGAAATCCTACCAACGAATCATTGACGAAGACTTCCGAACGCTCGTATACGCCGTCAAATTCAAGGAAATGTTTTCGACCCTCCAACTGACTTTTTTTAACAGATATTGTCTTTGTGTACTCTCCACGACCGGTCGGGAGGTAACCTCCGTCGTTGCCCGCAGGTGCATTCCGGTAAAAATCATAATCGATACTCCAGTCATGTGGCAGATTTACCGTTTTAGATATACGGGGCAATCCCAAAACAGAATCGGGAGTAAGCGTGAAGCGCCATCCATCATCAAGTAAAGTTGTGGTGCGCGAGGCTCTAATCGACGTAGACGGCACGAGAATTGCCAAGGCAACGATTCCTGAAATAAGAACTTTTATAAATTTTTTGTGCATGAGGGTGGATAATGCTGGAAATAAAAATTTAAAGTTTAAACTACTTCTTTACGCGCCGAGTTCGGTCATCTTGAGTTTTTCGGCGTTCTCGGCGATGATGAGGGAGTCGATGCACTCCTGGATGTCGCCATTCATAAATGCCGGGAGGTTATAGATGGTATAGTTGATGCGGTGATCGGTGATGCGTCCCTGCGGATAATTATAGGTCCGGATCTTTGCCGAGCGGTCACCGGTGCTTACCATCGTCTTACGCTTCGAGGCTATGTCATCGAGATATTTCTGATGTTCGCGGTCATATATAAAGGTACGCAGACGTGACAGAGCGCGTTCCTTGTTCTTGGGTTGGTCGCGCGTTTCGGTACACTCTATCAGAATCTCCTCCACCACACCCGTGTTAGGATTCTTCCAGTTATAACGCAGACGTACACCGGACTCTACCTTATTCACGTTCTGACCACCGGCGCCTCCGGAGCGGAAAGTATCCCAGCGTATCTCACCCTCATGGATCTCGACATCAAATTCCTCAGCCTCGGGGAGCACGGCTACTGTAGCTGCCGAAGTGTGGACACGACCCTGAGTCTCGGTGGCGGGTACGCGTTGCACTCGGTGTACGCCTGACTCATATTTCATAGTGCCGTAGACATTATCACCGGTAAGGGTGAAGACAATCTCCTTATAACCGCCTGCAGCACCTTCGGATACCGACGAGACAGCCAACTGCCACCCCTTGGATTCAGCATATTTCTGGTACATCTTGAAGAGGTCGCCGGCGAAGAGGGCAGCCTCGTCGCCACCCGTGCCTCCACGGATTTCGACGATGGCGTTCTTGGCATCATCAGGATCGGCGGGGATAAGGAGCAACTTGATCTCCTCCTCAAGTTGGGGCATGCGTTCCTGAGCGTCATTTAGTTCTTCGCGGGCAAGAGTACGCATTTCCTCATCGCTTTCGTTGGCAAGGATGTCCTTGCTTTCGTCAATGGCGCGAAGGAGCTGCTCATATTGGTGCTTTGCCTTGATTATCTCTTCGAGTTCGCGGTACTCCTTTGATAATCTCACATATCGTTTGCGGTCGCCGATGACGGCGGGGTCAGTGATGAGTGTAGAGACCTCCTCAAATCTGCCGTCGAGACCGTCGAGTCGTTCAAGTAAAGAATTTTCTGCCATAATAGTTAAAAATCGCTGAGAGCGAATATCGGATTACAAAAATACGAAAAGGGGTTCAAACAGAATAAAGTTGAGCGAAAAAAATGTAAAAACTTGTAGGAGTCAATAAAAAGAGTTATCTTTGCGGTCTGAAAGCCCGGGAGTGCCTGATGGTTATTTCTGAACGAGGTCAGCGTTGTGAAAGGCGCAGATTTATTTTGGAGGAACGGTCAGGGTTACAAGCGGGTAAAACCTTTTTAAATACAAGAAAACCGGCAAGTTTTATGGCAACAAAAATCAGATTACAGCGTCATGGCCGCAAGGGCTACGCTTATTATCCTATTGTAGTCGCCGATAGCAGGGCACCACGAGATGGTAGATTTATTGAAAGGATAGGTTCATATAATCCGAACACTAATCCTGCTACAATAAGTTTAGACTTCGACCGTGCCTTGTATTGGGTCGAGGTAGGCGCACAGCCCACCGATACAGTTCGTTCACTCCTCTCTAAAGAGGGCGTAATGCTGATGAAGCACTTACGCGGTGGTGTCAAGAAAGGTGCATTTACCGAGGAGGAGGCACAGCGTCGTTTCGATGCTTGGAAAGCCGACCGTAACAAGGTAGCCGATGCAGCCAAGGCAAAGAATGAGGCTAAGGCCGCAGAGGAGGCAGAGGCACGTTTCAAGGCAGAGGCCGAGAAGAACCGTATCAAAGGTGAGTCTGTAGCGAAGAAGAAAGCTGAGAAGCTCGCCGCCGAGGAGGCAGCAGCTAAGGCAGCACTCGAAGCTGAAACAGATAATGCTGAGGCAGCTGCTGACGAGGCAGCTGAGTAATTAGATAATTACTCTCGAACTTAAAAGCCGTCACTTCCACGCGAAGCGACGGCTTTTTGTTTTTTAGGTATATCTGCTGCTC
>CAZAWP010000104.1:0-7443 GCA_964488855.1 uncultured Sangeribacter sp.
ACCTCGGCCTCCGCAAGGTAAAGGCCTATGTCAAAGGTCCCGGAAACGGACGCGAGTCTGCAGTACGTACAATCGCCGGCGCCGGCATCGAGGTAACAGAGATCATCGACGTTACTCCGCTTCCGCATAATGGTTGTCGTCCTCCCAAGAGAAGAAGAGTTTAAGTCTAATCAAGATTGCAGATCTCTATAAGCTGAATGCGAATAGACCATCACCGGTAACTTTCTCTCGATGGTCGCGGCTGCGCTAAGGCCCGAAGAGAGGCAATCGCAAAATTGAAAAAGAACAAGAACAATGGCAAGATACACAGGCCCAAAAACAAAAATTGCGCGAAAATTCGGTGAGCCGATTTTCGGTGATGATAAAGTTCTGGCAAAAAAGAATTATCCGCCGGGACAGCACGGCAATAACCGCCGTCGCAAGACCTCAGAGTATGGTCTTCAGTTACGCGAGAAGCAGAAAGCTAAATACACCTACGGAGTTTTGGAGCGTCAGTTCCGCAACCTCTTCGAGCACGCAGCTCGCACCAAAGGTATTACCGGTGAGGTACTCCTCCAGTTGCTTGAGAGCCGTCTCGATAACGTAGTTTACCGTTTAGGACTGGCACCGAGCCGTCCGGCAGCACGTCAGCTCGTGCTCCACAAGCATATCACAGTAAACGGCAAGGTAGTAAACATCCCGTCGTATCGTGTGAATGCAGGTGACGTAGTAGGCGTACGCGAAAAGTCGAAATCACTCGAAGTTATCGCAGATTGTCTCGCCGGCTTCAATCACAGCAAGTATCCCTGGATTGAGTGGGAAGAGAGCTCCAAGAGCGGCAAGTTCCTGCACATGCCCCAGCGTGAAGATATCCCCGAGACAATCAAGGAGCAGTTGATCGTCGAGTTGTATTCTAAATAATAAATAAGGAAATACCCATGCCAATATTAGCATTTCAGAAACCTGACAAGGTCATCATGCTTGAGGAGACCAACTCATTCGGCAAGTTTGAGTTCCGCCCCCTGGAGCCGGGCTATGGCCAGACGATCGGCAACGCATTGCGCCGCATCCTCTTGTCATCGTTAGGTGGTTTCGCCATCTGCTCTATCAAGATCGATGGTGTAGCTCACGAGCTCGATACTATTCCGGGCGTCAAGGAAGATGTTACCAATATCATCCTTAACCTTAAGCAAGTTCGTTTCAAGCAGTTGACCGAAGACCACAATACCGAGACCGGTGTTGTAACCGTAGCCAATACAGAGGTCTTTACTGCGGGCGACCTGGGCAAGGTGCTTAGTGGCTTTGAGGTGTTGAATCCGGAGATGGTTATCTGCCATGTTGATCCTGAAAAGAGCTTTACGCTTGAGTTCACCATCAACAAGGGTAGAGGTTGGGTCCCCGCCGATGAGAACCGTGAGTTGCTCGGCGGCAACGATATTCACACTATCGCAATCGACTCTATCTACACTCCGATCAAGAACGTGAAGTATGCTGTCGAGAACTTCCGCGTTGAGCAGAAGACCGACTATGAGAAGCTCATCATAGAGGTAACTACCGACGGCTCTATCGAGCCGAAGGAGGCGCTCAACGAGGCAGCCAAGATTCTGATACAGCACTTCATGATGTTCAGCGACGAAAAGATTACACTTGAGACACCGCAAGAGGATGCTCCCGAAGAGTTTGACGAGGAGTCGCTGCGCATGCGCCAGCTTCTTAAGAGCAAGCTCGTGGATATGGACCTGTCAGTGCGCGCACTGAACTGTCTGAAGAGCGCCGAGGTTGAGACACTTGCCGAGCTCGTTGAGTTAAACCGCAACGACCTCCTCAAGTTCCGCAATTTCGGTAAGAAGTCGCTCAGCGAGCTTGATGAGTTGCTCGAGAAGCATAACCTCTCTTTTGGAATGGACACTTCGAAATATAAATTAGACAAAGAGTAAAATGAGACATAATAAAAAATTCAACCACCTCAGTCGTAAGAAGGGTCATCGCGATGCGCTTCTGACCAACCTTGCAATTGCTCTTATCATGCATAAGAGAATTTTCACGACTAAGGCTAAGGCTAAAGCATTACGTGTATTTGCCGAGCCTCTGATCACTCGCTCTAAGAAGGATGATACAGCCAACCGTCGCCTTGTATTCAGCTATCTGCAGAACAAGGAGGCAGTTAAGGAGCTCTTCGATGTTATCGCAGCGAAGGTTTCGGAGCGTCCCGGTGGATACCTCCGCATCCTCAAGACCGGTAACCGTCTCGGTGACAACGCTGAGATGTGTATGATCGAGTTCGTTGATTTCAACGAGAATATGCTTGAGTCAGCCGCTCCCAAGAAGGCAAAAGCTACTCGTCGTAGCCGCAGCAAGAAAGCAGCTGCTCCCGCAGCCGCAGCAGCTGAGGCTAAGGCACCAGAGGCACCTGCCGCTGAAGCTCCCGCAGCAGAGGCACCTGCCGCTGAATGATAAAATATCCATAAATATAAAATCAGAGCCACGCATTTGCGTGGCTCTGATTTTTTTGGTGATTGGTGATTAGTGTTTAGTGTTTAGTTTTTAGAGTTTTGTGTTTGCTTTTAGAGGATGGGGGAGATGAGGCGGAGGATGGATTCGAGGGTGCGCTGGAGGAGGGGTCGCTTGTGCCATTTCGAGTAAGTAAGCTTGGTGCATTTCTCCATGTCGCTGAAGAAGATATCTCTCATGTGCTCATTAAAATCCCTGTCATAAATAAAGAGGTTGCTCTCGAAGTTATTTTCAAAGCTGCGGAAGTCGAAGTTGGTAGAGCCTGCTGTCACAATGTTGTCATCAATAATCATCGCCTTGGCATGAAGCATGGCTTCTTCATAGAGATAGACCTTTATACCGGCTTTCAGACAGAGGGTGACATTAGAGAAAGACGCATATTGCAGCAACTTGGAGTCGTTCTTGCGCGGTATCATGATCCGGACATCTACCTTTGCCATCGAAGCTGCCTCAAGGGCGTGCACCAGAGCATCAGTAGGGAGGAAGTAGGGGGTCTGGATATATATAAGCTTTGACGCACTGGCTATGGCTTTGAGGAAGCATAGAGCCAGATTGTCCCAGTTGCCTGTAGGCCCCGAGGTGACAAGTTGCATACCCGTAAGGCTCCGGATGGGATTTGGCGGAACTTCGGGGATGTTGCGTATCGGATTATCGTTATTGAAATTCCAGTCCATCATAAATGAGGAGATCATCGAGGTAACGATATCACCCTCGACGCGGAAATGTGTATCGCGCCACGGGAGACCCGTCTCTGAGCCCGACTCATAGCGGTCAGCTATGTTCATGCCGCCGATGTAACCGATCTTTGAGTCTATTACCACCAGCTTGCGGTGATTGCGCCAGTTAATACGGTTGGCAAATTGCGGGAAGGTTACCTTGAAGAAGGGGTGAGTCTTGACACCGGCCTCCTCCATGCGCTTGAAAAATTTATTGTGCGCCGAGAATGACCCCACATGGTCGTAGATGACATAGACCTCCACACCCTGCCGAGCCTTCTCTATAAGTATATCGGAAATTTCGTGACCTAACTTGTCGTCACTGAAGATATAATACTGAAGATAGATGCTTTTTTCGGCTTGGCGCAAAGCAGTGCGCAGGGATGCGAATTTTTGCTTGCCGGTAGTAAAGACGCGGATGCGATTGTTGAGGGTAAAATGAGCACCCGAGACACTGCGGGCTAACTTGATAATCGACCTGTCATTGTCCGAAAGGTCGTGATCCTCCTGGATGTCCGCTTTTGGGGGAGTCATCCGGGAGAAGAGCTTGCGTTTGTTTTGCTGCGAAATAAGATGTCTGCCTTTAAGTGAGCGTCCGAAGAAGATATAGAAAACCAGTCCGATAATCGGCAAGAAAATGAGAGCTATAACCCATGTAAGAGAGCGAATCGGGTTGCGGTTTTCAGACAGCATCACACCCACCACCGATAAGATGGTGATGAAATAGGCTGCGATGACTATGACAGCGATCCAAAACGGTAGATTAAGCATAGCTTCTTACTTATCGGGAAAAGACAGACCGGTTTAAGTAACTATTAGAAATTAATCAATAGTTATTTATAGTATAACAATATCCTATTGATTCTGTTTTATACCAATATCCTATTGATTCTGTTTAAGGTATTCTTGGGCAGTCTCGTGGAGTTCGTCGTACCATTCCTGCCCGAAACGGGCGATCAGGGGTTCTTTGAGGAACTCGTATGCACGGATGCCGAGGCGTCTCCCTTTGGCGAAAGCGGGCTTGCAGATTTTCCATTGGTGCATATTGACAGCGGTAAAACCGGAATACTCCTTAAGGCGCACCGGATAGAGGTGACACGACACAGGTTTGACAAAGGCGGTTTTACCCTCGCGGTGTGCTTTTTCGAGGGCACACAGACACTTGCCTCCGGGAGCGTAGCAAGTAAACACGCAGTCCCTCCCATCGACAATCGAGGTAACGAGATCACCCTCCTCGTCGATATATGAGGGACCCTGCTCCCTTATTACTTCCCGTGCCTTGGGAGAGAGTTCGTCGCTGACGAGAGGTATCACCTCGCGAATTTTCTCCTCCTCTTCCTTGGTAATGGGAGCCCCGGCGTCACCCTCGATGCAACACACACCGAGGCATTTGTCGAGGTCACAGCAAAAGAAAGTGTCCACAAGGTCGAGAGAGACCAACGTATTTTGTATCTGAATCATCATATCGGTTGAGAGAATCAAAAGTGAGTTTGGAGTTCCGGAAATCTTCAGAAGCTCGAAACCCGGAAAGATAAATTTAAATTAGAAGTCCGGACTGAAAGCGACGACACCGATAAGGCGGTCGCCGCGAGACCCCGGTTTACGTAAATAAAGGTATATGTCGTATTCGTTGCGGGTCTCGAAATGATTACCCTCGACAGGCGCCGGGTCGCTCTTATCCCCCGTGACATATTGATAGTTGTAGGAGCCCTGTTTGAGAGGTATTTCGACCAAATACCCGCGCCGGTCATGGTCGTAAGTCATGCGGTTAGACGAGTCGAGGATACCGTTGGTAAACTCACCGTCGACGTAAATTTCCTCGCCACGCAGTTCGGGAGATTTGAGGAAGAAATGCACCGTGACGTAATCGGCGCCCAGGTCGCTGTCAGTTGCATTGTATTCACGGATCATGAAACGCCCCTTCTGGGTGCTGTCATAATCATAATGTGATGATGCCCTCGGACGATCCTCTTTGAGGTAGAAGTGATAGTTGGCTTCACCGAAGCGGATAGAATCGGTATTCATGCCCGGACTCAGAACGTTGATTGACTCAAAACGGCGATACTCGTTTGAGGCGGGAAAGATAAGTTGAGGAATATGTTCGTAGCTTACCTTTTTGTTTAGCACCCGTTGAGGGGTGGTGATATAACGGGCGGTTGCGGGACGGTTGTTCTGCTCGATGACAAGGATAAGGTCCGTGTAGGGATTGTTGAGGTCGAGACCGCTAACATCCGCTTCAAGATCGAGTTGCTGCCACTCGGTACGGATACCGTATGCAGTATTGGCAGTCACCTTGCCGCCGATGGAAGCCGAGTCTTCTGAGACACGGAAACGTGTCTGCAAAACAATATCGTCTGGATCATCGCGCCGATAAACCTGCAGTAGATAATTACCCGAAGAGGGAAACTCCATTTCCTCGTTGGGTACCTCGATGCGGTAGTTTACATAATGCACAAAAGTATTGGAGGAGTAGGCATAGTCCTCGATGTCCACATCGTTAAAACCGGTGACGTATTCCGATTCGACCAGTGCCGAGGGTTGCCAGTCGGCGTTACAATGTATGACGCGGTAACGGAGTTGTTCGGCATCGTCTCCGAGGAGATCGAAATTAATGACGATCGGGGCGTGGCGGTCGGAGTTTATTACCGGCACAGCCATGAAATCATCCGCCACCGAGGTTTTGAGAGTACGGTAGCGAGGATCGAATATGCGCGTGCCTGTGTCTATAGCGTAAACATAGATGTTGCAAATAAAAAACTGCAATATCAGACAAAGGAGGAAAAATATATTGCGTTTAGCTGTAAGCATAAGTTAGTTGTTGGTAGACATCTTAACAGTTACAGGTTAAAATTGTGTTGAAACCCTTACCAGTCGATAGGTTTAAGGTTATGGCTGATGAGATAGTTGTTGGCGGCGGAGAAATGGCGGCATCCGAAGAAGCCCCTGTGTGCCGAGAGCGGGGAGGGGTGGGGAGCCTTTAGCACCAAATGACGCGACGAATCGATCAACGCTGCCTTGCGTCCGGCATCGCTTCCCCAGAGTAGGAAGACGAGGTTCTCCTTATGGGCGGAGAGGTGGCGTATGACGGCATCGGTAAACCGATACCATTCGATATAGTCGTGCGATTTGGGTTGTCCGTCGCGCACTGACAGCGATGCGTTGAGCAGCAGTACGCCCTGCTTCGCCCATCGGGTCAGGTCACCGGACTGGGGAATGGGTACGTTGAGGTCGTCGCTGATCTCCTTGAAGATATTTCGCAGTGACGGAGGTATGAGGACACCCGGATTTACCGAGAACGCCAACCCGTTCGCCTGCCCGGGACCATGATATGGATCCTGACCGATGATTACGACCTTGGTGTCGGCGAAGGATGATTCGTCGAAAGCCCGGAATATCTGCGAGGCGGGAGGATATACGCGGGTAAGACTGCCGTATTCAGCGCGCACCTTTGCCGCAATCGAGGCAAAATACTCCGAATCGAACTCATCTTGGAGTTCATTTTTCCAACCCTCTTCGATTTTCACTTCCATGCTCGGTAATTTAAATTACTCTAAGATAATAAATAGGAGATAGAGCGACAAATTTTTGATAAAATAGTTTCGCAAACATTATTGCATTTACCCTAAAAAGTTATATCTTTGTGGAAAACGGTCACCGCAACCGGGAGTAAATACTCCTCCGGAATGTATAAATACACCGCAGGAATATATAAATACACCGTTGGAGTATTTTAATCCACTGCCGTTCAGCGCGTGTCGGTGCATACGTCTCCATAGTTCAATGGATAGAATATCGGATTCCGGTTCCGACGATTAGGGTTCGACTCCCTATGGAGATACAAACAATCAGATATAAACAAGGCGTCTCTCACGGACGCCTATTTTTATAGTAAGATTTTTGATTTCTAAGTATCAATATAATTTATGGGTAAGTACGATATAGGTGGAATGGCGGAGGGGTTGAGAGCGGGGTCGCCGGATCGGTTTCTCACAGCGGTGAAGCGCGGGATTGCGGACTCGTCGGCATCGACCCTCGAAGCACTCGAAACACATTACAGAGCGGAACTTGAGCGTATCTTAGATGAGGTGACTCCGCCACTCGCCCAAGAAAACATAGAAGTCAAACAGGAGTTTGGCAACGGACGTATGTCTGTAATAATTACTGTGAAAGACGGGTTACGTTATATCATCGTCATACGTTTGCGCGGTATAGCCGAGAGTGCTCTCGAAGATGCCAA
>CAZAWP010000105.1:0-3482 GCA_964488855.1 uncultured Sangeribacter sp.
GGGAGGTGCGACGCATATTCGCCTAAATATACCTTGCCGCCGTCGCGCGGATAGTTGTCGTAGTAGTCACCGTGGTTGATAAGCCAGCCCGGAGAGACATAGTAATGCTCATCGACGATAGGCACACCCAATTCGCGGGCGAAACGCCAACCCTCCTCATAGTCGGCTCCCTCGTAGAAGGGTCCGGCGGTGCCTACTACCTGTATCTCGGGATATTTCTCCTTTACAGCCTTATAGATCATCTCGAAACGTTCCTCAAAGGGTTTGGAGATAAGGTCTTCGTTGCCTATACCGAGGTATTTGAGGTTGAATGGCTCCGGGTGACCCGCTGCGGCACGGCGTGCGCCCCATTCGCTTGTCACCGGTCCGTTGGCATACTCGATGAGGTCGAGGATGTCGGCGATATAGGCATCCATCTCGTCCATCGGGATACCGCACTGCTGTCCTAACGAGGTCACGGCGTTATGGGAGTGATGCGCAGGAGTGCCCGAGTTCTGACACGGCACGCCCGCTGCCAACACGGGGAGGGGTTCGGCACCTATATCCTCGCAGAACTGGAAGTACTCATAGAATCCCAATCCGCGTGACTGGTGATAGCCCCAGAGATTGCGGAGGGGCTTACGGGCTTCCAAGTCGCCGATAGAGCCTTTCCAGTCATAGATGTTGTCGATGCCGTCACCGTGCGACACGCAGCCTCCGGGGAAGCGTACGAAACGCGGTTTGAGGGCTGCCAAGGTCTCGGCGAGGTCCCTGCGCAGTCCGTTGGGACGGTTCTTGAATGTATTCTGAGGGAAGAGTGAAATCATGTCGAGATCCACCTCGCCGGCACGCGCCAATACGAGGCGCAGTTTGCCGTCGGCGGCTGTATGGCGTGCCGTGATTACCCCCGAGAGCTTCTGCCAGCCACTCTGGTCCTTGGCCTGCAGGGATACACTGCCCGCGTCGCGGTTGTCGGCGGTAAGCAGTGTCGCCTTGAGTGCCGCGCCGCGGGGTGCCCGAATCCATAATGTGAAATTATATTTCTCACCCTCCTTGAACGGTATGCCGTCATATCCGTCATTGATGAGACCCTGACCGAGGCGCGTTGTCTTCAGCTTGAGGTATGTGGCATTGTTGGGATGTATGCCGTCGGTATCGGCGGGAGTCATGGTGACGTAAGCCGGAGAGGTCGGTGACCACGAACTGAGGGCGTTCCACGATTGGTCGTTGCCGCGGTCGCTCGGCTTGTACTCGAAATCACGGTTTTCGATGAGTTCGCCGTAGAGACCGCCGTCGGCACCGTAGTTTATATCCTCAAAGAAGATACCGATAAGGTTGGTCGAGATGGGATAAGCGTTGTCCGGGAGCAGGGAGAGGTCGAGGGTAGCCCCCTTGACCTTGGCGAAGCGGAAAGCGTCCTGATCGGTGCGCTGATCGTCGCGTGAAGCCACCTCCTTGCGGTAATGACGGTAGTCGTTGAGTTTGTCGAAGGTTGAGACGGGCAACTGCAATGTCGCCGCCATACGCGGTGTGCCCCCTACGGTTACCTCCTTGAACTCCGCGGAAGTAAGGTTAGTGGTGGGAATCTTGCCGGCATCGGCTGCATCGTAATACTCCTGAACTGTCCAAGAAATCAAGTCCGGACTTGTCGAGGTGGCTATGACGGTACGTTCCTTGTCGGGGTTGAAGAGAAGTCTCCAGGTGCCGCTGACAGTGTCGCGGAGTAGCTGAGGATTATACATACGTTTGTGGCTACCCCATGGGCCGAAATCGCTTCCCGTTATGGTGTAGTCACCAAATTCGCTATATGAATTGTCACGGGTGTTGAGGGTCGCTAATTTGAGTCCTCCCCTGCCGTCGGGCTGCGAATACACTACAGCCTCGATCATCGGTTCGGCGGCTGCCATCGGCAGGCACCCCATTGCGAGTAAACCCGCGAGTAGTAAGTTTTTCATTTATCGTAGTTAGAAGTTTATCGTAGTTAGAAGTTTATAATCGTATTATCGGCGCAACCGCAGTTTCTCGCGTTTGACCACCAGCACCACATACCCTATCAGCAGGATACTGCGGACAATGTACATCGCCCATGTCGGCAAATACTTGCCGCTCGCCTCCCCTAAGAGATAGAGTGCAAAGGTGACGCAGACGTAAAAGAACATTGTCTTTAGCGGATATGGCAGCGGATAGTAGTGCCGACCCGCGAAGTAAGAAATCACCATGACGATGAAATATGCCCCCAAGGCAGCCCATGCCGAACCCATATATCCGTTAGGTATGCCGATTGCCGGAACCAACCAGAGGTTGAGTCCCAACATCAGCACGAAGCAGAGGAGTGACAGATACATGCCCCACTGTGTGCGGTCGGTGAGCTTGTACCACAGCGAGAGGTTGAAGAAGATGCCGAAGCACAACTCGGCTATCATCATGATCGGCACCACATCCAATCCCTGCCAGTAGCCGGGGGCTACGAAGTGCTTGAGTAGTGGCAGGTAATACATCACTCCCAAGAATATCGCCAAGCCGAAGATGACGAAATATTTCATCGCATCGCAGTATGCGCGCGACTTATCCTCGCCGGCATTGCGTGCCTGGGCGAAGATGAAGGGTTCGTAGGCGTAACGGAACGCCTGGGTGAACATCACCATTACTATCGCGATCTTGATATTGGCACCATAGATGCCGACCATAGCCCGCGCCTCTATCTCATGACCCTTGAAGAGGTAAGGGATGATGATCTGACCCATATTCTGGCTCAGAATGCCCGCCACGCCCAAGATCAGCAGCGGCCAGCTGTATCTGAGCATATTGCGCAGCAGTGTGCCGTTGAAGCGGTAACGCCTGCCCGTAAGTTCGGGGATGAGCATGCAGAATACCACGAGCGTAGAGAGGATGTTGGCGACGAATATCCACCCGATGCCGAATGCCGCCCCGCCGCACGGCTTGTAGAACCAGTCGATCACTCCGGGGCAATGGCGCTCTATTGCCGGACACCCCAGGAGGAAGAAGAGGTTTAGACCGATATTGACACCGACATTGAGGAGCTTGATGCCGGCGAACCGGAATGCCCGTTTCTTATATCGCAGATAGGCGAAAGGGAGGTTGGTAAAGGCATCGATAGCCACCGTCACACCGAGGAGCCACACAAACAGCGACTGGTGAGGCAGCAACATCGCGCGCGAGATAGGTTGCAGGAAGATGGTGAGCAGTACTATAAAGAGCAGTGAGGTCGTACCCACCGATATGAGCGATGTGGTGTAGACCGTCTCGCTGTCCTCCCCCTCCTTGTTGGCGAAGCGGAAGAATCCTGTCTCCATGCCGTAGTTGAGGATGACGAGAGCCACCGCCGTCATGGAGTAGAGGTAGCTTACCACGCCATACTCCTCGGCGGCAAACAGATATACATATAGCGGGACAAGGCACCAGTTGAGGAACCTCCCCACAATCGAACTGAGACCGTACACGGCGGTCTCCTTTGCCAAGGCTTTTATACCTGCCATCTATTC
>CAZAWP010000105.1:3582-7346 GCA_964488855.1 uncultured Sangeribacter sp.
TCAGATTACTCCAATTACTCAGATTACTCCGATTTCTCAGATTATTCCTCGTCGGCAAAGAGCGAGCCGGTACCGTAACGCGCCGAGGTGCGCCCGAGGTGCATGTATGCCTTGTCGGTGACTTCGCGCCCACGGGGAGTGCGCTTCAGGAATCCCTCCTTGATGAGGAAGGGTTCGTAGACCTCCTCGATGGTGCCGGCGTCCTCGCCGATGGCTGTCGCTATGGTACTCAGACCCACCGGACCACCCTTGAATTTGTCGATGATCGTGAGCAGGATACGATTGTCAATCTCGTCGAGACCGTAGCGGTCGATATTGAGTGCCTCAAGGGCATGGCGGGCGATGTCGAGGTCTACGTGACCGTTGCCACGGACCATGGCGAAATCGCGCACACGGCGCAGCAGGGCGTTGGCGACACGCGGAGTGCCGCGCGACCGCAGGGCAATCTCCAACGCCGCGTCATCGTCGATGGTGGTGCGCAGCAGTCGTGCCGAGCGCTTCACGATGCCGCGGAGGGTCTGGTGATCGTAATACTCAAGGTGGCAGTTGATGCCGAAACGTGCGCGTAGCGGCGCCGTCAGGGCACCGCTGCGGGTGGTCGCCCCTATCAGCGTGAAAGGGGCGATCGTCAGCTGCACACTCTTGGCGCCCGGTCCTTTGTCGAGGAGGATGTCGATGCGGAAATCCTCCATCGCCGAGTACAGATACTCCTCGACGACGGGATGCAGACGGTGTATCTCGTCGATAAAGAGCACATCGTGGTCCTCGAGCTGCATGAGTATGCCGGCGAGGTCGCCCGGCTTGTCAAGTACCGGACCGGACGTGACCTTAAACCCGACACCGAGTTCATTTGCCACGATGTTGGAGAGCGTCGTCTTGCCCAATCCCGGAGGACCGTGCAGCAACGTATGGTCAAGTGCCTCTCCGCGCATCCGGGCTGCCTGCACGAACACGCGGAGATTCTCTATGATCTTCTCCTGACCCGCGAAGTCGTCAAACTCCAACGGGCGGAGGGCTTTCTCTATATCCCGGTCGGTCGATTGCGAGGGTGCCCCGCCCGACCGGATGTCAAAATTGTCTGTCAATAGTAATTCAATTTACGTATGTAACTATTAATAATTCATTAATGATTAATGGATTATTAATTAATGAATTTAAATAGTTACGTATCAATAACTGTGGCTGTCGCCCTCGACCTCGGCGGGGGTGACGGGTTTGGCATTGAGCTTGCGCCATACCACCCAGATATAGGCGACCACAAACGGCACCAATATGCTTACCCAGCTCATCACCTTGAGGGTGAATAGTGTCGATGAACTGTTGCGTATAGTCAGCGACGAGTCGATGTCGGTCATCGAGGGGTAGTAGGGGGTATTGTTGTAACCCACCACCCAGAAAAGGGTCAGCACGGCGAGGATCGTACCGATGCCGGTAAACCAGATACCCTTGCGGTACTCGGGGGTGAAGACCGAGCGTCCCCAGCCGTAGAGCACTGCCACTACACCTAACAGTAGTATAACGGCGCACCACCACATTTCTATATAATTGTCAAAGATCTTGTGGGGTGTCTCGGCAAATGTGTGGGTGCCGGTGGTGGTCAGTCCGGTCTTGGTGAGTATCATCACCAGGAAGGCTACGAAGAATATCACGAAAAGGAGACCGCTGACCAGAGCGTGGCGCTTGCAGAAGCGGAGGAAATCCCCTTTGTCGCCCGGTACGCGGATGGCATTCATGAAGTAGAGGGTCGCCTGCATACGGGCGAGGAACACTACCGCCAGGCCCAATATCCAGTTGCGCCAGCAGAAGATTGACTCGAAGCCGTGACCTTTTCCCCACTCCGAGATAACGGGTGCCTGCGAGTCGAGGATGTTACCGAATTTCACGGTAAAGTCACCCCCGAAGAACATCATCGACACTGCCTCACCTAAGAGGAAGCATCCTAATGTGCCGTTGATGACAAGAAGGAGGTCGAAAAATCCGGTACCGTAGATGTTACCTTTCTTGCGGCGGTACTGATAGCTGACAGCCTGACCCACAAAGGTGAAGAGAATCAAAATCCAAAGCCAGTAGGCACCGCCGAAACTTGTGCTGTAGAAGAGGGGGAACGAGGCAAAGAACGCACCGCCGAATACCACCAAGGTGGTAAACGTCAGTTCCCATTTGGTGCCGATGGCATTGAGCATGAGATTGCGGCGGTCGGCATCGCGCGTGCACATAATCAGCGACTGTCCTCCCTGCACAAAGAGCAGGAACACAAGCAGTGCGCCCAATACCGAGATTATCAGCCACCAGTAATTCTGTAAAATATATAATGTGTGATCTGTTTCCATGACTTGTCTTTTATTTTGGTTGCTACTTGAGTGTAATTATCAATTAGCCTCTTCCGAAGCGTAGATGTCCTTTTTGGTGTGGCGGGAAATCTGGTTGAGCATGATGCCCACCTCGGCTGCGAGGAAGAGTGTGAAGACTACGGCAAACATCCAGAAGGTCACGATAACCGAGCTTGAGGGGATAGCGCTGACTGCTGCACGTGTCGGCAGGATATTCTGGATAACCCAGGGCTGACGGCCTACCTCGGCGGTAACCCAGCCTGCCTGTGAACATACCCATACCACTGCGATTGAAACCATGCCGATCAGGCAGAAGAGCTTGCTCTTGAGCCATTCGGGTTTACGGTATGCGGCAAAGAGGACGAAGAGGATCAGGACTACCAAATATCCGCCGGCAATCACCATCACGCGGAAGGCATAGAATGTCATCCCAACCGGCGGCACTGCCTCAAGGGGTGAATCGAGGTAACCGTAGCCGAAATATGGATAATCGGCACGGAGGTTGGCTAAAGCCGTATCCATGGCAGCCTGATCATTATTTTTCATCGCCTCGTCATAGACACGCAGAGCCTCCTGGGCTGCACGGCCACGCTCGATGCGCTCCTGATAGCTGACGGTATGGATGGTGTCACCCTCGGGGGTGAGTTCGATACCGTCGATAAGGTCATTGATACCGGGCACGAAGCTCTTGGGGTCATGGTTAGCGAGTACAGAGAGACCGTAAGGGATGGGCATTTCAAATATGAAAGGATCCTCGGTGTCTTCACCGGCTTTCTTGGAGGGGTTGAGGATGCCGACGCCTACGAGGTCCTGACCGCACTGACCGCGGTAGAGACCCTCCATGGCGGCTAATTTCATGGGCTGATGACGGGCCACGTTCACTGCCGCGAGGTCACCAGTATAGAGAGTAAGCAGGATGCCGGCACCGCCGACCCAGGCGGCAATCTTCATCGAGTCGAGAGCCATCTGTACGTTGCTTTTCTTGAGGAGGAACCAGCTGCTGACACCGATGACGAACACACCGGCGAGTGTCCATGCGCTCGCTACGGTATGGGTGAACTTGGCTACGGCAGTTCCTGAGAAGACTACTGCCCAGAAGTCTGACATGACATTACGCATCTGCGCGGGGTCGAACTCCATGCCGACAGGCTGCTGCATCCATGCGTTGGCGATGAGAATCCAGAGTGCCGACAGCGCCGTGCCGATGGCGGTCAGCCATGTGGCGGCGAGGTGGAAGCGGGGACTTACCTTCTTCCAGCCGAAAAACATTACAGCCACAAATGTCGATTCCATAAAGAATGCCACGATACCCTCGATGGCAAGCGGCGCGCCGAAGATGTCGCCCACAAACCAACTGTAGTTCGACCAGTTTGTGCCGAACTCAAACTCGAGGATGATACCGGTGGCGACACCGATGGCGAAGTTGATGCCGAA
>CAZAWP010000106.1:0-7327 GCA_964488855.1 uncultured Sangeribacter sp.
ACTCCTTCAACGCCCAGCTCCTCTCCCGCATCACCTCCTCCGGCCGCTAATCCCCAGTGGTTAATCTCCTCCGGATTATCCCCCAACACAACACCGCCACGTCAAGCCTTCCCTTGACGTGGCGGTGTTACACTATATGAACATGAAGGATTTATGTGAACATGGAGTGGAGTTGGTCGGCGTCGAGGCGGAAGTAGACGGGGTTGCCGTTGGGGGTGCGGGAGGGCTCCGGGAGGCTGAAGAGGGAGGAGACGATGTGCTCCATCTCTTTGGTGTTGAGTCGCTGTCCGCGACGGATGGCACCGGCTCGCGCCATAATCAGCGCTACACTGCGAGCCACACTCTCAGGCGTAACCTTACCCGTGCCGTAGATCTCCGAATCCTCGCTGATGGAGTCAAGTATCTTTAATACTACCTCGCGCGGATTGGAATTTTTCATCATCGCCGGATACGATGTAATCTGCCAAACATCATTTTCCACATACTCCAGATGTATGCCCAACTTCTCCAAGTCAGCCGTTATTCCTTGCAACACCGACTGCTGAACGTTGTCCAAACGTATCTCCTCGGGAAACAGTATGCTCTGCGACACAATCTCCATACCCTCCGCGCGACGCATATATTCTTCAAAAAGAATCTTGACATGCGCCCGGTGCTGATCGATTATCAACAACCCGTCACGGTTTGACGTAATGATATACTTATCGGCTACCTGCATGCAGAGAGGGGCAAGTTCGGCGATCTCACTACCACCGCCCTCATTTTCCACCGTCTTATCGACAGTTTCTGCACTAACTGGTACCGAAATCCCCGAGATACCCGGAGCAGGTGATAATTTATCCCCAAAAAGAGTCGGATCATCCGGCTCGACAGGCGGTTTATCGGTCATGAAGGACTTATAGAGTTCCTGCCACGACGAATCGGTAGCGGGAGCCTTCCATGCAGTCTTGAACGGATTATAGCCACTCTTGCCACCTATAGAGGGTTTATGGAGCGGTTCACCGTCACGTACCGGCTTTATGTCAAGGATGTCTCCGCTGAAATCAATCGAAGGCACCGCCGAATTTTGTCCTAAAGTAGCCTTGACGGCTGCCGAAAGTATCGGGAATATCTCTGTCTCGTACTCGAACTTGACATCATTCTTAGTCGGACTGATATTGACATCAATAGAGTCGGGATCGACCTCAAACTTTAGGAAATAATTCGGCTGCGTGTCGGTGGCGATGAGATTGCTGTAACAATTGAGGATAGCCTTGTGGAACGCCGGATGACGCATGTTTCTGCCATTGACGATGAGGAACTGCAAAGCGTTGCGCCTGCGTGCGTACTCGGGTCGCGAAACGAAGCCCTCGATCTTGACAAGAGAGGTATCCACGTTTACCGGCAACAGCTGCTGACTGAGGTTCTGACGCCAAATGTCGTCTATACGCTGACGGAGAGTCCCTGCGGGTAAGTCCAACTGACGCGTGCCTGTGTCAATAGACATGTGTAGGTGATTATTGACCAAGGCGAGACGCTCAAACTCACGCATTATGGCTGCCAGCTCCGCACTGTCGGAGCGTAGGAACTTACGTCGCGCAGGAGTATTGAAAAAGAGCTTACGGACGGTAAATACTGTTCCTTTCTCGCATACACACGGTTCCTGAACCATCACCCGCGAACCCTCGATGACAAGGCGAGTGCCGATCGGAGCATCTTCCCTTTTGGTGCGTACCTCAACCTCCGAGATAGCGCAGATTGAGGGCAATGCTTCTCCGCGGAACCCCATGGTGCGTAGACGCGTAAGGTCATCGGCGGTGCGTATCTTAGAGGTGGCATGACGCTCAAATGCCATGCGCGCATCACTCTCGCTCATGCCGCTGCCGTTGTCGATGACCTGCAGCATTGTCTTGCCGGCATCCTTTATGACAACCTTAATATCCGTGGCACCGGCATCGACGGCATTCTCAACCAATTCCTTGAGTGCGGATGCCGGACGCTGTATAACCTCACCGGCGGCTATCTGGTTGGCCACCGAATCAGGCAATAATCGTATAATATCGTTCACGTATTTCCTAACTTATTTGAAATATTGGATAAGTTCGTCGGGAACTTCGCCCAACTCATCGTCCCAGTGCAATCGTCCCTCGTACCATGCGCGACGCGGACGAAGATATTCGTACCACTTGAACTTAGGCAAGAATTGCTCACTGCGTTTCACCTGATATATAGGCGTTACGATACCGGTGACTTCAGGCCACATCTTGAGTTCCTTCATCTCACCGTTATCCATATCGACGGTAAGATAACTGCTCTCTGCAGTTACCATACGGTTATATGTCGAGTCACTCTCCATGGGCAGGATAATAACTTCTACATTACCTTCAACTTCGAGATGTCGCAGTCCTTTATCCTCAAGAAGAGCCTTGATCATGCTTCCCGAAAGCTGGTTATAGAAATCTTCGTCGATATGTTCGGCTACCATACCCCCGACCGGCAGCAATGCCCAGTCGGCAGTCGTATCGTTGAGATGAACGATGATACTGTCACCAAATATCTGTTTCTCCTCGCTCCACACTATAGGCTTACGGATCAGGTGCAACAGCGAGTCAATCTGGTTGAAGCGGATTGTATCGGCTATGCCTTGGATATCCTGATTGAAGAAGCGGGCCATACCGATCGCCTCTGCCCTATGATAGGGTACATCAATCATGTCCGCCGGATTGCGTCCCAATTCATCCAACACTTGGATAGTATCACCGGTAATCTCAGTAGGGATAACAGCTGGAGGCAAATCCGTTTGAGCAGTGAGCGTACTGTCGTTAATGAGCGTGTTGGCTAACTGCGTACTGTCACCGATAACAGTGGGATTAGGCATAGTACTTTCGTCAGCTTCCTGAACCAATCCCCAGCCGGGAACACCAAAACCTGCCGGAATATTAAGTAGTGAGAGTTTAATCTCACGTCCCATCTCCTCGGGTCCGGAATAGCTTCTCAATCGGGTACGCGTAGCCGCATCCCAACCATGTTTGAGGGAATCAGGCCACTCCCTTACCGTATATAACTCAGTCTTGACCGTATCGGCACGCAGGAAGAGCGTATCGGGACGTGAATATTCTATCAGCAGTGGATAATGCGTGGACAGTGCGAACTGCGTTGAATCATTATATTCGCCGTAGCCTCCGATGAGCTGTATTTTTCGCGCCGTATCATTGAGAACCATCGGTCGGGGTAATTTGGCGGGATTGCGGAACATATAGACGCGGCTGATATGGGTCATCCCGTCATAGATTATGGAGTCGCCCTCAAGGGTAATGACATTGCGCGACGAATCGCTATGCAGGATAGTCGAGCGTGATGTCAGTTCGGCGAGCGCTCTTTCTGTATCATACCACCCGGAAGTTGTGATGATGGTATCATTCTCTCCCTCGATGCGTGTAGCCGTTGAAATATCTGCTATACGGGTATTGGTGTTATAGTCGAGAAGTCCGGTGTACAGGGTGAACTTCTCATCAGTATTGACCACGACCACGTCATCACGAAATCTCGCCTGCTTGCTTGCCGTCGAATACTCGCCGTAAACGGATGTCAGGGTATTGACATCATCGACGAGTCTGCCACCGGTCTCATACCATCCTATCTGTGCGTACGAGTCATAGTTAAGACTATCGGTATATAGTCTGCCACGCGAGTCTCGCAACTCCACCTCCGGACAACTCGGTCCTGCCACCAACCATGCCCGACGGTCTATACCGTTATAGAATGCCTTATCTGCCTTGACTTCAAGGGTATCTCCCTCCACAAGCCTAACATGTCCGAACGCATCCATCGAGTTTCGATCGGGATAATAGTAGGCGGAGTCACAGAACACCCACATATCTCCCTGACGGAACTTGACATTACCCTTCACAATCTGTTTGTTGAGAAGGTCGAATGGTGGACGGAAAAGAGAATCGGCGTATTCAAGAAACACTACCTCGGTATTGGAGCGGTCTGCGTCGGGAATCTCAGGCTTCATCGGCTGACGCGGTGCCGGACGGGTATAGGTCTCCTTTTCGTCGGGTAATATCTTCTGCGCCCGTGCCATCGAAATGAGTGACAGGCACGAGATCAGTACCGACGAAACCAGTAACCACAATATCCACCACCGACTTTTACGCATAATTTATTTGATCCAGCCTTTGTATTTGAAGTCACATTTATCCCAGCCGTCCGAGATCTTGATATAGGTGTCCTTTATCTTATTCTCCACCCAATTGGTCAGAATATCCTGCTTATGATGCTCCAAATACATCTGCTTGATGAGGTTATAGTCATCGGTCAAGGTCGCACGGTGGGCCGGTATGCGGTTGGTGAGTTTTACAATCGCCACAACGTCCTTGTTCTTACGCTCATCACGCATGATAAAGGCCTGAGATATATCCCCTACCTCCATTTTCGAGATTTTCTCCGCAACCTCCGTGGGCAACTCCGACATCTCAAACCGCGAACTGCCGGCATTGATACCCCGCTGGTTCTGGTTTACCATCACGCCGTTATTATTCTTGGTATCCTTGTCCTGCGACACATAACGGGCGGCAGAAGCAAAATCAAATTTGTCTGCCACGATGTCGGCACGGAGAGAGTCAAGGCGTACCACGGCATCTGAGAGTTCCTTTGAACTCACTTTTGGCGACAGGAGGATATGACGGAAGTTGGCTTCATCACCTCGTTTCTGAATCAGCTGGATGATATGATACCCATATTCGGTCTCGACAACTCGTGAAACCTTTTTGGGATCGTTGAGGTTAAATGCCACCTGTGAGAACTCCGGTACATACGCCGAACGGGGGGCGAAACCGAGTTCACCACCATTCATCGCCGAACCCTTGTCTTCGCTATACATGATGGCGAGGGTGGAGAAGTTGGACTCGCCACGGTTTACACGGTCGGCATAATCGCGGAGTCGCGCCTTGACATCCTCAATCTCCTGCTGGGGGATTACCGGATTGATGGTGATGATCTGTGCCTCCACAAGCATCGGGATGAAGGGGATACTGTCATCGGGCAACTGATTGTAATAGTCACGCACATCCTTGGGTGTCGAGGTCAGTTTCTCGGTAAGCTTACGCTGCACCATATTGACGATATAGCCGTTGCGTGTCGCCTCGATCATCTGCTCACGCAATGCCGGGATCGATTTGCGGAAATACTCCTCAACCTTCTCTTTAGTACCGAGGTTGTTGATGAGGAACTGAATACGTTTGTCTGCCTCGCTGGCAACCATCGACTCCGAGGGGGCGAGTGTGTCGATCTTCGCCTGATGCAGATAGAGTTTCTCCACAGCCATCTGCTCGGGGATTACGCAGTAGGGATCACCGTCGATGGCAGTGCCCTCCGAACGTAACTGGGCATACTGTTCCTCGACATCGGAGCGGAAAATAGCCTCGTCACCTACTATCCATACCACTTCATCAACTACATTCTTCTTGACCGGGGCAGCGATCGCATAGATGGCTCCCGCCCCTACCAGTGCTAAAAATATATTACGGATCTTCACGTTTCTATATGATATTCAGATTATTTACTTTTCATTTTTCGTTTCAGCGGATCATACAATCCCGATCGTAATGTGCCCTCGCGTATCGCTGTCTTGTATAATGTCGTGATAAGTCGGCGACGGTATGTGGCAACATTATTATGGTTGAGAAACTCCTCAATGACAGGAAGTGCATACTCCTTGGGCATCGGTTCTCCGGCCGGAATATAATCGAGTATGCGGAGCAGATACACCGAACCGTTATAGGTAGTCTCGAAATTATCGTTTGACGACAGGAACGCGTCTGCATCATAGAAGCGATACGGGATGAGTCCCGCAATCTCGTTCCATGCCACCCAGCGGTCATTGAAATAATCATATTGGGTAGCCTGACGCAAACCGTTGTTTTCAATCTTGTCGACGGCATCGGGACTCCCGTCTGCCATCCATTTACGCAGTTCGGGCAGCATGGAGTCATCCTGCGGGACACGGAGATAGACACCCTTGATAAGGGGAGCCTCCAATATCATCTCCTCCTTATGATTGTTATAATAGCGTTCTATCTCATCCTTGTCGACTTTTGAGGCGGCACTCTCCCCCATCTCACGCAGATATGTCTCGACGATAAGGTGATTGCGATACGCCCTGGTCATCTCCTCGATTTTCTCGGGATTGGACAGATTGGCGGCTGCCACACGGTCGAGCACCATATCCTCTACCCACGACTCGACGATGCTGTTGAAGAGTTCGATGCTGTCAGACTCGCTCAACCCTGAGGGTATGTTACGCAGGACACTGCTCATGGTCAATGCCGAATCTCCGGCCCATACCAACACGTCATCAGGCGCATCGCCCTGCTTGACCGAACGACGACACCCTGCCGTAATCAGTGTTACAGCCACCAATACCGTTATGACGCATCGTGATATAGACATATCTTTGCTTACGAGATATTGATACGCCTTACTTTGAAAATAAAGACATACCTTTACAAAGGTAATCAATCTTTTAACTATCCCCAAACCATTCGCGAGAAATAACCGCTCTCTTCCTCTAAAAATTCGTTAATATACGGATATAAAAAAATGCGACTGAATCATTATGAAACAATCGCATTAATTAAAATATATTTTAGTGAGGTGTTAAACTTATTTTTATCCGCCAATAAGTCTACTCAACTTAAGAAATACTATTTCCGGTTCTTGACTTTCTTCAATACCTTGGTGTTCACCGTAACGGGATACTTAGCCTTGAGTTCCTCGATCCACTGTTTCTCAAACTCGTTCTGGTAATCGCTGGTAACCTGACCGCGAACATCCGACACTTCTTCGGGTGCGTTGAGGATGCGACCGTCGAGCATGAAGAGTACGGTATAAGTCGGT
This sequence comes from uncultured Sangeribacter sp., assembly GCA_964488855.1. GTDB lineage: Bacteria > Bacteroidota > Bacteroidia > Bacteroidales > Muribaculaceae > Lepagella. The sequence continues at coordinate 6,880 of CAZAWP010000106.1, forward strand.
GAGATAGGTTCAGCCTTGGGGCCGTTGAACATCAGGTAATCAACCATGGCGTTTACACCCTGAGGAACCAATACACGCTCCAGGTGCATCTCCTTGCCAAACTCCTTGCGGAGGGTGCTTACGAGTGTGTCTCTACCTAAAGTAGCAGCCTTTGCCTTGATAAGGTTGGCTACAGAGTCGTTTACCGCCTGCACCAAGAAGCCTTTTGCCTGTGGCGATTTCCATGTATAATCACTGCGGTGCGCCTGGAAATAATTTTCGAGACCCTCGCTGTCCTTTGCTGCACGATCCCATACTTTCTGTACGCTGACCTCGTAGAGCATACTGCCCTCTTCATACTCCTTAAGGAGGTTACGGTAATCGGGTTCGGTCTGTGCCAATTCTTCCTGCTCGGCTTCCACAACAAGACCGTTGTACCATACCTTCAGGTTGTGGTCAAAGAGTCGTT
>CAZAWP010000107.1:0-1893 GCA_964488855.1 uncultured Sangeribacter sp.
GGTTACAAAAGTTAGAGGTATCCGGTTACAAAGGTCAGAGTTATAAGGTTACAAAAGTCAGAGTTATAAGGTTATATAACAAACGCGCGGCCCGATTCACATCGAGCCGCGTGTTTGTGTATTTCTATAATACAATACTTTAACAAACTAACCTAACATCATGAAACGATTTTCTGATATTATAACATCCCCACAGTTCAGTTGGTTCAATCATTATCAAAAAAATTATTTTGCGGCTGAAGAATTTCAAAAGCCGGGAGGCTTTTGTTCCCGGGAAGTGACTGTAAAAGAGTAGTATCCCTTGGGCAGTGACAGTTATATCCTATTCTTTTGTCAGGTAGCGGGCGGGGTCGCGGAGGGTGCGGTAGAAGATGGTGCATGCCATGATGCCGGCGGAGGCCAGGGCGAAGAAGAAGCTGGTGTAGACACCCGCAGCTCCTCCGGGCCAGGTCTCTGCCATCAGGAACAGTACCGGGATGCCGATACCCCAGTAGCCGATGAGGGCAATCCACAGTAAGGGCTTGACACGCGACGTGCCGCGCAGTGCATTACAATAGATAATCTGCACCGCATCGCCGTATTGATACAGCACTAACGGGATGACCAGTGACGCTCCCGCAGCAATCACATCCGGGTCGGTGGCAAAGAAGCCGATAAGGTCGTGGGTGCAGAGCAGGAAGAAGATTGAGGCTACCGTGGCAAGACCCAAGATGAGATGCACACCTGCCATCGTCACACGGCGTATTGCCGTAACATCCTTGACACCGGTGAAGTTGGCAACCTTGACCGAGAGGGCTATGCCGAAGCTCATATATATCATGTATCCCAATTGGGCGATAGTGTTCACTACCTGATAGGCTGCTATCTGAACCTTGCCGAACCATCCGCATACCACCGCTCCGATAGACCATAGCGAGCATTCGATGCCGCTCTGTATCATCACCGGGTATGAAGTCTGCCAGACCTCCCGGCGCAAAGCACGGCGGTCGCTGCGGTCGCCGAAGTATTGCATATAGGGGCGGTAACGCGCGGCGAGACGGTAAATGACGATAATGAGTATGGTGCTGACAACGCGGGCTGTCAGCGTGGAGACACCCGCACCGGCAAGACCGAGTTCCGGGAAGCCGAACTTGCCGAAGATAAGGAGGTAGTTGCCGATGATGTTGATGACGTTGGAGAGGAGAATAAGCCACATCGGCATGGCGGTGTCGGTGACACCGTTTGAAGTCTGCTGGAATACGTTGAAGAGTGCCAACGGCAGCAGCGAAGGAAGGAGGATAAGGTAATATGTGCGGATGAGAGGAAGGAGTTCGGCGGGTTGTCCGAAGCGGTCGAGGAAGAAGTACAGACCTCCCATGATGGCGGTGAATGTAAGGGAGACGGCGACATTCATCTCTATGCCGGCGCGCAATGTGCGCCCGGTCTCGCGCTGTTTGCCGCGGCTGAAGAGGGCACCGATGAGAGGGGTTATGCCACCGGCGAAACCTATCTGCATGACGACCGGTACGACAAAGAGGGAGTTTACGAAAGCGGCAGCCGCGAGTTCATCGACACCATAGCGCCCCACCATCATGGTGTCGGCGAAGCTGACGAGTATAATACCAATCTGCGTCACCAGCACCGGCAACCCCAGCCTCAGCAACGCCCCATAGTAGCTCCGGTACCTCAACCACATATTTCTCAATTCTTAATCCCTTAAAGCGTAGCCTTAATTCTTAATTTCTTAATCTCTTAATTCCTTAAAGCGTAGCCTTAATTCTTAATTCTTAATCTCTTAATCCCCCAAGACTTAGCGTCTTCTTTTCTTGGAGGTGGATTTTTTGGCGGTGGAGGACTTTGCGGAGCCTTTGGCGGGGACCTTGAGCGACTGACCGGCACGGAGCTTGTCGCCGC
>CAZAWP010000107.1:1993-7179 GCA_964488855.1 uncultured Sangeribacter sp.
GCGGAGCCTTTGGCGGGGACCTTGAGCGACTGACCGGCACGGAGCTTGTCGCCGCTCATGCCGTTGGCTTTCTGGAGGTCGGCAACCGTCACGCCATACTTCTTGGCGATAGACGAGAGCGTCTCACCACTCTTGACACTGTGAGTGGTGGTCTTGGGAGCGGTCTGAGCAGGTTTCTTGGCTGCCGTAGCCTTCGCCTGAGCAGTAGCGGCAGCCTTGGCATCGGCTTGCCATGACGACTGACGCGGAGCCGCAGCATCGGCAATCTCCGCCGGGACATTGAGACGCAGCAACTGACCAACGCGCACCGAAGTGCGTGTCAGGTTATTCCACGTCTTGATATCGTCCGGGTTGATGTCATACTTCTGAGCGATAGTTGCCAGCGATTCACCGGCCACCACCTTATGGGTGATTGTCTTGAGACGAGTGTCACCGGCTGTCGAGGAGGTCTCGGCGTTTTTAGCGCGAGCCTCGGCGAGGGCAGCCTCGGTTTCCTCCGCCGATTCCGGCTCAGGGGCTGCAGCCAACAGCAGGTTGCCGTCGGCACTCTCGGCGAGGTCGGCATTGTCGAGCGAAGCATCGTCGTTGCCCGAAGTGCCCGGGGCGGCAGTTGTGCGACGCGCGTAGCGGTCGGCCTCGTATGCCATGATCGCATCCTCGCTCATCAGATAGGCGTGGATCTGCTGCGACGGAAGGATGAGGGTGTAGGGATGCTCCGCCGAACCGGGGATGAGGTCAGCACGGTACTGCGGATTGAGCACACGCAGTTCATCGACAGGTATATTGAGGACGTGAGAAATCTGATTGAAGTGGACACGGTTGGCAACCGAGATGGTGTCGGTGACAATCGGCTTTGTGGGCAGCACGGGTGAGATGTTGTGCTCCGGATAGTAGTTCATCACATAGTTGGCAGCGATGAACATCGGGACATATCCGCGGGTCTCGGGGGTAAGATAGGTATATATCGACCAGAAATCGTGCTGCGAGGGATCACCGCCGGCACGACGCAAAGCCTTGTTTACATTACCCGGGCCGCAGTTATAGGCGGCAATCGCAAGACTCCAGTCATTGTATGTGTTATAGAGATCCTTGAGGTATGCGGCAGCCTTCTGCGACGAAATATATGGGTCGCGGCGCTGGTCTACTAATGACGACACCTCCATGCCTAATCCGCGGGCGGTGCCGAGCATGAACTGCCACAGACCGGCAGCGCCGTGACGAGACACCGCATTGGGGTCGAGACCCGATTCGATGATCGGCAGATACTTGAGCTCGAGGGGGAGCTGCTGCTCTTCGAGAGCCTGCTCGAAGATAGGCATATAGTAGATACTGAGTCCGAGCAGGGCAGCCACCTGTTCACGACCGCGCGCTGTATAGCGCTGAATGTATTCCTTGACAATCTGGTTGTAAGGCATGTCGATGACGGTGGGCAGAGCCGCCAATCGCTCAGTATAGGTTGCATCGCTTGTCGACACGTCGCCCTGTGTGCGGTAACGGTCATCGGTGGCAGTGTAGTTGCGTATAAACCAGCCGTCGAGCAGCTTCTGTGTATTGACTTCAAAACTCTCGGGATATACGATCTCGGAGTCGGTGATACTCTGACGCAGGTCGAGTACATTGGGAGTCTTTGCCGCAAACGACATCGTTGCGACCATGAGGGAGGCGAGGGTGAGGAATATCGGTTTCATCGGATTGAGTCGGGTTTAGGATGAGTCGGTAAATAATTAAGGCAAATGCCATTAATTACGACATCAGAAAGTGAAAGCCCAGTTAAGGCCTAACGAGGGCTTGGTGCGCGTATCGTGGAGGATGATCGCCGGGCGCACATCCAGCGACAGGTCGGGCGACAGGTCGAAATGCGCCATCGATGCGTCGATATAGGAGTCGAGCATGCAGAGCACATATAGAGCCGCCAGGCAGATTATGCACAGGTCGCGGTTGCGCCGGTAATAATCCTTACGTTTCTGAAACGTCTGTGTCAGCCACGTCGTGTCGAGACTTCCCTCGTCGGTGTTGGGAGGGAAGAAATTCATGTACGACTTGGTGTCGGGATCATCATCGAGCAGGTCGCGGTAACCCTGCATGTAATCTTTATATTGGGTGTTGTTCCAGCTTGTGGCGTATCCCAGACCCATGAAGCCGCCGACAATTATCGGCAGTTTCCAGTAGCGGCGGTTATAGATCTGACCTAAGCCGGGGCAGAGGGCGGAGAGCCACGCGGCACGTGTCGGCGACGGATTGAAAGGAATCTTCCCGTCGAGCCCGTATGGGTAATCCTCGGCACGGACCTCGGTCACGAGCGAGTCGGTCGCCTCGGTCTGTCCCGGAACAGCCACCAGCACATCGGCATCGACATACACCGCTGAGTCCGTCGGCTGCTCGGGACGCGGTATCGGCTTGCGGTCGAGACCCTGGGCGCACGCAGCGACAGGCACCGAGGTTACCGCAAGTATGACTGCGACTAACACCGGCATCACTGTGGCTAACATCCTCTTTTTGTCAAGGATGCGCGCGGGTTTATATGACCGTGACAAACTGAAAATCATTTAATACTTAGTAGTTAAACGATACTATATCGTATTTCTTTAACGATATTTTATCGTAATGCTTGATCGGGGAGTGTCTTGCTTCAGGATTTGAGGCGCTCGAAGGCTGCGACGAGTTGCGCAAGCTGTTCGTCGGAGTCGAAGCGCAGCGTAATGGAGCCTTTGCCCTGTTCGTTGCAGGTGAACTTCACCTTTGCCGGCAGATAGCTCTCCAAGGTACGTGCGAACTCGGCATGTTCCGGGTTAGCCTGCTTCCTGGGCTTGGCAGGAGCCTCATCGTTCTCCTCGATCTCGCGGGCGAGAGCCTCGACGGCACGGACCGACAGACCCTCCTTGAGGATACGCGCATAGAGCTTCAGCTGCTTCTTGGGGTCGGTCACCGAGAGGATGGCGCGTGCATGACCCATCTCGACCTTATGGTCGCGCAGGCCGAGCTGGATGTCGGCGGGGAGGCGCAGCAGACGCAGATGGTTGGTGATCGAAGTGCGTTTCTTGCCCAAGCGACGAGAGAGATCCTCCTGCGTGAGGTGATATGTGTCGATAAGTTTCTTGAAACCGAGGGCGACCTCGATTGCATTGAGATCCTGACGCTGTATATTCTCGATGAGCGCCATCTCGGTCATCTCAGTATCCGAGACGGTGCGGATATAGGCGGGGACGGTCGTCAGGCCCGCGCGTGAGGCGGCACGCCAACGGCGCTCGCCGGCGATGATCTGGTAATTGCCGTCATCGGTAAGGCGCAGCGTAAGGGGCTGCACGATACCTAACTCGCGTATCGACGACGCCAGCTCGTCGAGACTCTCCTCGTCAAAGAAGGTTCGCGGCTGGTCCGGATTGGGGGCGATACGGTCTATCTCTATCTCACTGATAGCCGAGGAACCGCCTGTATTGACCTCGCCGAGCGAGATCAACGAGTCAAGGCCTCTGCCCAGTGCGTTGCGTTTCATTGCCATTGTTTATTTCTTCTTACGGTTACGTTGCACCAGTTCGCGTGCTAACTGTGTGTATGCGATGGCACCGCGGCTGTCGGGGTCATACAGTATGACCGGCAGACCGTGCGAGGGGGATTCCGACAGCTTGATATTGCGCGGTATGACCGTGCCGAATACCATGTCGCCGAAATGTCCCCGTAATTCCTCAAAAATGGAATTGGCGAGGCGCAGACGGGCATCATACATCGTCAGCAGGAAGCCCTCGATCTCGAGGGTGGGGCGCAGACGCGTCTTGATGATGCGGATGGTGTTGAGTAATTGCGAGATACCCTCGAGGGCGAAATACTCGGCTTGTACGGGAATGAGGACGGAGTCTGCGGCGGTGAGTGCATTGACGGTGATGATTCCCAACGACGGTGAGCAGTCGATAAGGATATAGTCGTAGTCATCCTTGACGGGGTCGAGGACGTTGCGCATCGTGCGCTCGCGGTCGGGACGGTTCATCAGCTCGACCTCGGCGCCTACCAGGTCTATGCGTGAGCATATCAGGTAGAGCCCCTCGATCTGCGTCGGCAGCACAGCCGATGCCGCGGGGTATCCGTCGACCATGCAGTCGTAGATGGAGGCTGCCTCGGCTGCCGGGGTCACTCCCAGGCCCGAGGTCGCGTTCGCCTGCGGATCCGCATCAACAAGGAGCACCTTCTTGCCGGCTAAGGCCAGACAGGCTCCCAAGTTAAAGGCTGTGGTCGTTTTTCCCACGCCTCCTTTCTGATTGGCTATCGCTATGATTTTTCCCATATTGCAAAAATACTAAATTTATAATTGATTTTCAATTTTTTTTAATCCCCATTGGCACGGTGACACCCGCCGGCACCCTTTTTATCCCTTTCAGTACAGCGACACCACCCACGGGTCGCCCTTTTGCGGCGATAAACTTTTTTTATTATTTTTGTGTATTACATAGTGGATACATGCAGATAATCTCGCTCCGGATGCATAAATGTCCGATTTTGGCGAGGGTTATCCCTATATTCTATCCCTATAAAGCAATAGAAAATGTCGCAATACGAAAATCACGATAAGGTAGAGCGCCTGGCTCCTGCCGAGCGAGAGGTGGCGCAGACTCTGCGCGATGCCACCGAGTCTGAATACAAATATGGTTTCACATCAGATATTGATACCGAGATAGTGCCCCCGGGTCTAAATGAGGACGTTATCCGCTTCATCTCTGCCAAGAAGGGCGAGCCCGAGTGGCTCCTCGACTTCCGACTCAAGGCATACCGCTACTGGCTGACCATGACCCCCCCGCATTGGGCGCATCTGAATATACCCGAGATTGATCTTCAGGCAATCAGCTATTATGCGGCGCCCAAGAAGAAGGAACTCAAGAAAAGCCTCGACGAGGTGGATCCGGAGTTGGTCAAGACATTCAACAAGCTCGGTATCTCGCTCGAAGAGCAGAAACAGCTTGCCGGCGTTGCCGTAGACGCTGTCATGGACTCCGTCAGCGTCAAGACCACCCACCGCGAGAAACTTGCCGAGCTCGGCGTCATCTTCTGCTCATTCTCGGAGGCTGTCAAGGAATACCCCGATCTGGTCAGGAAGTATTTAGGCTCCGTGGTCAGCTATCGCGACAATTTCTATGCCGCCCTCAATTCGGCGGTATTTTCGGACGGCTCTTTTGTATATATTCCCAAGGGGGTGCGCT
>CAZAWP010000108.1:0-7100 GCA_964488855.1 uncultured Sangeribacter sp.
AGGTGATAAAATTGCTTGACAAGTCAAAAATCCTCGATTTTAGCCGTGAAAACGGGGGAGAAAGATATACCAAACGCTTCACTGCCTGGATTCATCTGACAGTGATGCTCTATGCCGTGATAATGCGTTTTGACTCGTTGCGTGAGATAACGACCTCATTGCTTGCAGAGACACACAAACTTGCTCATTTAGGCATAACATTCAAAATCGGGCGCAGTACCGTTGCCGATGCCAACAAAAGGCGCTCGGAAACCATCTTTGAGGCCATATACCGTGATTTATATGCCACCTGCCGTCCGGTCCTTTCCTCGGACAGCCGGAGTAGCAGGACCCCTAAATGGATGAAAAGACTTCAGATAATCGACTCCACCTCAATAACACTGTTCTCCAACCTGCTTTTCAAAGGCGTAGGCAGACATCCGAGGACAAGCAAGAAAAAAGGAGGTCTAAAGGTTCATGCAGTCATAGATTCACCCGACCGACTGGACACCATCATTTCAGCGATGAAGGATGTTGCCCTTCACCACAACATCTGTCACTCCACCATCGAGGCGGAGACCCGCGCCTGCGCCTACCCCGACACCACCCTCATCCGCGACGAGTAATCTTCATCAAGTAGCAGCGCCGGTGTATAATTAATTATACACCGGCGTTTGTCTATCTATTATATAAATAAATGTGTTAGTATGAGTTCCTGAGAGGTGTCAGTCGGTTTCTGCCCTGAATTTGAGGGATTTGGATTTGTCGGCATTCGTCCATACTCCCGACAAGGTGCCGTCGTCATTCATTGCAAAAGAGAAGTGCCCGGTGACATTCCCATTGACTTTCTCATCAAGCTCCATCACGCCGTCTATATACGTGCCATTGAGGTTTATCCATTGGGTCTTGTTGGCGTAACGGTATCTTCCGTACATGGGGTTGCCTGATCCCGCGAAGGTAAGTTCCATTACTATCTTGTAATCGCCGATAGTGCCCGTATAATAGGCATCTTCTTCATACTCATCACCGATATCTGTTTCATCGACTGCCGCATCCGATTTATCAACATTACTATTGGTCGCCGCCATATTATTGACAAAGTCGGGTGTCTTAAAATTATTGCCGAAATCGATCTGGACACCGTGTCGGTTTACGCCCGGAGCTTCATATAGATATAACTGTGCGGGATATTTTCCGATTTTGCCGACTGCATAGGGATGCTCATCATCTCCTTTAGACTCGAAATCAAGTTCCTTGACAAGACGGTTGAAAAGTTGGTCATTAAACGCGCTTTTATAATCGTCCTGCCAGAATTGAATCATCACGTATTCCGGCTTAACTCCCTCAACATAGTCAAGGGGAGCAAAAGCCTTATCAGTCTGGTTTTTGAAAAACTCACCACCAAGCCAAATCAGTCCCTGTACCTGATCGTTATCAGTTCCGGTCTCTATGCGTTTAAGCGTATGGACTGTGGCGTATCGTGAAAACATATTTCTGGTCATTCCGATCTTCTCGGCTATCGCCTGCGCTGTCCAAGTAAGGTCCCATCCGTCGATTATGCCATCTTCAACATAATTTTTAATGATTTTTGCCGCACACGTTCCGAAGAAATTCTTTGACCTTACACTTGAAGTTGTTGGCAAACCATTCATCGCCCATACATAGTTATCGGAGACATCGTCCCATTGGGGATTGGTTATATAACTCCCTTTTTTATCAATCATGCCCCATTTGCTTCCAAGTTTGACGAAGGCGAATTTATTTTCGACGAGCGGGGTTGCCCCCTCCCATTGGGGGTTAATCGTAATCTTGCCGTTACGGTCTACGTATCCCCATTTGTCTCCGAGCCGGAAGGGGGCGAGATCGTTATTGCAGAAATTTCCAAGGAAGTCAAACTGCGGATTAATTACTATTTCACCTTTTTCATTGACACGACCATAGCCCATGTCGGTACGGTAACGATATCCGTCACCATCGACTTCCACAAGACCGGGTTTAGAAAAAAGAATCTTACCTGATTTATCTATTATACAGGTAGTGCCTGCATTGCCTTCCATATGAACACTTGCGCGTCCATCTATAAAGTCAGAGGCAAGCTCGTAAGTCTGCGACCCGAAAGGATTCTTTCCATCCCGGTCAATATAATGCCATTTGTGATTCATGTCCCGGACGACGGCAAGACCCTCGCGGAAGCTGTTGGCATCATGATAATTGGCGGGAATAGCGATATTCCCCTTCTTATCGAAGAATCCGTAAACTCGTTCACCGGCATCATTGGCTCCTGAGAATTTCGCCAGTCCATCCGAGAAATCAAACACCCAGTCCGCATCCTGTGCCGAGAACAATTCCTTCCCTTTCAGGTCAAGCGCGACAAAATCTTCCTTACCTTTTAGCGCCCATATGATACCCTCCGACGGAAGGGAAATATCTGAATAATCAGGTTTTATAACAAAGTTGCCTTTCCGGTCGGCAAGTCCGTATGACCCTCCATTATCTTTTTCAACCCATTTTATTGCGAGTCCGTCAGCGAAACGTGACATGAAGCCGTCCTGCGGCTCAATCTCGTAGGTACCGTTTTGATTCACATAGCCCATCATGCCATTTACTTCCACCGGAATAAGGTTGGGATCAACACTGCCCGTAGCATCCGATTTAGAGTTACAGCCGGTAAAAAGGACCGCTATAATAGCTATTGTTATAGAGAAAATCTTATTCATATCAGGTCAATTTATAGAAATGGTCAATTATGGATAATGGTCAGGTCAATTTAAAGGTAATGGGAATGGAATATTTTACCCTGACTGTGCGTCCATTTTGGGAACCGGGCTTAAACGGAGGCATTTTCCCGACGATACGCTTGGCCTCTTTTATCAGATCCTCGCTTTTTACTCCTGAAGTATCCACAATCATGAGGGAGCCGTCCTTATCGATGATTACATTTACAATTACCCTCCCTTGTTCACCGTTTTCAGCAGCGCGCAGAGGGTATCTCTGATTTTTGGCAATGAATCGGTACATCGCTGCAGCGCCACCGACAAATTCCGGCATCTGTTCTACGGTATCATATACCGCCTCCTCGTCAATGGCAGTCTCAAGTCGGGCGATTTCATTATCTTCCATTGCCAGGGTTTGGTTCAAATCGTTAATTCGGTTTCTTGCCTCATTCAACGCCCTCACTTTCTGATTGTATTCTTCAATCTCCTGAGGAGTATAATATTCAATCCTGCAAGTCTCGATAGAATTAACAGCCTTAAAGCCTTGGATGGTTGCTTTTCTCTTTGTCCAGTTCCCGTAGCTGTCCTTTTCAAGAACGGTATATCTTGCTTTGGACTCATATTCATCTCCACCAACATGAATCGTGATATCCTCTCCGGTCATATCGCCGTTGGGAGCGTAGGTGGGTTCAGACAGGTAAAGCATATCGGGAGCAGCGCTGGTGAAACGTTCGACCAGATCCTTCTTACCATTAAACCATCTTCTTTCGCGAATTACGTCACCGTTTTTAAGGTTTTTCACGATTGTATTACCCGCACTTGTAGAGTACTGTGTACCATTCTCTTCAAATTCTAGCAAAAGACCGCCAGGGGTAAATTCCAGCGTTCGCTCATCCTCCGGAAATCCAAGGAAGCTCACGGTTGTAACAAATGTAGCCCTCTTTACCGGACCGTTTAGATTGAAAAGGTTAGTATATTCATAGATACTTCCCCAACACGGCAGACTCCACATTATGATTAATGTTATCAACACAAATTTAGGTATTCGCATAAATTACTAAGTTTAGGTTTATAAGTTAAATTAACAAACTAAGTGTTTGTGTATCACCCTACAAAAATAATAAGAAATTTATAGATTCCAAATATTTTTATCCCCAATTGGATTATTTAGCATTTTATTAATCTACTCATGGGACGGAAAGGCAATCTTTTCGGCGCAGCGGTTTAGATAGAGGAAAGTGCCGCGTCCCGGTTTTAGCGGGGTCATGGGTGCGAGAATAAGTAGCTGTCCCATAGAGCAACGCTCGAAGTCATGGGCGGACGGTTTCTCACGTTCGGCGAAAGGTCGGTTGGTGAGTAGAATGATTTTACCGTTAGCCTGTTCGCAGTCTAAGCGTACCTCCTTTTCCGCTTGAGATATGAAGGGGGAGACGAGTATGCCGCCATTTTCCGAAAGATGTTTCCAGCGGCGGTGCTTGGCGGCTAAGATGGCCTCTGAATCAGCGCGATGGATGACAACGGGCGCTTTGAATGGGTTGTCAAGGAGTTGTAGGTTGCCGTAGGCTTGCCAAAGCGCACCGTTTATTTCGATATTGTTGCACCGTCTGAAATAGTCGGGATTTAGTTTACGTACGAGCAAGCGGTACGGATTTTGACGTATATAATTGCAGATGATATCAAGGTTGTGATTACGGCGCAAGATACGGTCGTAGAAATCCTTTTCAAACACGGGAGTGGGTAAGCCTAAGGTCTCTTTTGCTATCTGTCCACATCTGACTTTCATCATCCCTATATAGCTCCCCACTGCTTTTTCGATAGGATACTGCACGAAGATAGCGAAATGGATATGGTCGGGCATAATGACATATTGGAGGACACGTAGAGCCGGGCACATCCGGTGAAAATTACGGATTACTTCCTCCACGATACACCCGAGTGGAGATCGCTCAACTACCGGAGCCTCTGCTGTCCCACCGATCCGGGAGAAAGGCGGCACTCCCCTTGCCTTACCGATAGTGATATGATAGATGCACCGGCTCTTATAATCATGACAGTAATCCCTCGGCATAACCTCCGTTTATCGACAGCCATCCTGTAGATAGCAATCAGTTTTTTTACTCTTTAAATAACTACTCTCTAATTTTTATTTTTACCCTAATCTTCGCATCCTCGCAATCCCGGTCGCAAGCGACCGGCACTGAAGACACATAGGCGAAGAGCTCCAACCGCAGCAAAATGTGAGACCGTCGCGACTCCTCTGAAGGTCGCTCCTGTAATAAGCCCCTCCCAAAGTGCGCTAAGTAAGATCACACTGAGAGTTACCCCTGGGATAACTTTGATTGCTTACTTTTTGAGTTTAGTGTGTCTATTGTGCGATTCGCTTGCGAATCAATTGCTACACAAACACCCTCGCCTAAACGGTCCTCAAATCAGGGAGCCTTGCAGTACCCCTTCCGGTCCTCTTTTTTCTGCAAAGATATTAAAAATAGTTTAAAGTCGATATACTTATTGCACATAAGCTACTGCTGTATCTTCCATGTTATAATCTTGAAGTATTACTCTGATTTGTGTAGCTCGCTTAAAATGCGTAATTTTGCGCTATGCTCAGATATCTTACGTATTTATTGGCGGCGCTCTTATGTCTTACAGGTTGTACGACATTCAGAGCAATCAAGTGCGGCACGCCTACTACCGATTCATATACAAATTTCGCATTAGATACAATCTCAGCCGCTGATACGATTGAAACTATACTTGTAGACTCTCCCAACACATATTTCAAGACTACGAAATTCAACGGTGGTCAATTCCATAGCGAAACCATAGGAGAGTATTTTGCAAGAGTACGTGGTAACGGTGCGTTACTAATTGTCCGCAATGACTCTATATTGTTGGAAGAATACTTTGGCAACGTCCAAAAACATGAACCTGTGAATATATTCTCCATCTCAAAGGCGGTAACATCATTACTATGTGGCATTGCAATTGATGAAGGTAAAATCGGAAGTGTGAGCGACACAGTCACAAAATATATACCTGAGTTATCAAAAGCCGATCCATATTTTTCACAGCTGACTATTGAGCATCTGCTTGATATGCGTACCGGTCTTGACTTCAAGGAGGGATATGGTTGGAATCCATTTTCAAAAATGGCAAAACTCTATTACGGAAATGATGTCGTTGACTTCATTTCCAAATCAAAATTCAAAGATATACCCGGCTCAAAGCATTATTACAATTCTCTTGCTACCGCAATTTTAGGAGTTGTAATTGAGAGGGCAACCAACCGAGCACTTGCCGAGTATCTGCAAGAAAAAGTATGGAAACCCCTCGATATGGAATCGGACGGTTATTTTGCTCTCGATAGCAAAAAGCACCACCGGGCAAAGGCTTATGGAGGCATCGCTACCGATGTAAGAAATCTCGCTCTCATTGGCAGATTATACCTAAATGGGGGAGTTCATGACGGCAAGCGTATTGTAAGCGAGGACTGGATCAATCGCTCAACCCATGCATCCTTAGATAATGAGGCGTATTCCTATGGGTGGAACAACATTATAAGTCAAAAGGACGGTGAATTATACGTAACACCTCGATTTTTCGCCTTAGGCTTGTTCGGACAAGTCTTATTCTGCGACCCCGAACAAAATCTAATATTCGTTACGCTGGGCGAGAAGAAAGGGTACGAATATCACTTGCTGTTCGATGACTTTTGTAATATTTTGAAGAATGACAACTTAAAATAAGCGTCTTTTTACAACCCTTAATCTACAAGTATATGGATATTGTGCCTGCTATTTGCGAAATTAGGCGTGTTTTATCGGTGTCATTTCACCGTACAACTTATCTCTCATAGAATCTTGGTTCGCTTACTTCCTATAAACGCCTTGAGTACCTTCATCTCATGGGTTCCAGACTGCCGGAATTCTTATAACGTGACTCATTATCACTCAGGGGGTATTATAGAAAAATCTCTATTATTTTTGCTAACTTTGCGGTCTAAAATACAAACTGCATGGACTCTATAAAAATGTTAGACAATTCCGCATTACAAAACCAGTTTAATGAAATTGTCACTTTAATAAACAATACAAAAAGAAAAGTTTATCGAATAGCTAATACAGTAATGATTGACCTGTATTGGCATATTGGAGAACGCTTATCCTATCGCGTTGCAAATTCGCAGTGGGGAGCGGGCGTTATTAGGCAGCTTGCGGAATATATCGCAGAAAACTCTGAAGACGCCAAAGGATATTCCGATAAGAATCTATGGCGTATGAAACAATTTTACGAAACATATCAAAATGCCGATGAAAAACTCTCAGCACTGCTGAGAGAAATAAATTGGACCAACAACCTCACAATTATGTCAAGGTGCAAAATTCCTGAAGAACGGGATTTCTACAT
>CAZAWP010000109.1:0-7086 GCA_964488855.1 uncultured Sangeribacter sp.
AACGATACTGTCATGAATGCCGAATTAGACCAGTATATACGTCATCACATAACGCCGGCAACGCCCCCGCTCGATGACATCGACCGCGAGTCCAACCTCCACCTCATCAACGGACGAATGTGCTCGGGTCACATCCAGGGGCGCATCATCAAAATGCTCACCGAGATGATTTCACCGAAGCGGGCCCTCGAATTGGGCACTTTTTCGGGTTACTCCGGTCTATGTATAGCCGAGGGACTCCCCGAAGGGGGCGAGCTGCATACCGTCGAGGCAAACGACGAACTCGAAGAGATCATCCTCTCCAACTTCGCCCGCTCCCCATACGGCGACCGCATCACCCTCCACATCGGTGATGCCGAGGAGGTGATGAAAAACCAACTCGCCGACACCCGTTTCGACCTCATCTTTATAGATGCCGACAAACGACGCTACCCCGCCTACTACCCCCTCGCCAAGAGTCTCCTAACCCCGCGCGGGTATATCATAGCAGACAATACGCTATGGGACGGACACGTGGCTGACCCTACGCACGCCTCTGATCCCCAGACGCGCGGCGTTATGCAGTTCAACGACTTGATCGCCGCCGACCCCGACGTCGAGGTCGTAATCCTCCCCGTCCGCGACGGCTTAACCATCATACATAAAAAGACGGTCTAACTATCATACATAAAGACGGCTTAACCGTCATACATAAAAGGAGTGATTGCAAAAGAGGGCGCGGGGCTATCCCTTTCAACCGCCGGCAATCGGCCGGTTGCAACATTTCTTTAACCACAGATGTTTAGTAAGTAGGCACGCCACGCGACGCCTGATCTTTTAATGCTAAACATGGAATTTTAAATAAAACGAAATTATGGAAGGAAAACGTCAAGCAAAGATTGCACGCCTCATACAGAAAGAGTTAAGTGAAATTTTCCGTCGTCAGACCGCCAAGGTCGGCAACGCCCTCATCTCGGTGAGCGCCGTGCGCGTATCTCCGGATCTCTCTATCGCCAAGGCTTACCTGAGCATCTTCCCCTCCGACAAGGCTCAGGAGATCCTCGACAATATCAATAAACAGTCCAAGACAGTCCGCTACGAACTCGCACAGGCCGTCAAGGATGTACTCCGCAAATGTCCTGACCTGCAGTTCTATCTCGACGACTCTCTGGACTATATCGACAATATCGACCGCCTTCTCGCCGGCGACAAATGAAACCATCCCTATCCGCCCGCATAGCGTTGCGCTACCTGCTGTCGCGCAACTCCCATAGTGCCGTCACCGCCATCTCCGCAGTAACAATCTGCGGTGTGGCGGTGGCGACTTGCGCTATTATATGCGTGCTGTCGGTCTTTAACGGCTTCCTCTCCACAGCCGCCGGACGCCTCGACACCTTCACCCCTGAACTCATAGTCGAGCCCGCGCATGGCAAGGTACTCGCCGCTCCCGACTCGGTGCTTGAGGTCATCGCCTCCCACAGCGATGTCGCCGTGGCAACCCCCACCCTCACCGACAAAGCGCTCCTCCTCGCCCAAGGGATGGAGGAGCCGGTTACCGTCAAAGGGATCGTCACCGACGAGTATGCACGCGCTCTGCGCGCAGATACCCTGGTGATGTACGGCGAGTATATCCGCCCCGGCGCCGGCGAAGACGCCCTGATCTCGATAGGTGTTGCTTCGTCGATGGGGATATATCCCGACAATGAGCTCCTGCTCTTCGCCCCGCGCCGTGAGGGACGCATCAACCTCAGCAACCCTGCCATGGGTTTTGTCGCCGACTCGCTGCGCGTCAGCGGCATCTTTCAGACCAACCAGGCCGAATTTGATAACGCCACCGTCATCGTACCCATCGACCGCGCCCGCGAACTCTTTCAGTACGATGCTGCCTCCTCTGCGATCGAGATACGCCTCAAGCCGGGCACCGACCCCGTGCATGCCAAAGAGAGAATCTCTGCGCAGCTCGGCAGCGACTACACCGTAAAGACACGCCTGGAGCAACAGGAGGTAAACTTCCGCATGATCGAGATCGAGAAATGGGTCACCTTCCTGCTCCTCTTCTTTATCCTCATCATAGCGTCGTTTAACCTCATCAGCGCGATGGCTATCCTGGCGCTTGAGAAAGAACCCTCTGTCGAGATCCTCCGGGCATTGGGTATGTCGGCAAAACGCACCCCGATGATATTTGCCTGGGAGAGCCTGCTGGTGGGGATAACGGGTGGAATTGCGGGCCTTGTGTTAGGTGTAATCCTCTGTCTCATACAGCAATACTTCGGCATCATCCACATCGCGGGCGACCCCGGCACCCTCGTCATCGACACCTATCCGGTAAATGTAAAATGGAGCGACTGCCTCCTGACCCTCGTGCCGGTGATCGTCATCTCGCTCGCCGCAGCCGTCATCACCTACCGCGGCGTCTACCGCAAAATCAAACTCCAGCCGCAACGCGTCTGACAATTTCCCGTGCGGCTCTGACCACCAGCCACAACGCATCTGACTACCTGCTGTAACCCGTCTGCGCACTGCCCGAATGCTTTTTTATGAAAAATGTTTGCGAAATTTGGCAATCTGCCAAATAATTATTAGATTTGCGTACCAAATAAGCCAAATACGAATTTTCCATATCGAAAAATTATTATATAAACATGATTGACCGTATAGACAACCTTGACAAGAAGATCCTTAACATTATCATGAATAATGCTCGCATCCCCTCTAAGGACGTGGCACAGCAGTGCGGCGTTTCGCGGGCTGCCATCCACCAGCGTATCCAACGACTTATCGATCTGAAGGTCATAACCGGCTCCGGGTATACGGTAAATCCGCGGATGTTGGGTTTCAACACCTGCACCTACATCGGCGTGAGCCTCGAGAAGGGTTCGATGTACCGCGATGTGGTCAAGGAACTTGAGAAAATCACCGAAGTCGTTGAGTGCCACTATACTACAGGTCCCTACTCGATGCTCATTAAAGTTTATGTTCAGGATAACCAGCACCTCATGGAGCTCCTCAACGACCGCATACAGCAGATTCCCGGTGTTACCGAGACTGAGACACTCATCTCGCTCGAGCAGAGCATGAACCGTCAGATATATATCGACCTCAACAAGTGTCTGTATATCTAATTTATTGACATGAAACGTACATACCTTTACACTATACTGGCGGCTGCTGTAATAGCATTAGTCGCCTTTTTGTTTTTTGCTCCCGATAACTTCGAGGGCAATGTGCTGCAGCAGCACGACATGATGCAGGGTATCGCAAACGGCCAGGAGGGAAAGGCCTACGAGGCTGCCACCGGCGAGACCACTCGCTGGACAGACTCCCTCTTCGGCGGTATGCCCAACTTCCAGATTGCCCCGACTTACCCCGCCAACAAAGCCCTCAACTGGCTCAACGGTGCTTTCGGGTTATGGCTCCCCGCCCCCTCCAACCTCCTGATGGCTATGATGATAGGTTTCTTTATCATGGCACTCTGTCTTGGATTCAGCTGGAGCTATGCCCTCTTTGGTGCCTTGGCGTGGGGATTCTCCTCATACTTTATAATCATCATCGGCGCGGGTCATATATGGAAATTTATCACCCTCGCCTATATACCCCCCACCATCGGCGGTATCGCCCTCTGTTACCGTGGCAAGTACCTGCCGGGTCTGGCGCTTACGGCACTCTTCGGTGCCTTGCAGCTCCAGAGCAATCACCCGCAGATGACCTACTACTTCCTGTTTGTGGTCCTGGCGCTGATGATAGCATGGCTCGTGCGCGCCATCAAACGTCATACCGTCAGCACATGGGTCAAGGCTACGGTTGCAATAATCGTGGGTGGCGTCATCGCTGTCGGCGCAAACAGTGCCTCGCTCTATAACAGCTACGAATATGCCAAGGAGACTGTCCGAGGCAAGGCCACCGACCTCACCCCCGAACCCGGCGCCGACACCGGCGGCATGAAACGCGAGGCCATTACTGCGTGGAGCTACGGCATCGACGAGACCTTCACCTTGCTTATCCCCAACGTAAAGGGTGGTGCCACCATCAAACCCGTTGCCGGTCAGACACAGCTTAAATCATTGGCGGACACCAAGAAAGCGGAAGAGCTCAACCTCAGTCCGGAGGAGCGCCAGTTCCTCGCCCAATTCCCGCAGTACTTCGGCGACCAGCCTATGACCAACGGTCCCGTCTATGTCGGTTCGTTTGTGCTGTTGCTCGCCATATTGGCACTGTTTACCGTTCCGGGTGGAGTGAAATGGGCACTTTTCGGAGTCTCGGTTCTGGCGATACTCCTCTCCTGGGGACATAATTTCGCCGGATTCACCAACTTCTTTATCGACAATTTCCCGGCATATAATAAATTCCGTGCCGTCTCCTCGATACTTGTCATCATCGAGTTTACCATACCCCTGCTGGCAATTATGGTGTTGCGACAGATGGCGACCACTCCCGACTATTACAGCCGTTATAAATGGACGCTGATAACAGTCGGCGGCTTGGGTCTGTTCATCTGTCTGGTGGGTGCCATAAGTCCGTCGGTCTTCGGCTCACCCTTCTCGGCTGCCGAGGAGGCACAGTTAGCACAGGCAGGTGCTTTCAGCAATCCCGCCTACAGCAATATCCTCAGCGCCATCCGCACCACCCGTCTCTCGCTCGTCAGCGCCGATTCGCTGCGCTCGTTCTTCTTTATCCTCGCCGCTTGCGCCATCATCTACATTTATCTCCGCAAGCCCACGATCGGGGCGAATGTGATGGTGCTCTCATTAGGCGCTCTGATGGTCATCGACCTCTTTAGCGTAAACAAGCGTTATGTTGATTCGGAGAACTTTGCCGAGCCGGTCGATAACACAGCCCTCTTCGAGATGACCGACGCCGACCGCGCCATCCTGCAGGATACCACCAACTACCGCGTCCTCGACGTCGCCGGCATGGGCTCAGCACGCTCCTCTTACTTCCATAAGACTATCGGCGGCTATCACGCTGCCAAGCTTACCCGATATAACGACCTGCTCGAAAAGCAGATCTACAACAACAATCCGGGCGTGCTCAATATGCTTAACACCAAGTATATAATGAACGGCAACGAGTACTATCAGAACCCCGAGGCGTTGGGTAATGCCTGGTTTGTAGACCGCATCTTCTACGTGCCAA
This sequence comes from uncultured Sangeribacter sp., assembly GCA_964488855.1. Classification (GTDB taxonomy): domain Bacteria; phylum Bacteroidota; class Bacteroidia; order Bacteroidales; family Muribaculaceae; genus Lepagella. Next base: position 5,113 of record CAZAWP010000109.1, read on the forward strand.
CCGCCGATGCAGAGATGGCGATGCTCGACACTCTCAATGTCGCGTCGTATGCCGTGGCGGATGCTAAGTTCGAGAAGGTTCTCGGCAAGGCATCCACAGTCGCTCCCGGCGATACTATCTACGAGACTACATACGCCCCCAACCGTCTGAGCTACAAGGCACGCACCACCCATGGCGGCGTGGCTGTCTTCAGCGAGATCTTCTTCCCCTGGGGTTGGCAGGCTACCGTCAATGGTATCCCGACGGATATCGGTCGTGTGGACTATGTGCTCCGCGCTCTGCGTATCCCCGCCGGTGACAACGAGATAGTGTTTACCTTCGATCCCAAGTCCACACGCGTCACCAACGCCATCGGCATAACATCGGTAGTGCTGATATACCTGTTGGCAGTGGCGGCGTTAGGACTGTTTGCCTTCCGTATAGTATCAAAAAACCGTAAGGAAGCGAAATAATGAGGCTCCCCCTTGCCGATATAGGCAGCCGTATCATCCATGCCTACATCCGTTGGCGTCACTCCCGAGGGTTCGGCGTACACTCCCCGTACGCCTACCGCCTCGTCAAGGAGGTGTTGCACCCCTCGGGGGTCACTTACTACGGCTATGCGGAAATCGGTGACACCTTTAACGGCAAGGCGTTTTCCTCACGATTATACCGCGAGGCGTGCATGCTGCTGCGGTTGGTTAATTTCCTGCAGCCACAAAGCATTTTTATCACCCCGGGCGCGGAGGCATGTCATCATACGGCTCTCCGGTGTGCGGACTCCCGCCTAAGGGTTGTGACAGACCCCGATATGGCGGAGGGAAGCCCTCTTTGGCTTGTCAAAGGGGAGGGGGTGACACTTGAGCAGCTGCTGAGGCATCTCTCGACGCCGGGTAATGCATTGGGGATTCTGAATCCCTCTGCCGCGGAATATCGCGCTCTTTTGGCGGCTCTTCCCGAAGGGGTTGCTTTCCGTTCGCCCCGCAGCGCCATCTTCATCCACCGCCCCCAGACTGCCCGTATCGAATATGCAATCAACCTCTGACCTCCCTCCCCCACCTGCACCGTCACTTAATGCCGGCATGCGCCCTATGCCCGCACCCGAGCGGGTGATGCGTGGCTTTACATCCTATCTGATGCTGGAGCGCGGTTTCTCCGAGGCAACGCTGAGTGCGTACGCCACCGATGTCAAGCATCTCTACAGCTACGCCGCCGAAATCAACCTTCCCGTAGAGCGCTTGTCAGAGGGAGATCTGCATAACTTCCTTGCCCAACTCCATGACATCGGTATCGGTCCGCGTTCGCAGGCGAGGATGATAGCGGGCATCCGCGCTTTTTTCAAATACCTTGTCCTCGAAAATATTATCGTCTCTGACCCCTCCGAACTCATCGAGACACCGCGTCAGGCGCGCAAACTCCCGGACGTTCTCACTGTTGAGGAGATAGATGCAATGATTGCCGCCCTGCCTCCCGACAAGGAGGAATCCTTGCGCAACCATGCCATCATCGAGACGCTATATGGTTCGGGGTTACGTGTCTCCGAACTGACTGACTTGCGTCTGTCGCTCGTCAATTTGGAAGAGGGTTACCTCATAGTTGAGGGAAAGGGAAGCAAGGAGCGCTTGGTGCCGCTGTCGGAGACTTCGATCGAACTTATCCGCGAATACCTGGATGATCGGAGCCGTCTCAAAATTAAGCCGGACAGCACTGATATACTGTTCCTCAACCGCCGTGGCGGTAAGATGACCCGAGTGATGGTCTTCTATATCATCCGTGATCTGGCGGCAATGGCGGGTATCACCAAAAAGGTATCGCCGCATACCCTACGCCACTCGTTTGCCACCCACCTGCTTGAGGGAGGAGCCAACCTACGCGCCATACAGGAGATGTTAGGTCACGAGTCGATCGCCACCACCGAGATCTACATGCACGTCGACCGCCGTCGCCTCCGCACCGAACTCCTCACCCACCACCCCCACTACCGCACCACCTGAT
>CAZAWP010000110.1:0-7060 GCA_964488855.1 uncultured Sangeribacter sp.
AATTTTACAACACTATGCGTCATTTTTAATATTTTCCACCCGAAATTACTTGTTTCAGCCTGCTAATTCTCGCGAATTATATATCCCCAAATCTATCGGAAATAAAAAAGACACACCGCTTTCACGATGTGTCTTATCTCTTATATATCTTATAAGTCTTATATATCATATAAATCTTATAAGTCTTATAAATCTTATAAATCCTATATATCTTATAAGTCTTATATATCTTATAAATCTTATAAATCTTATAAATCTTATAAATCTTATAAATCTTATAAATCGGACTCTATGGGTCGGACTGCGATCAGTCCTTAAACCCCAAGCGGGTGCGCATCTCTGTTGGCGACTCACCGAAAGCCTCGCGGAAGACGCGGGTAAAGTATGCCGGTGCCGAGAAACCGACCTCGTAGGCGATCTCGCTTATAGATTTGTCGCTCGCGGTGAGCATGTCGCGTGCCTTGGTCAGTCGCATCTTACGCAGCAGCTCTACCGGCGAATAATTTGTAAGCGCCTTTATCTTGCGGTAGAACTGTGACCTGCCGAGTCCCATCTTCGATGCCAAGGCATCTACATTGAGGTCGGCATTTCCCAACTCCTCATTTACCAGCGTCACAAACCGTTTGTAAAACTCGTTGTCGAGGTCGGGCTGTCCGGGTGCCGACACAGGTTTATCCTCAGCAGCCGGTTTAACCCCTTTGGACTCGGTGTCACCGCCCAATATATTCTTGATACGTTTGCGGTTCTCAATCAGATTTGAGCATCGCTTACGCAGCATGGTGCTGTTAAACGGCTTGGACAGATAGCCGTCGGCACCGCTCTCATACCCTTGTATGCGCTGCTCGTCCATGCTGCACGCCGTCAGCATCAACACCGGTATGTGCGAGGTCGTTATCTCACTCTTGATACGCTGACAGCATTCCAGTCCGTCCATGACGGGCATCATGACATCACTTATTATAAGGTCAGGCACATATTTCGACGCAAGGCGGATACCCTCCTTGCCGTTCTGTGCCTCGATGATGCGGTATTCGTCCGACAGCAGCTCGCGTATCAACTTTCGTATGTCGGCATTATCATCAATAATGAGGAGCAAAGGTTTATCCGTACCCTCCTCGTTGATATTCATGTCAATGTCCCCAAGTTCGGTATTGATGTCGCTATCCGAGATCGAACGGCTTATGTTTTCGGTGACCGTATTGCTTATATGACGCACCGGAATCTTGACGGTAAACTTGCTGCCCTTACCCAGTACGCTCTCCACGTCGATGGATCCGCCGTGCAGCTCCACAAAAGCCTTGGCGAGCGACAGACCGATTCCCGAACCGTTGGGGTGAATCTTATCTACCTGATAGAAGCGGTCGAAGATGTTGCCCATATCCTCCACGGCTATACCTTGCCCTGTATCCTCCACCGAGAATATGAGCCTCGACTCGTCGCAGCTGCACACAAGGTGAATCTTTCCGTTGTCGGGCGTATATTTAAACGCGTTTGACATGAGGTTGAAAAACACGCGCTCAATTTTCTCAGTGTCGATAGCCACGGTCACCGATGACTCTATGAGTATATCTATGGTAAGTTTTATCTCTCGCTTGCGGGCTATCGCCGTGAATGATTCTGTCCAGTCGCGTATCAGTTCGGCGATATGCACCTCGGTGAGATTGACATCGAGTTTGCCGTTCTCATACTTGCGGAAGTCCAGAATCTGGTTTATCAACCGCCTCAGTATCTTGACATTCTTGTTGGCTATCTTGATAAGGGCATGATGCTGAGGTGTAAGGTAATCTGCTGCCTCAAGTTGCTCCACCGGCTCGGCGATGAGGGTAAGGGGTGTGCGGAGATCGTGCGACACGTTGGTAAAGAAGATTAGCTTGGACTGCGTGGCGAGGTTGAGCTGCTCGTTGAGCTTCTTCTCGGTGTCACGCTGCTGTGCCAGCAATGTGTTTTGCTCTACAAGTTCTTTCTGATGACGCTTATGCAACCAGAAAACCCTGAGCATCATGAATATCACGCCGAAAAGAAGCACCAATATTACTATCGACGCATAAAAAAGGATCGTCTGTGCCGAATGCCTTTCCCAATAATCATCGACCTGCGTCTTAAGCAATTTAATTTTGTTGGATTCATCTTTAAGCGCCTCGTTTTGCATAAGGAGTATGTCGGCGTTGGAGCGATCCACCGCCGACGATGACGGCACTCGTGTCTCTCTCTCGTAAGGCTTGCCGTTGAGGATATTAAGGGCTGTGCGTATCAGCTCGTACCCCTCGGTGGGATACAGGAAGGTTGCATCGATCGTACCGTCGGCAACTGCCTTTATACCTATCTCGGGAGCCGCATCAATACCTATGACCTTGACATCCATTCCCCGTTTTTTCGCCATCTCCGAGGCGGCGATAGCCATACGGTCGTTATGGGCGTAAATGAGGGCAACATCGGGATTAAGAGCCAAGAGTGAGTCGGCTACAACAGCGGCATCCTCGTAGTTCCAGTTACCGTGCGCCGAACCGACTACCTCCAGCCCGAGCTCGGCAGCCCGGGCGGTAAAGCCGTCATGTCGCTCTATGGCAGGGGTCGAGCCCGTCAATCCGTAAATCTCTAATACCTTACCCCCTTTACCCACGAGGTTATAGCCGTACTGGGCGGCGGCAACGCCTATGCCGTAGTTATCCGCACCGCGGGCTGCGGTATAGGTATTACCGTGGATGCTGCGATCGAAGAGGATGACCGGTATCCCTTTCTCATACACCTCTTTTATTACAGGAGTTATCGCATCCGCCTCGTTGGGGGCAGCTATGATTATGTCGAAGTCATTGTCGGCGAAGTATCGGATGTCGGCTATCTGTTTTTCGTTGCTGTCGTCGGCTGAACGTATCTCTACCTCCACCTCCGGATGAAACATTATCTCACGGTAGATCTCATCGTTCATCTTGCGCCGCCAGTCATCCTCGCTGCACTGAGAGATACCGATGCGGTAATGCTTCTCCTCGCGGCACCCGACTACGGGTAGAAGCAGGACGACTATCACTATATTATATAGTATAGGCTTGAGATTATACAGTATGCTTTTGAATCTCATGGTCGGTTATACGAGTCAATTGGTAAGGTTAGTAATCCGTCACCCGGACGGGGTAGATAAACTTTTAATGACGGGATATTTCGTCTTTTAATAAGGTGCTACAAATTTAATCATAATATCATGAAAAAGAGAGCATTTGCTATGATTTTTTGGGCGATGCAACAATATTAATATTAAATGATTGATTTTTAATAGTCCTTATATTAATAAAGTCGTAGCTTTGCGACATTGACAGCAGTAACCGAAAATTTAAGACCGCTCACAATATGAATCTGTTTAAAAAATTAGCGATGGCAGCCGCAATTATCCCGACCGCCGGCATTGCGGCGTTGGCTGCAAACAGCTCGGAGGGTATCAAGGTAGAGCACCTCGGTGCCAACAACACGTTAGTCCGCGTCAATGGTGATTCACGTTATCTGATGCTCCCCGTCCAGGAATCTATCGACGATGCCACTGTAAACGTCGTGGTCGATGGCAAACTCGACCGTACTATCTACGTCCGTCTGGCGAAGTCAAAGGTGGATTACTCCATGCCTTTCGACCTCTCCCCCTACAAGGGACATAACGTAGTCCTCAATATCATCACTTCGCAGGACCGTTCGACTGTCCGCGAGGCTAAGGAGGATGCGGCATGGGCCAATTTCTCCCTCACCGACGAGATTGATGTCACCAACACCGAGAAATATCGTCCCCTCTATCACCATACCCCTGAATACGGGTGGATGAACGACCCCAACGGTATGTTCTACAAGGATGGTGTCTGGCATCTATATTACCAGTGGAACCCCTACGGTTCCAAATGGCAGAACATGACATGGGGACACTCATCATCTAAAGACCTTATAAACTGGGAGCATCAGCCGACGGCAATTGAGCCCAACGGCTTGGGAGCGGTCTTCAGCGGCAGCTCTGCCGTCGATACGGAGAATAGCGCCGGCTTCGGCAAGGATGCTGTGGTGACCATGTACACATCGGCAGGGGCAAGCCAGATGCAGAGCCTCGCCTACAGCCATGACAACGGCAATACTTTTACCATCTACCCGGGTAATCCCGTCATCACTCTGGAGAGTGAGGCGCGTGACCCCAACATGTTCTGGAACCCCGAGGCAAAGGAGTGGAATATGATTCTCGCCCATGCGCTGGACCATGAGATGCTGATTTTCTCTTCGCCCGACATGAAGGAATGGAAGCTCGAAAGTGCTTTCGGCAAAGGATTGGGTGCCCAGGATGGTGTCTGGGAGTGTCCCGACTTGTTTGAGCTGACCGTAGAGGGCACTGACCAAAAGAAATGGGTGCTCCTGTGCAACATCAACCCGGGCGGTCCCTTCGGTGGCAGCGGCATACAGTATTTTGTCGGTGATTTCGACGGCAAGACTTTCACTCCCGACACTGATGCCGACGGCAAGGTACCTACCAAATGGCTTGACTACGGTAAGGATAACTACGCTATAGTCAGCTGGAGCGACGCTCCCGACGATCGTCGCACCGCCATCGGCTGGATGAGCAACTGGCAGTATGCCGCCGAGGTGCCGACCACGCAATTCCGCTCCGCCAATACTTTGCCGCGCGAGATAAAGCTGTTTAAGGGTAATGACGGTCAGCTTTACGCCGCCTCCGCCCCCTCTCCCGAATTAACGGCTCTCCGCGGTAAACTCGTAAACGATACCCGTTCTATAGGTGTTAATAGGAAAGGCAAGACTATCCTGCTCCCTACCGCCAATAATGGTGTCTGCGAGATTCTTATGGATGTGGAGCCTTTCCAGCAAGGCTCGTTAATCCTGACTCTCAGCAATGACAAGGGCGAGAAGTCTGTATTGACCTACGATCCGGCTAAGGAGACGTTGTCGTTTGACCGTCGCGAAAGCGGTGTTGTCGATTTCAGCCTGGACTTCCCGGCGGTGACCACAACCCCGACTTTTACCAATGGCGGCGTGATGTCCCTTCGCATGTTTATCGACACCTCAAGTATCGAGGTGTTTGCCAACGAGGGCAAGGGCGTGATGACTAACCTGGTATTCCCCACAACTCCCTACACCAAACTCTCCCTCTCTACCGACGGCGGTAATGCCAAGGTAAAGAATCTTAAGATCTATTCTTTAGAAAACACTCAAGAATAAGATGACACTAAAGAATAAGATCGCGCTAAATAATACAAAAACCACAGCTAAACAATACTCACATAATGGAAAATAACGCAGCTCTCGTGACTGACAACAAGGGGCGTTTGATGCAGCTGATACCCGTGATGCTCTGCTTCTTCTCGATGGGTTTCGTCGACCTGGTGGGCTCTGCCACCAACTTCGTGAAGGTCGATCTCAACCTCTCGGGTGCACAGGCGGGTTTCATCCCCTCTCTCGTATTCTTCTGGTTCCTGATCTTCTCGGTGCCCACCGGCATCCTGATGAATAAGATCGGACGAAAGAAGACCGTGCTTCTCTCGCTTCTACTCACGCTCGTATCTCTGATAATTCCGATATTCCACGCCGGCTACTACACAATGCTTGTGGCTTTCTCTCTGCTCGGTATCGGCAACGCGGTGATGCAGACCTCTCTTAACCCTCTCGTTTCAGGTCTCATCAACCCCTCACGTCTGGCGTCTACCTTGACCTTCGGTCAGTTCGTCAAGGCTCTTGCCTCGCTGTTGGCTCCCTATCTGATGGCATGGGGTGCCGCTATGCTGATGCCTACTTTCGGATTGGAGTGGAGGGTGGTATTCCCCATCTACGCCGCCGTGTGTCTCCTCTCTATCGCCGCTCTCGGTGCCACTCCCATTACCGAGGAACAGCCTGACAAGGTCACCGGCTTCAAGGAGTGTGTTGTCTTGCTGCGTATTCCGTTCGTGCTCCTGTGCTTCATCGGCATCATGTGTCACGTGGGTATCGACGTGGGTACCAATACTTTCGCTCCGCAGATTCTTACCGAGAAGTTCGGGCTCAGTGTCGAGGATGCCGTAATCGGAACCCAGATTTACTTCTACTTCCGCACCGGCGGTTGCCTTTTGGGTTCGTTTATCCTCGCCAAGATGTCTCCCAAGTCATTCTTTGCATTCAGCGTATTCTGCATGCTGCTCGGTATGATCGGTCTCTTCATAGCCTCGTCACAGTTCCTCGTGCTTGCAGCCATAGCCTGCATCGGCTTCGGTAACTCAAATATCTTCAGCGTTGTCTTCGCGCAGGCACTCAACCGTCAGCCCAAGGAGAAGAACGAGGTTTCGGGTCTCATGATCATGGGTCTTTTCGGTGGTACCATATTCCCCCTCTGCATGGGTTTCGCTCAGGATGCCATGGGCGTGGCAGGTGCCGTAGGCGTAATGACGATCGGTGTCGTTTACCTCATGTACTATACTCTTAAAATTAAAACTGTAAAATAAAAAATATCATGAAAGAAATGGTAATCGGTATGGGCGAGGCCCTGTGGGATATCCTCCCCGAGGGTAAGAAGATCGGTGGTGCTCCCGCCAACTTCGCCTATCATGTATCGCAGTTCGGTCTCCCGAGCTGCGTGGTGAGTGCAATCGGTGACGATGCACTCGGTAAGGAAATCATCGAGAATTTCGAGTCAAAACACCTTAATCACCATATAGCGACTGTTCCCTATCCTACGGGAACAGTTCAGGTCGAGATAGACCAGGCGGGTATCCCCCAGTATGAAATCAAGGAGAACGTGGCATGGGACAACATCCCCTTCACTCCCGAACTTGAGGCGATGGCGAAGGATACCAAGGCTGTCTGCTTCGGCTCATTAGCTCAGCGCAACATCGTTTCGCGCGAGACCATCAGCAAGTTCCTCGATGCAATCCCGGCGGAGAACAAGCCTCTCATCGTCTTTGACGTGAACCTGCGTCAGGGTTTCTACAACAAGGATATCCTCTGCGAGTCGATGGAGCGCTGCAACATCCTCAAGATCAATGACGAGGAGTTGGTTACAGTAAGCCGTATGTTCGGCTATCCTGGCATTGACCTCCAGGACAAGTGCTGGATTCTT
>CAZAWP010000111.1:0-2628 GCA_964488855.1 uncultured Sangeribacter sp.
ATCGGTATCGACCTCTCGATGTTTAACGGCTCGGTAAACATCAGCGCCGACTACTATCTCAAGAAGACCAAGGATATGCTTACCATCCCGCCGGCACTCGACGTGGCAGGTCAGAATGCAGCTATCTGGCTCAACACCGGCGACATGAAGAATACCGGTTGGGAGGTGACAGTCGCCTACCGCAGTCCCCAGTACGGCGACTTCTCATGGAACGGCTCGATCAATCTCTCACAGTACAAGAACAAACTCCTCAAGATCAACTCGCGTCAGAAATTTATCGGTGATGAAGTACGCCTCATGCCGGGTCAGCCTATGGGTGTCTACTACGGTTATGTATGCGACGGTATCTTCCAGACTCCCGAGGAGGTAGCCAACCATGCCCAGCAGAATGGTGCCGCACCGGGTCGCCTCATCTATCGTGACCTCGACGGCAACGGTGTCATCGACGACAACGACCGCTGCATCATCGGTAACCCCAACCCCGATCTCTCGATGGGTATCAACCTCGGTTTCAAATACAAGGCTTTCGCACTCGATATGTTCTTTGCCGGCGATTTCGGCTTCGACATCATCAACCGCATGAAGCGTCAGCTTCTGTCGATGAACTACGGAAACCTCGCCACCAACCGCGGCGTGGACATCCTCAACGCATGGACCGAGACCAATACCGATACCGACATACCCCGCCTCTCACTCACCGATGATAACAACGAGGCACGTTTCTCTTCGTATTATGTACAGAACGGTGCTTACATGAAGATGAAATACCTCAAGCTCTCTTACTTCCTCCCCAAGAAGGTGGTGAGCAAGATCGGCGCAAGAGACATCAATATCTACGGTCAGGTCGAGAATGTCTTCACCATGACCAAATACAAAGGACTTGACTCCGAGATTCTCCCCGGTGAGTACGGTGCACACATCGACGAAGGTGCCTATCCACGTCCCCGCACGTTCACCATCGGTATCAACCTTCAGTTCTAATCCATCAATTCAGCAACTCTACAAATTCTAAAAAATGAATAATTTTAGAAACATCATAAAGAAAGCATTGTGTATGACCGCCGTGGCCTCTATGGCACTGGTCTCTACATCTTGCGACGACCTGCTCGACACCAAGCCCCAGGGCGTGTTCACCAGCGAGCAGATGGGTGACGACGAGGCTGTCCAGCTTATGACCTCCGCCTACGCTACCCTCCTCTGCCACTATTTCGGTAACAACGAGTCGTTTGCAGGCCCTATCACCAACTGGATATTTGATGTCCGCTCCGACGACGCCCTCAAGGGTGGTGACGGTGTGACCATGGAGGGATACATCCATCAGCTCGAGGTCGGCAACGTCCAGAGCGATAATGATGTCGCCAACTTCAAGTGGCGTAACAACTACTACTCTGTGAGCCGCTGCAACGACGCTATCAAGGGTATTGCCGCCGCCGATGCTATCTCTGATGCCGACAAGGCTTCCTTTATTGCCGAGATGAAGACGCTCCGTGCATATTACTATTTCGATATGCTGCGCATCTTCAAGATGTTCCCCTATTTCGACGAGACAGTCGTAGACCCCAGCTCGTGCCGTGCTGACGAGTACACCCGCGAGCAGATTGTGGAATTTATCAAGCAGGATCTCCGCGAAAGCTACGAGAAGATGCCGGCTCATCAGGAGGCTCCCGGTCGCTTTAACAAATATGTGGCAGCCGCCCTCCTCGCCCGTGTGGACCTCTTCACTTCGGACTGGGCTGAGGCTGAGAAATATGCCGGATATGTAATCGCCAGCAATCAGTACGAACTCTATCCCAACTTCCTCGACATGTCGAAGCCGGAGTTCAACAACCGCTACGAGTCGGTTATGGCAATCCAGTTCTCATCCGCCAATTCACCGGAGCAGTTCAATTTCTGCAACTGTCTTAACTGCACATGGTCGGAGGGTAACCTCTACGGTAACGGTGATGATTTCTACCTTGCCTCACAGAACCTGGTAAATGCCTTCCGTACCGACGAAAACGGTCTTCCGTATCTCGACGGCTCATTCAATAACGAGAATATAGACAAGGCTGACTATGAGGGTAACGTAGACCCGCGTCTCGACTTCACTCTCGGTCGTATCGGCATGCCGTGGCGTTCACACCAGTATAACGAGAAATGGTGCCGTAACCTCGAACTCTACGGTCAGTATTCAGGCAAGAAGCCGTATCCCTCTCCCGAGTCTCCCTACGTTAAACCGGGTATCGTGCCTTGGGGTGCTTCTTCGCTCAACTTTATCCTTATCCGTTACGCTGACGTAATGCTGATGAAGGCTGAGGCTCTCATCGAGCAGGGCAAGAACCTTGAGGAGGCACGCAATCTTATCAATGATGTACGTCAGAAAGCAGCCCGCTCGGTTGATCCTGCTTACGAGCCTATCGACTGCAATCCGACGGTTGCCAACTACGCGGTGGGTCAGTATCCCGCCACCGGCTGGACTCAGGATTACGCCCGCAAGGCTGTCAGGATGGAGCGCCGCATCGAGCTCGCCATGGAGGGTCTCCGTTGGTTCGACCTCATCCGCTGGGGTAATGTCGTAGAGACTATGAACAACTACTATATCTCCGAGGGTAAGATCCGCACCTACTATCAGGGTGCCAACCTCACCGA
>CAZAWP010000111.1:2728-4256 GCA_964488855.1 uncultured Sangeribacter sp.
AATCATGAAAAAGATATATTCATATAGCCTTGTGATACTGACCATGCTTCTCTGCGGTATCCTCGGCGGATGCTCGGACTTCGAGCCCACGGATCTTCCGGAAGTGCCGGATCTGCCTAAGGTCACCGACCTTCAGGCAAAGATTGCGGGTCATAACGTAAATCTGACATGGGTACTCCCCAACAGTCAGGATGTGACCGGCGTGAGAATCCTTACTAAAGGTAACAACGATACTGCCATCACCCTCGACGGTCGCGTAAATGAATACACCGTTGTCGGTATGCCGATGGGTGAGGAGTACTATTATACTGTCAAGGTCCTCTATAAGGGTGGCTATATGTCGGAGGGCGTGAGCGTCACCACAATGCTCCCCGTCGAGGAGTTGGCAGGTGTCTCTAACCTCAAGGCTGATATTTCGGGCCGTACGATTACACTGACATGGACACTCCCCGCAACCGGCGACATCACAGGTGTACGCATCATCCGTGACGGTGATGTATCAGCCGCAACAGTTGTCGAGGGTAAGGTGACTTCATTTGAACTCAAGGGCCAGCCGATGGACAAGGAGATGACCTATACCGTCGAGGCTATCTACGACACATATTACATGTCTACCGCCTCATCGGTAAATGTAAAGGTTCCCTACATCGCTCCCAAGATGGCATATTTGCTCACCGCCGCTACTATAGCAGATCTTCCCGACGATGACGAGCGCGCAGCCGCTGCATGGTTCGCACAGCAACCTAATGCAGAGTTTATCACCCCCGAGCAAATCGCTGACCTTGATGCTGACATCTATCCCGTGATATGGATTGAGATTGACCGCGTAGGTCTGCCGATGGGCTGGGAGAATCTTCCTGCCGAGGTATCGAGCGCTTCTACAATCGCCGCCCTCAAGCAGTATTCAGCCAACGGTGGTAGCCTCTACCTCGCCAACATGGCAACTCAGCTTACTGTACCCTTAGGATTCGTACCCGCCGACATGGCTCCGACAGTCTATGGGAATGGAGATGGTGGCAGCGGTGACGATGTTTGGGTTATCAACCCCTATCTCGGATGGGACTTCCGCAATGGTTCGGATCAGGGCTTCTACGACCGTACCGCCCACGAGATCTATAAGGGTCTGACCCTTGAGGATCCCAACGGTTACGGTTACGAGAACCTCCCCCTCATCGGTCCCGGGCAGCGTGAGGATCACAACTGCCTCTGGGATTGCAATATCTACGGCAAGGGCAATCAGCCTGACGTAATCCGCAACTTCGAGGTTACCACCAACTCTCTCGTACTCGCCACATGGGGTCACGTACGCGATCACTGTGTTGCCGGTCTGGTAGAGTTCTATGCCAACGCTGAGCACGGTCGTTGTATCGCCAACGGTTTCGCCGCTTACGAGTGGAACCAGAACTCAGGCGCCAACCCCTATCAGCACAACGTAGAGCAACTCACAACCAATATCCTCAACTATCTGAAGTAAATTGGTTGGCACGAATAATATAAGGTTAGATTAATTCTAATATAAGGTTAGTTA
>CAZAWP010000111.1:4356-6985 GCA_964488855.1 uncultured Sangeribacter sp.
AGGTTAGTTAATAGGTTTATTTCTAATAGGTTAAATTTTTATAGGTTAGTAAAGTTGTTTTTACAGGTAAGTAGCGGTTTAATTTAAACAGCTCCTTAAGTAAAAGATTATTTTTGGTTAGCAAACGAGTCATTCGGATTTTGGAAAGAGTGCCGTGCGGAGACGTTGCCCGCGTAAGGCCTCCGCACGGCACTTCTTTTTAATACTCGTTAGTTACACTTTTATTGCTCAATCTAATTCTCTACGAGTTATTCCTTGGTACTATCTTCTCCTAAACTTAAAAATCAATAATAGGTATGAAAAAATTTACAACTCGCATCATGACAGCAGCGGCAGTATGCGCGCTGACAGCAACTGCTTCGGCAGCAACAGGTAAGGTAGCCATGCTTGTGGCATCAACCGATACCGAAACTCTTAACGCACAGGAAAAGACGGCAGCCGCCTTCTTTACAAGCAAGTTCGCCGACGGCGAATTAGTCAGCGTAGCCGACGCTGCTACCCTCACAGCTGATAAATACGATGCCGTATGGGTGCACATCGACCGTTGCGGCATGGAGCCGGGTGTACAGAATCTTCCTGACGGGTTCGCCTCTGACGAGGTCGTGGCCGCTCTCAAGGCTTATCTCAATGCCGGCGGTAATATCTACCTCAGCAAGCACGCTACTCAGCTCACTACTGCCATTGACCGTCTTCCGGCTGCATACGCCCCCGGTATCGTTGGTACCGGCGACGGTGGCATCGGCACTGACGTGTGGACTATTCAGGCAACAATCGGCGCCATGAATGACCGTGCCAATTTCCCCGATGCCGACGATGACCGTGTGTTTGATGAGACTCAGGTCTACAATCACAACGATCACTCCGTTTACAGCGAACTCGAGATGCTTCCTGCCGGTCATCAGTATGCAAACTTCGTGAGCGCCACTTACCCGATGTTGGGTACAGGCGACGGTACCGAGATGTGGCGTGAGGACCATAACTGCATGTGGGATCTCAATGCCTATCAGTACACTTCCGAGGGTAAAAATACTACCGAGAAATTCGAGAGCGATTTCAACGCTGTGGTGCTCGGTACTTGGGGTCATGTGCAGGATTACTGCGTGGCAGGTATTGTTGAGTTTCTCCCTGTTGAGAACGGTGGTACCGTTATCGCCAATGGTCTTGCCGCATGTGAGTGGGCTCCCCGCTCGGGTGTGAACGCATATAGCGCCAACCTCGAGAAACTTACCGCCAACACTATTAATTACCTTGCTTCAAAGGCTCCGTCTGCTGTAAATGCTGTGGAGATGGATGCTGCAAACGGTGCGGTTGAGTACTACAACCTTAACGGTTTGCGCGTAAATCCCGAGAATGCCAACGGTATCTTCATCAAGAAGCAGGGCAACAAAGTAACTAAGGTAGTTATTCGTTGAGTGTTTATATAATCTGTAATGTGTAAATAGCTATTGATAATTAATTGGTAGTTAGTTATACATACACGATTAAATAAGTGGACAAAAACTGCGTTATCTTTCTATACATCGGTGGCATCGCATGATGCCGCCGATGATATTCATTAATAAAATACAGGCAACTGTCGGAAATAGAAGTTTCTGCTCCTCATGTTTGCCTTATCTTCTGTTACAAACTCTCTCAACATCTAATGAAAATCTCATCGTTAATAAAAGGTGCTACACTTGTTTTGGTTTTAAGTTCGGTTGCTATGGTTTCGTCTGCCCGCGAGGTGGCACGTTTTACCATGGAGAATAAGGGCGACCGCACCACCGAGGCAGTGTCGGGAGCGACCTTCGATATAAACAGTGTCCGCTCCGCCGCTAATATCGCCGGCGCCAAGGGTAACGCTCTCCGTTTTGACGGATATTCAACTTACATTGATGCCAAGGTGGGGGATATTATCCCTGCCGGGTCTAAGAAAATGACTGCTTCGGTATGGGTAGCGGTAGAGACCTATCCCATCGTGGAGATTGATGTCAATACGCCGGAGCAGGTGGCAATTGCGTCATGTCTCGATGATAGCGCCAAGACCGGCTTCGGGTTCTTCGTAGGCTTTGACGGGAAGTACTCATTCAAGACTTATGTTGGCGGATGGACTTTGGAGCTCAAGGTCGACGAACCGATTGCCCGCGACGAGTGGATCAACCTTACTGCCGTAATTGATGCCGATGCACGCACGGCAACTCTCTACAACAATGGCAAGGTTGTGGCGACCTCCAAGGCTAACGGCACGGTTGCTGTATCAAACTCAACGATGAGAATAGGACGCAGCTTTAACGAGCGCTTTGCCGGCCCGTTCTGTCTGACATCGTTCAACGGTGCCATTGACGACATTGCTGTGTGGGATGAGGCTCTTGACAGCGAGGCGGTTGCTGCCATGAAACCTGAGAACGAGGCGGTGCTGACAGTGCCAAAATCATTCTTTGCCGACGACGTGATGCGTCCGGCGTTTCACGGTATGCCCGGTGCCAACTGGACCAACGAGACCCACGGTATGACATACTCCAACGGTCATTACCATGTGTTCTTCCAGAAGAATGCAAACGGTCCGTTTATGGCTCGCCTTCACTGGGGGCATATCTCCAGTCCCAATCTCTATGAGTGGACCGAGGAACCCATTGCTATAGCTCCGGGT
>CAZAWP010000112.1:0-6971 GCA_964488855.1 uncultured Sangeribacter sp.
AAAAAATTTTTTACAGTTTGGGAAATTTGGTGTATCTTTACGGCGGAATAAGCCTGTAACCTAACCTTCTGCTTCTTGCCTATCTGATGCCAATTGAAGACTCGCGATGGTTTGAAGCCGTTAAGACTTATTAATCAACCCGTTAGCGATTACCCAAGCCTAATGCCTAACCTCGTTACAGCTTGTAACCGCTATCATACCAAACTCTATTATCGCGTACTTGCATCTGACGCATGACCTCGTCGGCGCTTGTAACTGCCATAATACCAAACTCTATTATCGCATACCGGCGCCTGACGCATGACCTCGTCGGCGCTTGTAACTGCCATAATACCGACTCAGTTATCGCTTAACCAAGCCATAAAAAACTTCTTCCCTCGCAAGAGATGAAATACAGAGACCTCTCACTCCTCAAAAGGTATGATATGCGCCCGGAGGTGTATATCGACCGCATAGGTGGCTGTTAGAAATCCGGTTGCAAGATTGGATTTTTGACGGGCGCTTATCGTTGTGAAGAGAAAACAATAATATTAACACTTTAATACGTATTAACCTTAAAAAATGAAAAGATTAGCATTAGCCACAGTGGCAGCAGCTTTCACCCTGACAGCTTCCGCCACCCCGTGGATGACGTCGATCGCGGACAATACCCCTGTCCGTCAGATGTCTCTACCGGGCGCTCATGATGCTGCGACTGCTTCTGCTTCCTCTGCGGGTCAGACTCAATCTAAGTCTATACCCGAACTCTGGGAGGCAGGTGTTCGCGCATTTGACTTCCGTCCCGCTTACAAGAGCGGATCTCTCCAGATTTACCATGGTATTACAAATACCAATGTATCAATGGAGCAGGCTCTCAACTACCTCAAAGAGAAACTTGCTGCCGATCCGCAGGATTTCGCAGTCATTCTGATGCGTAATGAGACTAAAGATACATCACTCATCGGTGGTAAAGATGACTACGACAACTGGAATGCTGCAATGCAGGCTCTTCTCCAGAACTACAATGATGCAATCGTAGCGTTCAATCCCAACCTTACATTAGGTGACGTCCGCGGTAAGATAGTCATCCTCTCACGTGATGCAGTGAGCGACAGCCGCGTAGCACACGCCGACAACTGGGGTGACAACCAGCTCGACAAAGAGGGTCTCATCCGTTACAACGGCGGTACCGCAACTCTTTGGCTTCAGGATGGTTACAACACCGGTGGTACAGATAAGACCAACGCCATCACTGCCCTTCTCAGCAAGGCAGCCAAAGCACATAAAGGTACAGCATGGGTGATCAACCACTGCTCAGGTACCAAATCATCAGTATCTGCCAATGCCAAGACTCAAAACAAGGCAGCCCTTGACTTCCTCAACGACGCTTCACAGCAGCAGGGTCGTACAGGTATGGTATTCATGGACTATGCCGGTGACAACAGTAGCTCATATTATGGTGCCGATCTTGTTCAGGCTATTATTGACCGCAACTTCATCGAGATAGCTTCAAACCGTACAGGTAACCTTATGGGAGATGCCTTGACAGGTTACGGTAATAATGTAGCCCCCGGCGATCCTTGGGTAGCATATAATACAAGCAATAAGACGACAGGAGGTGGTAACGGATGGCAGCTCCGTAATGCAGCCGGCGCTCTTAATGGTTCCGGAGATGCAGCTCAGCTGTTTTTACGTTGGAATGACAACAACAGTCCCTGGATCTATGCATATAAAGTAAGCCTCAAAGAGGGTTATTACTATAACTTCTCCATGAAGTGTGCTACTAATGATAACAAGGACAACACTCTCGGTATAGGTATCGTTCAGGATCTTGCAAATGCCAAGTCTAATCCTGAGGAGGTTTACTCAATGAGCCTTAACAATCTTAAGAATACCGACATCAACAACTACGGTATCTTCGATTGTATGTTTACTCCCGAGCACACAGGTGATTATTACGTATTCTTCACTTCAAGCACATTGAATGGTAACGTAATTATCCGTACTTCAGACTTCAAACTTACTGAAGGCAACCTGTATGATGCTTCCAAAGAGACTCCTGTAAACATGACCGGTCTTATCCAGAATGCAAGCTTCGATGAGGGTTTTGCACACTGGACAAATAATGGCATGGCTACTCAGAACAATGCCTCATTCCCCCTCAAGAATGGTTATTACTACTGCGAGAAATGGACAGCATCAGGTGGTGGTCAGAATCACCTTACAGGATCAGCAGGCGTTTCTCAGTCAATCACTCTCCCCCGCGGTAAGTACACACTCAGCGCAGCAGCTCAGAACATCCGTCAGGATGCTACCGAGACAATCGAGCCGGCAGGTGCTTATATCTACGCAGGGTCAAATAACAACGAAGTTCTTGTGGGCGATGCTAATACCTATACAATAGATTTTCAGGTGCCTGTTGATGGTGCTATCGAAATAGGTTATCGTCTTCAGGATCCTTCCGGTAACTACGTCACAGTAGATAACTTCCAGCTCTTCTATACCGGTGAGGCTGATCCCGTTGAGGAGTATGTAGCTCCTGCAGTATCAATCGACGGTGACGAGATTGAGCCGAGCGATGAGTATCTTACTGTAGAGAACAGCACTGTTACTCTCCGCACTAACTTACCCGCCGACATTATGACTCTCCAGTACTATCTCCCTGCTTACTATAACGGTCCGGCAGAATGGGTAGACTACACTGAGGCAATCGAGCTTCCCGCAGGTCACAATGTGCTTAAAGTACGTGGTTTATTCTACAATATCGCTCAGGAGGAACAGGTATATAAAATTTATGTACCAACCGCTCCCGCAGTATCTAATCCTCCTTACACTTATGTTACAGATGATACAGTTGAGGTAGACGGCGTAACATATGTTGTTACCGGTGAAAACGCATTCACCAACGGTGATTTCAGTGACGGTTACTATGGATGGTATACCGGTTCTAATAAAGAGATGGGTAATGTAGGTGGCTTCACTCTTACTGAAGGTCCTGCAGGTCGTGCTCTTACCGGTTCTACAGGTGGTGGTCAGGCAAGCGATGGTGCTATCTTTACTCGCCGTAAACTTGAGCCCGGTAAATATCTGTTCTCTCTTTTCCACAAGAACCAAAATAAGGAATATTCTAGGATTTCTTTAGGTTCCGAGACTACAGCTAATAACGCTACCGGTGCTGATGGCGAAAATATTCTTGTTATTTTGCCTGAAATGGCAGATTGGACTGAGTATAAGAGTATAGTGACAGTTACAGCTGAGCAGCCTTACATGATCTTCTCATTCCGTTGGCTCAATGGTGCTACGGGTCTTGCCAATATCAACATTGTTCCAATTGCTATCGACAACGCAGCTGCTAAGAGTGCATACGAAGCCAAATATAATGAGGCTCTTGCAGCTCTTGAGACAGCAGGTGTTAATCCCGGTCAGTATTCTCAGGCAGCAGCTGATGAGGCTAAGGCTGGTCTCGAAGCTATCAATGCTACTGTAAACGACGAGTCTGACGGCGCAGCATTTGAAACTGCAATGGAGCAGATTGCTACATTGATGGCCAACTGCAATACTGAGGGTCGTAACCCGGTTGATGCTAAGCGTGCTATCACAATTAAACACGTTGGTTCAGGCAGCTTCGTTGGTAATGTAGGTGGTAAGTTCGCCGGTAACGGTGAGGTTGAGACTGTATTCTTCACTGTTCCCTCTGCAACCGAGGGCGCATTCAACCTCGTAACTGACGAAAACTCATATCTCTATGTAGATGGTTGGAACAGCAACATGGGTACTCCCGGCAACGATGACAGCGCCCGCTTCCGCTTCGAGCAGGTAGGTAACGGTTACTTCTACATCTGCAACGCATTTAACGCCAACCGTCTTGCATCTGACAACAACGATGCCAACATGGCTATCTACGGTGATAAGTCACAGTCAATTGCAGACACGGACAACCGTGGTATCTATGAGATCACTTACGCTGATGTAGCTTATCCCGTACACATCAATGTAGTTGAGGGTGACCTTCTCCCGACTGCCCTCGATGGCTTCTGTGGTAAAGTTCCCTCTATCTGGACCGGTGTTAAACGTGACGGTTCTGATACTAACATGTCCGGCACAGGTACTCTCCGTAACATCCACGGTTCTGCAATCGGTATCCCCGCTACCTGGCTTGTACGTTGGGACGGCGACCACGATGTTTACTATACCACTGAGATGAACCTCGAGCCTGGTGTTTATGCACTCGATATTAATGCTAAATACTGGAGTAACCATGACGGTAACCAGAAAGCTGAGGTAAATTCTCGCGGCTTGCGCTTCACTCTCGCTGACAGCAAGGGTTATGACTACAACATGTCTCAGAGCTTCATCAAGGACTACTACGCAGGTGACTATGAGGCATTCAACTGCAAGTTCAACGTAACTGAGGCAGGTACTTACTACCTCTCAATCACCGGTTGTCACGCTATCTTCGGTATCAACGAGCTTACCTTTACTAAGGTTGGTGAGGCTGTTTCAGTTCCGGCTGTTGAGTTCGCCGCTGACGCTGCTGAGGAGAGCGACATGATGGAGGTTGATGGTGTTCACTTCGGTCCTGTAGTGTTCACATTCGGCTCTGAGTCTGCTGAGTCTGTATTCGTTCCCGAGGACGACAACACTGCTTACGCTTACGGTAATGACATCGAGTTCACTCCCGACTTCGGCTCTAAGGGTACTCTCTACGCATACAATGTAGTAGACGGCATTCACGGTGCAGTAGCTTCCAAGGCTATCGACGTTCGCGAGTATCCCGAGATCAAGGATGACCACATCCAGCTCGGCGAGGGTCTCGAATGGACTGAGGACGGTCACATCCTTATCTCACACGAGAGCGGTAAGTTCGAGGGTACTATCTCTCTTACATTCCAGCACGAGGGTTACGATATGTACTACAAGTTCATCGAGGTAGAGAATCAGGAGGTTCCCGGCACAGCTCCCGCAAGCATCCGCGCTCGTGAGTCACGCGCTAACGTAAATCTTGACGAGTACACCAAGGTAGAGAAGGGTGAGACAATCACTTCTTCGACAGCAGGTCAGCTTGAGCTTGCCGCTGCCCACAACGGCACAGTACTTGCCACCCGTTCGGCAGCTGTCGGCTTCACCACAGGAGTATCAAGCATCTTCGCCGACGGCATGGACGCTGAGGTTTACACACTCGACGGCATCCGCGTGAAGAACGCCACCGACCTCAAGCCCGGCATCTACGTTGTCCGCAGCGGCGCCGCCACCCGCAAGGTCGTGGTTAAGTAAGACCCCCGGTGATCTCCGGTCACTTCCGATACAACAGGCTCCCCCGACGGGGAGCCTGTTTTTTTGTCCCAATTATAAAAAAATTTGCTGTTTGGGGATTTTTTGTTAAATTTGTAAAAATTGGCAGCTATGGCAGCTTCATTGGATGAGATACTGCGCTCACTGCAGGTGAGGATTGACGCGTTGGCGGCTATCAACACGCAGTTGCGCACCGATAACGCGCGCCTCGCCGACGAGGTCTCGGCACTGCGCGGCAGGCTCGCCGACGTGCAGCAGGAGCGCGACAACGCCCTCCGCGACTGCGAGTATCTCTCGATGTCGTACAAACTCGCCGATACCCCCGAGCGGCTCATCGCCGGGCGTCGCCATATCAGCCAACTTATTCGCAACATCGACAAGTGTATCCGGCTCATCAAGAGTGACCCGGAATTATGATATAGGTTTTACAACACCCCGCGGGGTGCGCTGTTACCCATGGAACGCAACGATCAGCAGAAGGTTAAGCTCAGCATCCGCATCGGCAACGAGACACTGCCGCTAAGGGTCAATTTCGACCGTCAGGAGTTTGTGCGTGATGTCGAGGATGACCTCAACCTGCATTATCGCAAGTGGCGCCACGATTTCCCTAACAAGGGGGAAGAGGAGCTTTTGGCCATGCTGGCGTATCATTACGCCACCCTCTATTTTGATATGCAGTCACGCTATCAGCGCGATCTCAAGCTCGCCGACGAGTGCGTGCGCAAGATCGACGACGCATTATCCATCTGATTTTACTACTGTCGGTGAGGCGGTCCCCTGCGGACACGCCTTTTTGCGTATTTGTGCCCCTGGCGCATACGCCTTTTTGCGTATTTGTGCCCCTCGCTTGCGAGGGGAGCGCCGCAGGCGCTGACACCCTTCGGCGGAGACCGCTACCGTCCCCTCCCCGCACCGATTAATCAGAAATTAAACTATAAATCCAATAGCAAAAACTCTTATAGATAAATGAATTTCACAGTTATTACACTAATATGGGTCATCGCGACGGCATGTGTCGCCGGCATCATCGGCTACATCCTCGCCAGCCGCATGAGCCGCCGCAATGCCTCGTCGCGCGCCAACGTCATCCTCGACGAAGCCAAGCATGAGGCCGACCTCATCAAGGAGAAGTCGCTGCTCAAGGCAAAGGAGGAGGAGATGAAGATCATCGGCGACGCCGAGCGCAATGCCAACCAGCGTTTCCAGAAGGTGCAGACCGCCGAGGCCCGCCTCAAGCAGCGCGAGATACAGGTAAACCAGCTCCAGAACGAGAACAACCGCCGCAAGAAGGAGCTCGACTCCATGCGCAACAGTCTCGACGACCGCGCCCGCACCCTCTCCACCCGCGAGGCTGAGACCGAGTCCGCCTACCGCCGCGCCACCGAGGAACTGGAGCATATCTCGGGTCTCTCCGCCGAGGAAGCCAAGGAGCGCCTCATCGAGTCACTCAAGGATGAGGCGAAGACTGCCGCCGCCGGCTATATCAACGACATCATGGATGATGCCAAGATGACTGCCTCAAAGGAGGCGAAGCGCATCGTCATCCAGTCGATACAACGCGTAGCCACCGAGACCGCCGTCGAGAACTCCGTGACGGTATTCCATATCGACAATGACGAAATCAAGGGTCGCATCATCGGTCGCGAGGGCCGCAACATCCGCGCCCTGGAGGCTGCCACGGGTATCGAGATCATCGTCGA
>CAZAWP010000113.1:0-6772 GCA_964488855.1 uncultured Sangeribacter sp.
AAAAGCGAGCACGCATGGGTTAAACTCCATGCGTGCTCGGGTTAATCAATAATTACTTGGGTAAATTAATATTAACGCTGGGTAAGTAGTATTTACTTGGGGTAATCAATATTTTGAGGTTGAGGGCTGGTAGAGCTGCTCGATAACCTCGGCTACGGCTGCCGAATCAGCGGCTGCATCCTTGATGCCCACTCCTTTTAATACCCAGGTGTGAGGCAAGAACTCACGGATCGATTCGCGGATGTCGTCATGACCGTCGCCGTCGTGGTTGATTACAGGCACTACTCTCTTGCCGGTCATGTCGTACTGATCGAAGAAGCTATATACTGCCATCGGGGCATCGTTCCACCAGTTAGGTGCAACAATTGCCACACGGGTATAATCCTGCATCTTACCGACTTTGTCCACCAAAGCGGGACGACGGCGGAGATCCTTCTCAAGTTTGGTCACATCGGCAAACTGATCTTTGTCTTCGGGGTATATCTCAACCGGTGTGATGGCAAACAATTCGTATTCCTTTCCTTTGGCTTTAAGAGCGTCACCGATCATCTCGGCTACTTTCTTTGAACCTGAAGTTTCTTTACCTTTCTGAATAAAATAAGCTACCAATACTTTATCTGTGCTTTCCATAATATATGTATTTTCTATTAAATTACTGTTAATCTGACTTTACAGGCGCTTACCCGTTTTATCAGTCTTCAATATTAAAACATATTAGCAGCTCTAAGAGTTCATTAATTATGTCGGCAGGGCATATCAGTTCTCTCAGCCCGGAACATTAGTTATGTCGGCGGGGCACATTCTTGTTGTGGGTGTCAAATATCTTCTGCGCCGAGCGGTCGAACATCTCCCAGTGCTGTCGCTGACCTGCGGGGATCTTATCCGGCATCCATGACGGGATGATCTTGAAATTTGACTTGGGTCCCGTGGGCTTCGCCGCAAAGAAGGTATCATAATCGGCATTGACAAAGACGGGCTTGCCATCCTTGTCACGCTCGAAGCGTGCACGCACCAATGCACCGCCACGAGTATCAGTAGTCTTCATATTGGAGATAAAATTACCTAACGAGTAGACTACCAATACATTCTTGCCGTCTCGCTCGTTACGCACGACCTCCATCGGCTGAATCACATGAGGATGACCTCCGATGATGAGGTCTACACCCTGATCCACTAAAAACGCCGCCAATTCTTTCTGCACCTCTACCGGCAGCAAGACATACTCGATACCCCAGTGCATCGTCACCACTAAAATCTCGGCTCCCCCCTCGCGGGTTTTCCGGATTTCGTCGGCGATCTTCTCACGGTCTATGAGCGCAACCTCCATACCCTCGCGTGGCGGTATGCCGTTGGTACCGTAAGTGTAGTTGAGAAACCCTATCCTAAATCCGTTTATATCTTTGATGAAAGGCACCAGAGTATCGCGCTGTGCCTCGTCGTGAAAAGTGCCTATATGATCGAGACCCAACCGGTCGAGGGCGGTCAGGGTACGCCGCGCAGCCTTGTCACCACTGTCGAGACAGTGATTGTTGGCGGTCAGCATCATGTCGAAACCGGCATCACGTAACGCCTCGGCGTAAGCATCGGGTGCCGAAAAACAGGGGTAACCTGAATAGACGGGTCCCCCGCCCAAGGGTACCTCCAAATTACAGACGGCATAGTCGGCTTCCGAGATCGTAGGAGCGATAAGCTCAAAACATTCGGAGTAATCGTAGCTCCTGCCCCCTCCCGCCGAAAGAGCCTGATCCAACTGCGCCTGATGCTGCATAGCATCGCCGGCAAAAAGGAGTTCGACAGCCGGTGCATCACCGGGGTTAGCGGCTCCTGTAAGAAACGAGCAGAGACTGAATAGACAAACTATTAACGGTATCATGGTTGGCAGAAGATAATTACTATTTAAAAGAACTGCGCCGAGGAGTATCGGCGCAGCTATGGTGGT
The DNA here is from genome assembly GCA_964488855.1 of uncultured Sangeribacter sp. Lineage (GTDB taxonomy): Bacteria > Bacteroidota > Bacteroidia > Bacteroidales > Muribaculaceae > Lepagella. Next base: position 1,940 of record CAZAWP010000113.1, read on the forward strand.
GTTTGTATTATCAGAAAGTAGATTGCTGTGAGAATGCAAAAGTCACCACTGCGCGATCCATGTCAATACGTGTCATCGTCGGCGCCATGGTGTAAGGAAGACATCCGACGACTGTCTTCGTGATATTACCATAATAGTCGGTGACATCCTCAGTCTGTATCTCAACGGGAATAAGTGTAAACTCTATATCCTCCGGCTTGACCTCTTTCTTGCTGAGCAGATTGAGGAGGTAGGTTCGCAACGCCGGGAAAGTGTAACGTTTCTTCTCCTTATTATATGCGGCATAGAAAGAGCGTACCTGATCCGGGAGCTTATTCTTGGCAAAGAACTCCTCGACATCACTCTTGAGAATCATAAGCAAGTAGGGAGCGGCTCCGATGTTATGGTTATTCTCTATTGCCTTGGCGGGCAGACTCAACGACAGAGTCGAAATAACCGACAGTTCACTGTTCTGCTTATGATAGATCTCAAATATATCCTCATACGGGAAAGTGAAATCCACATGGTAGCCACCCGGTGTTGTGATGATCTTTTCACCCTTGCTGACATCGTTTGTAATCGCGTCAGAGACGGTGTACTTGATATTGTTGCTTGAGAGCACCTCTGCCACCGAAGCAAAGAGGCAAACGGAGTCGCGGACTGTGACGGGATGATAGCCATACTCGCCATCCACCTTAATATATCTCATCTCCGGGCGATGCCAGTATGTAAAGGCCTGCACTTTGGTAATATTGGCTACGCATCCGTTACCAAACGACTGCTCGACATAGATACCGGGGAAATATTTGTTGAACGTAGCCGGCCACTGGAACACCGATGGGTCATTACGATATTTGGTAAATGTCTCGACCGCCAAGTCCTTAGGCAACATGACGGGGATACGTATGTTGCGGGTCACGGGGAGCAGTGAGTCACCTGCCTGCGACAATGCCGACACTGTGTAAGTGCGGCTTCCGAGGGGTATGGGGTCGTAATGACCGGTGGGGTCGTAAGTATTATTGATGTCAGCGGGGAGCTGGTCTGTAAGACGGTAAACGGTAAGCTGCTGCGGAGCGAGGGAGTCACCGGTAAACTGACCTCGGGGCACGGTGAATATTAACCGCATCGAGTCTACCATCTCGACGGTAATCGAATCGGGTATCTCCATGTTGGTGGCAGCCATAAGCTGTGTTACGAAGGAGCAATCGAGATTACCATACTGCTGCACTCTGAGACGACCCAACAGTTTGGTCAAACCTTTGGAATCGTAAGTCTCCTCATAGACCGCTGTCGAGTTGAGTTTCATCGTCAGCGAGTCCACATAAATTGTCACTTCACCCTGTACGAGATCCGAACCGGTGGTCGGCACTTCGTCCTCGCAACCCCACAGCATCGCTGAGGCTGCAAGCGCTAATAAGGTCGATTTGAAATGTAGTCTCATGCCGGAGAGAGTAAGGTGTTATAAAATTCCTGAAGTTTATTGGCGGTCTCATCGCTCTGAATATCCACGGCGATGGAGGGGAGACCAAGTTTCTCGGTAAATGCCTTTAGCTCGGGATCCATCTCGGGTGTAGCGAATACCACACCGTCTGCATACAGAATACCGATCTTGTCGAGCAGTGCCGTATCAGCGGGCAGGCTCTTTATCATCTCAAGATCTTTTGCGGGGATACCGTCAGACTTAAGTTTCTGCAGGAGAGCCTCGACGTTAAAATCGGTCGGCTTGTCTCCGGGCATGACAGTATATACGATCTTGGTCTTGGCCATCGGTTCACCCTCGGTGCGACGGCGTATATAGAGCGGGCTGAGGGCAGTGATCCAACCTGTACATTGCACCAAGGCGGGTATCCAACCTAAGCGCACGGCTGTCGTCAAGGCACCGTGAGCGAAAAATATAGACCGGTCATCGTTATCGGCACGGTTGGTACCGGCGATGTCGGCATCGGTCTCTTCCTTGGAGAAGACATCTTCATTATACACGAAATACACCTGAATGCGCGAGGGCTGCATCGAAGCCACCTTGATCTGCACAGGATAGTCCACGTCGCCGACAGGGATGTTGAGACCGCTTAGACGTATTACCTCGTGAAGCTGATTGCGACGCTCATTGACAGCGCCGAACTGCGGCATAAAGGTACGCACTTCGTATTTGCGTTCGTGCATGTACTGGGGGAGTTTCCTGCCGTATCGTGATATCACGGAGTCCGGTGCGTAGGGAGCGATTTCCTGAGTGATGAATAATATCTTCTGTTTTGGCATCTTATGATTTTATTGGTGCGGGAGAGAGCTTTATATCCTACCCTCTTTTGCAAAAATCGGGGGCACCGCCGAGAGCCGGGGCAACCGTGCGTTTTTGCGGACACATTATCTTTGCAAAATTAACAAAAAAAGTTGAAATCTCCACTATAAGCCACCATTATTTTGAAGCGGGGGTAAACCCTTTGAACATCCATTTCTTGCTAAACCATCTCCAGAGGAATATTACACCTCTGATATTTTCGTCGAGGGCAAACATCCACCACATTCCCAAGATTCCGAATCCGGCAATCACTCCAAAGTACCACCCGGCGAGTACCGCCACGAGCCACATCACAATCACGCCGACATAAAAAGGGAAATTGACATCACCGGCTGCCTGCAGTGCATTGACGGCAAAGATGTTGATAGGTCTGCCGATTTCCAGCACCACGTCGATCCAGAATATCGTGACACCGAGGGCGATAATTTCGGGGTTGTGGGTAAGCGCACTCATTATATCCTTGCCGAGCAGCGCCAGGATAATCGAAAACGACAGGGTCAGGAGGGTGGCTATCTTCATAACATATTTACCCATCACAAAGGCACCGTTCCACCGCGCGGCACCGACAAGGTGACCGATCACGATGGCACCGCCGTGCGATATGGCTATGCAGAAAAGATACACATACATGATTACGTTGGCACAATAGGTGCGGGTCGCCAGTGCCTCCATGCCGAGTCCGGTTATAAAGAACGCGATCACAAGCTGCGAACAGGAGTAACTCATCTGTTCGCCGGCAGCCGGGAGCCCGATCTTCATGAGATTACGAAATTCATGACCGGGCCATTTGCGGAAGATATGCCACGGGAAGGAGGGCACCGTCGTGCGGAAAACTATAATAAACAGTATCACCATGGCGACCGTGCGCGCCACTGCGGTGGTGATCGCCGCACCGTTCGCACCCAATGCCGGAGCGCCGAACTTACCGAAGATCAATATGTAGTTACCGCAGATGTTAAGGATATTTACCACCAGCACCACCAGCATCGGATAATATGCCTTGTCGTTGGAGCGGAGCACAGCCGACAGTGTCATGGATAATGCCTGCACAAAGGCCGCTATTCCTACGATCCGCATATACTCGGCACCGATCGGCAACAGTTCCCCTTCGAGTCCCAGCGCGCTCATGATGGGCGTGGCAAAGAAAAACAGGGCGAGGCTGACGACGACACCGAACAGTAAATTCACCACCAGCGACATACCCGTTACGGTAATCATGCGGTCGCGCATACCGGCACCCAAATACTGGCTGCATAAGACTGAAGTGCCGAGGTTGATGACCTCAAATATAATAAAGGTAAAGGAAATGACCTGATTGGCGAGTCCGACAGCGGCCACCGAAGCATCGGAATGGCGCGAGAGCATGAAAGTATCCATCGCTCCGAGCGACATTATCAGCAGCGTCTCTATGAAGATAGGTATTGTCAGCAGAGCCAACTGCTTCTTGAGTGCCGACTTGGAGCGCGGGGCAAACTTCGAGTGCCGGAGTGTCTTTGATATATCTTTAAGCGGATGATCCATTATGTTTTTTAACAACATTAGCCTTAACTCTAACGCGTCCCGACAACTTAATATTTTAGTCCGGTTTAAAATTAAATTAACGGCATATACCTGTCATAAAGTCAAGCATCGGGAGGTCTGACAACTGATTTTAAGATGACTCGTAAATTTTTGATTAAATATTTGGTAGGTTTGCATAAAGTTTGTAGATTTGTACAGACATTCTTAAATCTAATCAAGTCATGAACATTAACGAGATTATTGCCGGTCTTGAAGCAAAGCATCCCGGTGAGAAAGAGTATCTTCAGGCAGTCAAAGAAGTTTTGATGTCGGTCGAAGAAGTATATAACCAGCATCCCGAGTACGAGAAAGCTCGCCTTATCGAGCGTATGGTAGAGCCCGACCGTATCTTCACATTCCGCGTGACATGGGTAGACGACAAGGGCGAGGTTCAGAACAACATCGGTTATCGTGTACAGTTCAACAACGCCATCGGTCCCTACAAAGGTGGCATCCGTTTCCACTCATCAGTAAACCTCTCAATCCTCAAATTCCTCGGTTTCGAGCAGACATTCAAGAACGCTCTCACTACTCTCCCGATGGGCGGTGCCAAGGGTGGTTCTGACTTCAGTCCCCGTGGTAAGAGCGATGCTGAGATCATGCGTTTCTGCCAGGCGTTTATCCTCGAGTTATGGCGCAACCTCGGTCCCGACCGTGACGTACCCGCAGGCGATATAGGCGTAGGCGGCCGTGAGGTAGGCTACATGTACGGCATGTACAAGAAACTCGCCCGCGAGAACACCGGTACATTCACCGGTAAGGGTCTGTCATTTGGCGGAAGCCGCATCCGTCCCGAGGCTACCGGTTTCGGTGCTCTCTACTTCGTATCAAGCATGCTCAAGGATCTCGGCACTGACATCAAGGGCAAGACTATCGCAATCTCAGGCTTCGGCAACGTGGCATGGGGCGCAGCCACCAAGGCTACAGAGTTGGGCGGTAAGGTTGTGACTATCTCAGGTCCCGACGGTTACATCTACGATCCCGCAGGTCTCGAC
>CAZAWP010000114.1:0-6752 GCA_964488855.1 uncultured Sangeribacter sp.
ACTAAACACTAAACATTAATTCTACACTGTTTTCTCGAGCAGGTATGGATTATACTTACCCCACTCAGAGATCGGAGGAATGATACCCAAGGAAATAACCTCATCGCGCAACTCGCACAGATGCTTATAGCTCTTTTCGAGATCAGCGTTTTCCTCGGCAGTACCCTCCACAGGTTTGAAAGTGACGCCATTTTTAGTGATGGTAGTCTCCATCGCCATCATTATATTATGGAAGCGGTCATCGTTTACATATACGCCCGCAGGCCAACGGAAAGCAGGACCACCCATGGCGGCTGCGATCATCTCGATAGACAGATAGGCAGGACTCTGGAAAGAGCTTCTGCCACGCAGGTCGATTATATTCTTACCACCCTGGATGACACGAGTCTGAAGTTCCTCCCATTCATTCTGCGGAAGGACACCGGTCTCGATAAGTGTCTTGAGCGGCTTACCGTCCACAAGAGTCGTAGATTTGAAGACAGCCATCTGTTCACCATGTCCACCGTATGTACGCGCATTCTCGATCTTATCAGGCGATATCTTGAAATACTTGGCGAGTTCATTACGCAGACGAGTACTGTCAAGAGCGGCCAAAGTGGTCACACATTCCGGTTTAACTCCAGAGTACAACAAAGTCACCAGACCGGTTATATCAGCCGGGTTGAAAATAACCACAATATGTTTGACATCGGGACAATATTTCTTAACATTCTTGCCGAAATCCTCAGCAATCTGAGCATTACCCTTCAGGAGATCCTCACGCGTCATCCCTGCCTTACGTGGAGCACCGCCCGACGATACAATATACTTGGCACCGGTGAATGCTTCCTCGATATTGTCGGTGTAAGTGATGTTCATACCCTCGAAACCGCACTGGAGCATTTCCTCGGCGACACCCTCCAGACCCTTGGCATAGGGGTCATAGAGACAGATATTGGGGGTCAGGTGCATCATGATGGCGGTCTGTGCCATATTACTGCCGATCATGCCGGCTGCTCCCACGATGAGGAGCTTCTCGTTTGTCAGAAATTCCATAATCCTATAATTTTATAATTAATAAGTATGCAACACAAGCCGTTTCCGGTCTGCATATACATTATATTCTTCCTACATTAATATAAGGAGTGTAAGAGACTATTTGTTTAAGTAATCATGCGCTAATTATCGATCGATGCTTAAATTTTCCGGCCCTTGAAGAAGTATTAGATAATATCATTATCTTTGTGTCGGCAATAGATAAAAAGACACAAAAAGAGTTAAGAAGAGAATGGCAAAAACCAAGACGGTATATTTCTGTTCAAACTGCGGATACGAATCGCCCAAATGGATAGGGCAGTGTCCGCAATGCAAAGAGTGGAACTGCTTTGTCGAGGAGAAAATCACCCCGACAAAAGGAGGGAAAAAGGGATTGGTCAAAAGCAGCCGTCCTGTTAAGCTGTCGGAAATAGAGGTTAAGGACGAAGCCCGTATAAAGCTCCCCTCCGGAGAACTCAACCGTGTCCTCGGCGGCGGCCTTGTGCGCGGCAGCCTCGTTCTAATAGGGGGTGAACCCGGTATCGGCAAGTCCACACTTCTGCTGCAGAATATCCTGTCTATGCGAAACAGACGCATCCTTTACGTATCCGGAGAGGAAAGTGCCTCACAGCTTCGTATGCGCGCCGACCGCCTCGGTAAGGTCTCCGAAGATACATATATCCTTTGCGAGACGATGCTCGACAACATCTTCACACAGATAGACAACATACAACCCGATCTCCTTGTCATCGATTCGATCCAGACCATCTGTTCGCCCGAGATAGAATCTGCCCCCGGCAGTGTATCGCAGGTTCGTGAATGCGCCGCATCGCTCCTCCGTTATGCCAAGGAGAGCAACGTACCCGTAATCTTAGTGGGGCATATCAACAAAGACGGCGCCATCGCAGGTCCCAAGGTGCTGGAGCATATAGTGGATGCGGTGCTGCAGTTCGAAGGAGACCGCCAATACTTGTACCGCATATTGCGGAGCGTGAAGAACCGCTTCGGATCCACCTCCGAGATAGGAATATATGAAATGGTGACCAAAGGACTCAAGGAAGTAAAGAATCCATCGGAGATGCTGCTGTCGGAGAACCGTGACGAAGAGATGAGCGGTATTGCCATAGGCGTCACCGTCGAGGGTATCCGTCCGTTCATGGTCGAGGTACAGGCCCTTGTGTCTTCGGCGGCATACGGTACCCCCCAGCGTGCCGTGACAGGGTTCGACCAGCGCAGGCTCAACATGCTCCTCGCCGTCCTTGAGAAACGCGCGCGGTTCAAATTAGGGCAGAAAGATGTATTCCTCAACATAGCCGGCGGCCTAAAAGTCTCAGATCCCGCGCTTGACCTCGCCGTAGTCGCGGCAGTAATGTCGTCGAACTTCGACGTAGCCATCCCGCGTCGCACAGCCTTTGCCGGAGAGGTAGGGCTTTCGGGCGAGATACGGACCGTCACCCGCATAGAGCAGCGCGTGGCAGAAGCGCAGAAACTCGGCTTCGATACCATCTTCATCCCCCGCGGCAACCTCAAAGGTATCAAAGATACATTTGACATCCGAATCGTGGAAGTATCGAAAGTCGAAGAAGTATTCCGCGGCCTGTTCGCCTGAAATATAAAAACACGACGATAAGATAAGAATACCGGATATAAATACCATTATAAGTAAAATATAAGTAAAACTAATTAAACAAAAATTAACCGTATTTAAACCTTAAGGACATTCAAGCGTTAAAATAGTATAAATCCCATCGTACGAAACCCAAAATCCGCGAGGCGATGGGAATCCCAAAATCCAATACCTATTACCTATTGACTCACGTTTGAATATGAAAGCAGGTTTACGAATATTGACAGCTACTGTGTTCGCCGGAGGGTGTTATCTCGGCGCATACGCACAGGACGATACCGATGGAAAGGGTAAAGCAGAATCCATCCCCGTAGAGACATCCACCGCAGAAGATAAGAGCGTACCCGGAAGTGTGGTTTTCGAATCCTTCCAACCCTTGTCCAATAGAGTGTACCGTTATCCCGAGGAAGCCAACCGCGCCAAGGAGATCGAAAATGTACACAACATCGGTCCCGCGCAGAACGATACCCCTGAGGCGCAGGATTCCATCAGGGCGCTCGTCAGCCGTTTCTATGTGAACCAGTTCCGTCATTTCCAGGACCCGATGGCACCATACTTCATGTTCATCAGCAAAGGTGCCAAGATGGCTATGGGTCTCGGTGGCGTAATCAAGATGAAAGGATGGTTCGAGTGGAACGGAGTCATACCGTCGCAGAACTTCGAGGTGTACAACATGCCCATGCATCGAGATCCCGCCAACAACAAGCAGCTTGCCGCCGACCCCGGTGGTACAGGTATCTTCTTCACCATCATCGGTACTCACGATAAGGTCGGAGACTATATGGGATATATCGAGGCAACCTTCGATGGCTACCGTCCTAACGTGTTTGTTCTCCAGAAAGCATTCCTGACCATCCGAAACGTCACTTTCGGATACGCCACATCAAGCTTCGCCGACCCCGCGGCAGCCCCTCCGACAGTAGACGGAGCCGGAGCCGTAGGACGTGCAGACCGCAGGAATATTCTTGTCAGATATCTCTATACAAAAAAGAACTGGTCAGTAGGAGGCTCATTTGAGTTCCCCACCTCAAAACCCCGTATCGACGACCCGAATGCCAAGAAAGTATCAGACTATACCCCCGATATCGCCGGTCTCGTACAGTACAAATGGCTTGACGGTATCAGCCATGTCCGACTGTCGGTACTGCTGCGCGGTGTACCGTACCGCAACCTCATCGAGCAGAAGAACCACACCATCTTCGGCTGGGGCGTCCAGCTCTCGGGAATGTTCAAGGTCGCACCTCCCGTCATGCTGTACGGACTTGCCAATATCGGACAGGGACACGGCAGTTATATCTCCGATCTCGCCCGCGGTCAGTTTGATCTCGTCAGCGATCCGGGTACCCCCGGCAAGCTTTATGCTCCCGCGGCCCTTGGACTGACATTCGGTGCAAGGTATTCGATAACCCATAACGTACATGTCGGATGCGCCCTCTCCGAACTCCGATATCTTCCCAAGCATCCGTATCCGACTACCGCTGAATACAAATACGGACTCTACGGAGCGGTGAATGTATTCTGGAACATCACACCCCGTCTGCAGGTAGGTCTCGAGTATGATGCAGGCAAGCGCATGAACTTCGACCACACCTCAGGTAATTCAAACCGGGTAGTATCAATGGCACAATTGAGCTTTTAAACACCTATATGCTCATAAATATCAAAATCAGAGCCGGGAATATGCAAGTATTCCCGGCTCTGATTTTTTTAATAAAGCGAAAATCATTATATTCGCATACGGTTTTGCATACGGCAGTTCCAGCGCAAGACCCGATACACACAGATATAATGAGCAACATAATAGAATACCGTAAAGTCGCCATAGACCGTTCGGACCGCCGCGTCATCCGCGATGCCGATTTTGTATTGCAGGAAGGCGAATTCTGCTATCTCACCGGCATGGTGGGGAGCGGAAAGAGTTCGCTGATGAAAACCATGTATGCCGATGTCCCGGTGGCGGAGGCCGAGAAGGCGGAGGTCCTCGGTTTTGACATGATGAAGATAAGGCGCCGCGATATACCGTACCTCCGTCGCAAGATAGGGGTGGTCTTTCAGGATTTCCAGCTCCTGCAGGACCGCTCGGCAGAGGCTAACCTCCGTTTTGTGCTTCAGGCGACAGGATGGAAGGACAAGGCTGAGATAAACGACCGCATCGCCGAGGTACTCAGGGCCGTGGGAATGGAGAACAAAGGTTATAAACTTCCCTACGAACTATCGGGAGGAGAGCAGCAGCGTATCGTAATCGCCCGCGCCCTCCTCAACAATCCCGCGCTCATACTCGCCGACGAGCCCACAGGTAACCTCGACCCGCAGACCGGCTACCAGATCGTGGGACTGCTGCATTCCCTCGCAGAGAAAGGGCAGGCCATCCTCATGATCACCCATAACATGGACATGCTGGAGAATTTCCCCGCCCGCGCCGTCAGATGCGTGGACAAGCGCATAGAGGAAATCTGAGTTCACCACCCCTTAAAACAGCAAAAAGACTGTCCATAAACTGACCACGCTCAAAATTATACTGTACTTATTTTCATTTATCTAAAAAAGATAGTATATTTGCGCATCACTGGGTATAGCCTCAACCGACGCTATAGACATACCATGAATCTACTAAAACAACATAACAGCTATTGACAATGGCAAACAAGAAAGAAACATTGTTCGACATGTTTGCGCCCGTGTCCACCGAGGAGTGGAAGGCGAAAATCAATGTCGATCTCAAGGGCGCCGACTTCGACAAGAAGCTCGTATGGCGTACCAATGAGGGTTTCAATGTGCAACCCTTTTACCGTAAAGAGGATATTGAGAACTTACCGGCAATCGACTCACTCCCCGGCCAATACCCTTATCTCCGAGGCACACGCGACAACAACGACTGGGTGATCCGTCAGCAGGTCATCGGAAAGACCGCCGCCGAGATGAACGAGCACGCCCGTCACATCCTGGACCGTGGTGTCGAGTCATTAGGCATCGCACTTCGCGGCGAGGCAGCCGATGCATCACTGCGTGAGATACTCGAGGGCATTGATTTAAAGAAAGTGGAGATCAACATCGAGTGCTGTCCCGGTCACGCTGTCGAGATCGCCGCCCAGCTTGTGGAGGTCATCAAGGAGAAAGGTGCCGAGAAGGAATTCAAGGGCTCGATCGACTTCAACCCCTTCCGCCGTTATCTCAAGCACGGACTTCCCTTCCCCAAGAGCATCGCAGAGACAGGCAAGGCTCTCTATGAGACCGTTAAGGAGATAGAGAATCTCCGTTGTTTCGCCGTTGATAGCGTAATGTTCAACAACGCCGGCGCCTACATCTCGCAGGAGCTCGGCTATGCCCTCGCATGGGGAGCTGAATGGATGACCATCATGACAGAGGCAGGACTGACACCCGCCGAGGTTGCCAAGCGCATAAAATTCAACATGGGCATCTCCTCCAACTATTTCATGGAGCTGGCTAAATTCCGTGCCGGCAGAATGCTCTGGGCGGAGATCCTCAAGGCATACGGCGTTCCCGAGGAGGACTGCAAGATCTGGGTACATGCCGTTACAAGCCGTTTCAACATGACCATCTACGACGCACATGTCAATCTGCTGCGTTCGATGACAGAGACCATGAGTGCCGCCCTCGCAGGTGTGAACTCAATCGAGACCCTTCCCTTCGATCTCCCGTATCAGAAGCCTGATGAGTTCAGCGAGCGAATCGCCCGCAACCAGCAGCTTCTCCTCCGCGACGAGTCACACCTCAACAAGGTTGTGGATCCCGCCGGCGGTTCATATTATATCGAGACACTCACAGCATCCATCGCCGAGCAGGCATGGAAGGTCTTCAACGAGGTTGAGGACAACGGCGGTTTCGAGGCAATGTTGGCAAAGGGAGAGATCCAGAAGAAAGTCAATGAGTCCGGAGTAAAGCGTCACCTTGACGTGGCACGCCGCAAGGAGAATCTCCTCGGTACCAATATCTACCCGAACTTCAACGAGAAGGCACTCGACAAGATCAGCGAGAAAGGATGCTGCGGCTGTGGCTGCGGTGCAGAGGTTACCGACGGAGCAGTCGAGAGCCTCATCTTCGACCGTGCAGCATCTCAGTTCGAGCAGCTCCGTCTCGACACAGAGCGCTC
>CAZAWP010000115.1:0-4071 GCA_964488855.1 uncultured Sangeribacter sp.
ATAAGAGTTGCAGATAAAATATTAATATGGATAAGGATCTTGACATTCGGATAAGAGAGGCGGTGAGGGATTACCGGGCTTCGGGAATTGAGGATCAGGTGGACTATCAGAAGTTCTACCTGTATTCAATTGTGACCCATTCCACGGCTATCGAGGGTTCGACGGTGACGGAAGTCGAAAACCAACTCCTTTTTGACGAGGATATTGTGGCAAAAGGTCGTTCGTTGGTGGAGCAGATGATGAATGTCGATCTGAAAGATGCGTATATATATGCTTTCAAAAACACTTCCGCAAACCTTACCTATACACCACAACTATTGCAACATTTAGCCGCGCTCGTCATGAGGCGTACCGGAAGTGAATATTCTACTATAGGGGGACATTTCGATTCTTCAAAGGGAGAGTTCCGTCTCTGCAATGTAAGTGCCGGAGTCGGCGGAAGAAGCTATCTTGCCTATAATAAGATAACCCGCGCCGTAGAGGAATTTTGTAAGTGGCTTAACGATGCGATAGCCAAAGTAGATAGAAACGATATTGCCGCCTGTTGCCGTCTCAGTTTTGAGGCACATTTCCGCTTAGTGACTATTCACCCTTGGGTAGACGGCAACGGACGAACCACGCGGTTGGTAATGAATATGATTCAACGGCAGTTAGGCCTTGTTCCCTCCATAGTCACAAAAGAGGATAAAGGGGAATATATACAAGCATTGATTGATAGCCGCGAAAGCGAGGATTCCTCAATAATACAGGATACCATGCTTCGTCATCATATAGACAATCTTAAGCGCAGAGTACGCCAATATCGTACAGGAATTAATGAGGAGGGGTAATGAGGATAATCAGGCTTGAAATACTTAATCTTGCGTCGCTCGACAGGCGGGAGGGGGAGGTCATTGACTTCACCACGGGGGTGCTCGGCGATACGTCGATTTTCAGCATCGTCGGACCCATGGGGAGCGGGAAATCCACTATCCTCGATGCCATCTGTCTTGCGCTATACAACCGCGCCCCGAGGTATCCGCGCAAGAAGGGTGACCGCAACCAGCACATCGACATCCTCGCCGCCGACAATAAGGAGGAGGGACGCCTGGCACCCACCGATTCACGCAATATACTAACACGCGGTCGCAAAACCGGTTACTCCAAACTTACCTTCGAGGCCAATAACGGAAATGTGTATCGCGCCGAGTGGCATGTGCGCCTCAAACGTACTGCCTACGACAATGTCAAGACATTTCTGTACCGCATAGTGCACAAAGACGATGAGTATGTAGAGGAAACCGCCGACTGGGAGGATATACCCGCCATCATCGGACTCGATTACGAACAGTTCCTGCGCACCGTGCTTATTGCACAGGGAAGTTTCGCCGCTTTTCTCAAGGCAAAGGATGAGGAACGTTACGAGCTTCTTGAAAAACTCATCGGCGGTCAGGATAAATATATCGAACTTGCCGACAAAATCACCCAAAAACGTAATGAGACCGCCGAAGAGTTCAAGAATATAAAAGGGAAAATTGCTGCATATCAGCAGTTCCTTATTTCCGACGACGAACTGGTAGCAACCGAGGCGGAGATAGCGCGTCTTGAGGAGGAGTTGCAGCAGCGTCAAAAACAGATTGAGGCTCTGACCGTGCAGGTGAATTGGTATGCTCAGGAAGATGCTATCAAAGCGCGCATAAAAGGTGTTGAGCAAGATTTGGCTGTAGCCGAAAAGGAGAGGGAAGAAATGTCGCCCCTTCGGCAACTTGTTGAGACAAGGGATGCCGCGCAAGAGGGAATTGCACTGGTAGGTGAACGCGATAAGATCGAAAATGATCTGAAACTCACCCGTGATTCAAAGGACAAGGAGGTTAAGGAGAAGGAGCGTCTGGATTCCATTGCCGCGGAGTTGTCAAAGGAGGTCGAGAATAAATTCCAGAACCTCACAGCCGCTAAAACGGAGTCGGAACGGATTACCCCCATACTTGTGGAAGCTCGTCGCATCGTTGTGGAAATAAATGGTCTCGAACAACGGAGGGTAGAGGCTTCCCGTGTACTTACCTCCACAGAGAGTGTATATAAGGCAGCTGTGTCGGCGTGTGAAGAGAATCGAGCCAATATCGACAGATTACAGCGTAAGATTTCCGAAGGAGACAGAAATCATACACGGCTGATCGAGCGGATTGCAGAGGAGGAAAAAACCATCGGTTCCAAGATTGATGTAAAGCAGAGGGAGTTGAGCGAAGCACAGAAGGACATCGCCGACCTTGACGCCAAAGAAGTACGGGAATCAAAAGTCAAGGCAGATGTGTACGTCAATATCCTTAACCGTGCCATATCCATCCGACAGAATTATAATGCCCATAAATCAAGAATAAATGAGGATGAGAAGGATATGGAGAAATTATCGGATGACAACCGATTGCTTGCCGATAAACTTGCCGCGATAAACTATACTGCCCTGAAAAAGGAAATCGAGACCTTGGATGCTTCTTTAGGATTGCTGAAAAGCGAGAATGTAGAGAATCTGCGAAGTACACTCGTGGATGACAGCCCATGTCCCGTTTGTGGTGCCACTCACCATCCCTATAGTCATAACATTGCTGCCTCCGAAGCCATCACCGGACTCGAGAATCTTGTTAAGGACAAGAAAGAGGAATTGGAGAAATGTATATCGCTCGAAAAAGAATTGCAGAAATCATGCGAGCGCAACAACGGCAAATTGGAGGCTTTAAAAAGGAGTGTGGAAAGCGCCGGAAAGGAACTGTCACGTCTTGGCAAAGAGTGGGATGAAACTTTATATATGCGCAGTGATTTGTCGGAAGATCCCACTGTCCTTCAGCAGGAACTCGCAGCCGCGCAGGATCAGCAGATCTTCGCCAATGCCCGGTATGAGTTCTACGTAGCAAAAGATGAAAAGATTAAGATATTGCACGGTGAATTTGAATCTCTCCGTGAGGAATTTCTGCGACTCTCGGAGAGCAATGCAGCCAGGAGACAAGAATCGGAACAGGAACTGACGGCATTAAGAAATAAACTTGAAGTTTTGCAAGGAAATACCATCCTGCTTGTAGAAGCAGAAAAGGAGAAGAAACAGGAATTTGAACGCATTAATGAGCAATATCAAGCCTTAATAGTTGAAATTGCGGGTAAGAATGGTAAGATTAAAGAACTGATAGGGGAGAATACTCCCGATCGGGTCGAAAATGAAATTAAAATCCGTATTCAAAAGGCAGAAAAGGAGTTGGAAAGCAGTCGGGAAAAGCAATCCAAGTGCAACCTTGAGATTCACGGTGTGGCAGGACGGATTGAGACACTGAACTCCGCCATAAATAACAGCCGCATAGCATTGACTGCAAAAGAGTCGGAACTCGCTCTGTGGCTCGGGGTTTATAACCGTAATAGTACGGCTCCGCTATCTGAAGAACAGTTGCATAAATTGGCACAAGATAACCGCGATTGGCAACAGATCCGCCGTGAACTCCGTCGGTTGGACGACCGGTGCACGTCTATCAAGGCTACTCTTGCCAACGAGAATGCCAATTGGGAACAGATGCAGGTCAATCGTCCGGAAGAAACTAAAGAGACCCTTGTCGCAAAAATTGACGACCTCCGCCGTCATGATGATGCGCAGTTGGTGGCTGCCAAGATGAAAGTCAAAGCACACCGCGAAGCAAGTGAGGCATTGGGTTCGTTAAAGGATGAATATAACGCTGCCTCTCAGCTTGCCGAGGACTGGAAAGCAATTGCCGAATCAGTGGGTAACGAGGGTAAGACATTGCGTAAGATCGCTCAGACCTATACCCTGCGGTTCCTGATCGAGCATGCCAACGAGGAGATACGTAAATTTAACAGCCGCTATGAGTTGGTGCATGTCAAGAACTCTCTCGGTATGCGTATCATCGATCATGACCGTGGTGATGACATCCGTGACGTGACGACTCTCTCGGGTGGTGAGACCTTTATCGTAAGCCTCGGCCTCGCCTTGGGCCTGTCGTCACTGTCGTCGAGAAATGTATCGTTCGATAACCTCTTTATCGACGAGGGCTTCGGTAATCTTGATGCCGACACACTTTCGACGGTAATAGACTC
>CAZAWP010000115.1:4171-6737 GCA_964488855.1 uncultured Sangeribacter sp.
TCACCGGTGTACTTGCCCTTGTCCTCGCTGAGCTTGCATGTGGTGCAGTAGAAAGGCCAGCTTTCGGTGATCTTGACAGCGAGCAACTTGATGACGATGTTGAGATAGCGGATGTTGTCGAAATTGTTTGTGAAATGAGTGCCGATGCCGAAACTGGGGATACATTTGTCCTTGGCGAAGTTATGAATCTCGATTGCCGAATCGACATTGAGGGCGTTGCTGAAGACTACCTGCTTTGACCTCGGGTCAATGTTCAGACTCTTGTACTTATTTATAATAAGATCGAGTTCGTGGAAGTTATCCCCGCTGTCCACACGCAATCCCTTGAACAGATTGGCATAGTCCTCGGAGAAATTTAGGCTGAATATTTCCCAGCCGTAAGTGTCATAAAGGAAAGTGCCGAGGGCTCCGCGGTAAGTCTGTGCCCACGCCTGCATGGCGAGATGGTTCGACATCTGCGGTCCGAACATGCCGGCGATGGCGCAGATCAGTTCGTGCGCCATGGTGCCGATAGGAGTGAGGTCATATTTCATCGCCAGATAGACGTTGCTCGTACCTGTGAAGCGTCCCGAGCCCTTGTGCGACCGGTTACAGTCGGTAAGGGCACGGACCACGGTATCCTGCGCCTCAAACGACAGACGTCGACGTGTGCCGAAGTCGCTGAAAGTCACCCCTGCATCGAGAAGCCTCTCCCCCTTAGCATAAGTCTTGCGATAATAGTCATCATAGTCTGCCTGTGCACTTTCGCCGGTCATTATGAAATATAGTTCGGAGATGATGGCAAGTAATTTAACCTCCAATAGGATCGTCGAACTCCAGGGTCCTTCGATCTCGACGTGGAGATGACCCTCGCCATCCTGATGTATATGAACCTGACGGCTGTCGTAACGGAACCCCTTGAGATACGAATAGAACCAATTGGGTATGTAGTTGCACCGACGCTTCATGAAGTCGATCTCCTCATCAGAGATTGTTACCTCCTCAAGCATACGTAACTGTTCGGCGAGGGCTTCTGCGAACCCTTCGGGATAAACGCGGTCGTCACGGTCCTTAAATTCATACTTGACCTGAGTGCGCGGGAAATTATCGATCACGCAGCAGCACATGGTGAACTTATACAGATCGTCGTCGGTGAAATGTTTTATTATAGGTTCCATAACTTATGGGTCGGTTTAAGGTCTTCTACCCGTCAGGATTACATCTGCAATAGGTCGGGTAGAGATTGGGCATGACAAATTTAATAATAAAAAGTGTATCCGCAAACAAAAAGGATGGTTATTGCGTATGCCGCTGATTTTTATTAATTTTACTAAAAATAATAAAAACGACTAACTGTTTTAATATGAAGAAATCAATTTTCGGAATATTGTGCATAGCTCTTACCGGATTGGGTTGCACGTCTGTTGCAACTAAGGCCTCGGGAGTAGAAACCGAACCGGTGGCTGCTACCGACGGCAACAAGTATGTCCCTTATGAGGATCGCACCGGTGACGTATCAGTGGTATATTTCACCCGCAATCTTTCACCCGAAGGCCTCATCGCCGCATACGAGAAAGTCAATGACAGCATCAAGGGTAAGGTTGCCGTCAAGGTTCATACCGGCGAGAAGAACGGTCCTAACATTATCCCGCGCGAATGGGTCAAGGAGCTCATGGCAAAGGATATACCCGATGGAACGGTTGTTGAGACCAACACTTATTATCGAGGTGACCGATACACGACGGAGGATCACCGCGAGACACTTAAAGTCAATGGCTGGACCTTCTGCCCTGTCGATATCATGGATGCCGAGGACACCATCACCATTCCCGTAAAGGGTGGTAAATGGTTCGACAAGATGTCGGTCGGCTGCCACCTCCCCAACTACAACTCTTTAGTCGTGCTGACACACTTCAAGGGTCATGCCATGGGAGGTTTCGGCGGCAGCAACAAGAATATCGCCATCGGTTGCGCCGACGGTCGCATCGGCAAGGCGTGGGTTCACGGTCGCCGTCCGGGCAACGACTGGGGAGCCAACAAGGAGGAACTCATGGAGCGCATGGTGGAGTCCACCAAGGCAGTCAAGGATTATTTCGGCGACAACATCACTTACGTAAACGTGATGCGCAATATGTCGGTATCATGCGACTGCGAGGGAACAGATGCGGCACCGGTCGTAACACCGAATGTGGGTATCCTTTCGTCGACCGATATCCTGGCACTCGACCAGGCCTGTGTGGATCTGGTGTATGCCATGACCGAGGAGGAGCACCATGACCTAATGGAGCGTATCGAGAGCCGTCACGGTCTGCGTCAGCTCTCTTATATGAAAGAGATGGGTATGGGCAATGATCGCTACGTCCTCATCGACCTCGACAACGGTGGCAAGGAAATTTCACTAAAAGATGCAGTAAAAGACCTTAAGCCGTTTGTCAAGGAGGATTGATAGAATCGGTATCCGATAATTCCGTAACTGCCACATTTCTTAATCGGCAGTAATAGAAAAAACTTTAGGGGCACCTTCTCACGAGGGCGCCCCTAATTCATTAATCAAAATTTATAAATATCTATATTGCTAATTATTAGC
>CAZAWP010000116.1:0-3701 GCA_964488855.1 uncultured Sangeribacter sp.
GCATCGCGGAACCATTCCGGCACTTCGTACTGCTTGAGGGATTCCCAGTTGGGCTCATATTTGCCTGTCTGCATCGGCTCCTGATCCTCAAGGACCTTAATCTGATAATCTTGGGCGAGAAGCGACGGTGCCGTACTCATACCCATTAAGAGAGCTGACAGTATACTGTATCTAAAAAGAGTTTTCATGATTATTTAGAGTCTGTTAGTTTGTCGTAAATTGCAGTTATACTTCCAATAATTGATTTATAGAGTATCTGCCTGTTGCAAATATAGCGTAAAATATTGAGATATAAAAATTCTTAGCGGCTGTAATGTAGAAAATGCTTATCTTTGCAGCCGGGTCGTTTATGACGATTAACTAACCTGATTAACCAAGTAACTATAGATTATGAAAGCCGGTATAGCGACAATTCTATTGCTCATTATATCAAATGTATTCATGACCCTGGCGTGGTACGGTCACCTCAAATTGCAGCAGACCGGTACCACGACCAATTGGCCCCTTTACGGTGTCATACTCCTCTCGTGGGGTATAGCGCTCATCGAATATTGCTTCATGATACCCGCCAACCGTATGGGTTTTGCCGACAACGGCGGACCCTTCTCACTCATGCAGCTAAAGATAATACAGGAAGCTATCTCGCTGACCGTCTTTACCATAATAGCAATGTTACTTTTCAGCGGAGAGAAACTCCACTGGAATCATATAGCGGCGTTCGTCTGCCTCGTGGGGGCTGTGTTTTTTGCCTTTTTACCGTCAGGAAAATAAGTTAGGGCGCTGATTATGGATAGAGAGAATAAAAAAATACCGCGCACTTTAGTGCCGCCGCATTACATACTCCCTTTCGTGCTTATCACCTCGCTGTTTTTCCTGTGGGGATATGCACGCTCTATCCTTGATGTCCTCAACAAGCATTTTCAGGAAGTCCTCCATATCACCGTAGCGCACTCCACGCTTATCCAGGCGAGTACCTACGTGGCGTACGCCCTGATGGCACTTCCTGCCGGCGTTATAATCAGCCGCGCGGGTTACCGTTTCGGCATCATCACCGGACTCATACTCTTTGCCTGCGGAGCCTTCCTTTTCATACCGGCGGCTGCCATAACCTCGTTTACCTTCTTCCTCATCGCCCTCTTTGTCATCGGTTGCGGATTGGCAGTACTTGAAACAGCCGCCAATCCCTACGCCTCCGAATTGGGTCCCACAAATACGGCAGCCTCGCGTCTGAATATAGCCCAATCGTTCAACGGCTTGGGATGTATCTTGGGACCCGTGACAATCGGATCGTACCTGTTCACAGAGGCTCATTCATCGGTGGCAGTGCCCTACTCACTCATGGGATGTATCGTCCTCATAATGGTATTGCTGTTTTCGCGGGTACGCCTGCCGGAAATTACCCCCGAGAAACTGTCTGAATTTCCCGGCAACGAACCCCCGTTAAAGGAGTCAGTAAAGGCATTGTTTTCCAACCGTGCATTTTTAGGAGGAGTGGCTGCACTGTTCTTTTATGAAATATCCGAGATTTCTATAAACTCCTTATTCATCAACTATTCCATATCGCATCAGTGGCTCGATAAGGTTGAGGCTACACAGGTACTGTCGTTCGGCGCCTTGGGAATCTTTATGGTGGCGAGGGTACTCGGTGGTCTGATAATGAGCCGGGTTAAGCCTCTTAAAGTCCTATCTTTATCGGCATTGATAGCAACCGTCGGCGCAATCGTAGTGACATTAAATCTCGGTTACGCTTCGCATTACTCGATATTTGTCTGTTATGCTTTTGAGGCTATCGTTTTCCCCACTATATTTGCACTGACAATCTCAAAGACCGGCAGGTACTCCAAGATCGCATCCTCATTCATGATGATGACACCCTTGGGAGGTGCCGTCGGGTCGATTCTCATGGGACATATCGCTACCGAGGTCAATATCTCGACAGCCTTCTGGGTGCCGGCGGCAGGGTACTTGGTGGTGACTTTATACGCGTTTATGTCGCTGCGGCAATCCTGCAAGGGTAAATAATGAGCCTTTTGGGGTGTTGAGTTGTTTTAAATTAGTCCACTAAAACGAAAGCCATGAAAGACTACAATCTATGTTGCATCGGTCATATCACTCTTGATAAGATAGTCACCCCCGATAATGAAGTGTATATGCCGGGAGGCACCGCTTATTACTTTGCAAAGGCTTTGGCAGCTCTTGACCCGTCTTCATTCCTGTTGGTTACGGCGGTAGGGGAGAGTGAGCTGCCGGTAGTGGACACTCTGCGCAGTGAGGGTATAGAGGTTGAGTCCCTCCCGTCTGCCAAGAGTGTATTTTTCGAGAATATATATGGCGCCGATTCCGATCATCGCACCCAGCGTGTACGTGCCAAGGCCGATCCCTTTAAAATAGAAGACCTCGGTAAGATAAAAGGCGGTATTATACATTTGGGAACTCTCCTCAATGATGATTTCAGTCCCGAGGTAATCAAGTATCTTGCCGGCAAGGGAAGGATCTCCGTCGATGCCCAGGGATTCCTGCGCCGCGTCGAAGACGGTTCGGTGTATCCTACAGAATGGCGCGAACAGAAAGAGTTGTTGCCCTATATCGACATCCTTAAGGCGAACGAAGAGGAAATGAAAATCCTCACCGGCAGCGACGACCCCGAGGAGGCGGCACGGATGTTGGCTGCCGAGGGTGTCAAGGAGGTTGTGCTGACATTAGGTAGCCGTGGTTCAGTGATCTATGCCGCCGGCGAGTTACACCGCATCCCGGCACTTCCGATAGAGAGGGTAGTGGATGCAACCGGCTGCGGCGACACCTACATGGCAGGTTATCTGTGGCGCCGTTCGCAGGGCGCCTCGATCCCCGACGCCGCCCGTTTCGCCACCGCCATGTGCGCCCTCAAGCTGACCAAGTCCGGTCCCTGCACCGCCACCGCCCCCGAAATCCTCGCCCTCACTCCCGAGTAAGCTTTATTTCTTGAAGAATCCGTATAACTTTATTTCTTGAATAATTCGGAGTGTGAGCCAAGACGAAATAAAGCTAAGGTATTATTTTTCTCGTCATACCATACTAATAAGAAATCACCCTCTATATGACACTCCATACATCCCGCAAAGTTACCCTCTAAATAATGTTGCTTGTACTTTTTAGGTAAAGGCACTTCTTTCTTAAGTAAATCAAGCACATCGTTAAGAGCTTTAAGCTTCTTTGGCTGATTGAGATAGCGTTTAAGATCTTTTTTAAACTGGGTGGTGTATCTCAGCTCCTTCATAATCCCATGGATTTAAGCATAGCCTCAAGGCTTGATGTATCTATGGGACCTTCAAGTTTACCCGCTTTTGCCTCTTCAAAAGCCGCTTTTGTGATGTCATTGGGTTCATGATAGACGGCATCTAAAAGGATACCTTCTACATAATTATTAAGACTCCTCCGGTCTTTCGCGGCGAGATCTTTCAGTTTTTCAAGTAGGTATACCGGCAAACGGAATACATGAGCTTTTTTCTCTATAGCTAAATCCATAATGATATCAATTTGATGATAAAGATAATACAATTTATAATCTAAACCAAATATCCTAAGGATTATTTACTTAAAGATTATTTATGCAATTATTATCTTCTGCCGTCGATGCGGCAGGCAGCCGGTCCGGAATAGACGACATCGTATTCAGGTATACCTCCTTCGTCGCGTAGCCACTGCCCGGAGGGCAGTTCCCC
>CAZAWP010000116.1:3801-6703 GCA_964488855.1 uncultured Sangeribacter sp.
GATAAAGTTATGTATTTGTTAGGATATGATATAGGGACTTCATCGGTCAAGGGTGCCCTCGTGGATGCCGGGAGCGGACTGTGCGTGGCAAGCGATTATTTCCCCAAAGTGGAGGCTCCCATAAAGTCACTCGCCGACGGATGGGCAGAGCAATCCCCCGAGGACTGGATGAAATATCTGCGGGAAGTAACTCATTCGTTGATAACCAAATCCGGTATAGACCCAAGGGAAATAAAGGCCATCGGTTTCTCCTATCAGATGCATGGACTCGTTGCGATCGACAGCGAAGGAAAGCTGCTCCGCGATGCCATAATATGGTGTGACTCACGGGGCGTACCCTACGGCGAAAAGGCATGTGCGGATTTAGGCACAGATAAATGTCTGCCCCACTTGCTCAATAAACCGGGTAACTTCACCGCCACCAAACTCCAATGGGTCAAGGAACACGAACCCGATATTTTCGAGCGGATCTATAAGGTTATGCTGCCGGCAGATTATGCCGCCTACCGGCTTACCGGCGAGATCTGTACCAACCCTGAAGGACTCTCAGAATACATGCTGTGGGATTTTAAGGAAAACGGTCCCGCACAGTTCCTCATGGACTATTTCGGTTATGATAACTCCATATTTCCCGAGGTTAGACCGACATTCAGTGAACAGGGGAGGGTGACCGCAGCTGCAGCAGCCGAGTTCGGACTCGCCGAGGGCACACCGGTCACGTACCGCGCCGGTGACCAGCCCAACAACGCCTTCTCGCTCAATGTATTCAATCCCGGGGAAGTGGCATCCACCGCCGGCACTTCAGGTGTCGTCTATGGTATCAACGGCACCCTCGATTACGATCCCAAATCGCGGGTAAATAACTTTGCCCATGTAAACCATACACCAGGCAATCCTCGTATCGGGGTGATGACCTGTATAAACGGTACGGGGATCCTCAATAATTGGGTACGTCGCGTGACCGGCGGCGAAAGTATCACCTATCCCGAGATGAACGCCCTGGCAGCGCAAGTGCCGGCCGGATCCGAGGGAGTGTCAATACTGCCATTCGGCAACGGAGCGGAGCGGGTGCTTGAAAATCGTCAGATCGGAAGTTCGGTGCACGGGCTTAACTTTAACCTCCATGACCGGCGCCATATAATGCGTGCCACACAGGAGGGTATAGTATTCGCCTTCATGTACGGCATGGAGATAATGGAGTCACTCGGCATGCACATCGACAATATCCATGCCGGCAATGCCAACATGTTCCTCAGTCCCGTATTCCGCGATACACTGGCCTCAGTGTCGGGAGCAGTCATTGACCTCTATGACACCGATGGCGCCATCGGAGCCGCCAAGGGGGCCGGTATCGGAGCCCGTGTCTATGCTGACAATAAAGAGGCATTCGCCACGCTTAGGCTTATTGACCGGATATATCCGGCACAAGACCGCACTCCATACCTTGAAGCGTATAACCGCTGGAAAGGGTATCTGCAGCATGAGATAGCAGCCGCCGATGCAGATAAATCAAAATAAGAATCCAATCCAAGTAACTATGAGCCTTAATAGGTCACGTTGCTTACCAAAGTTACTTAATATAATACACATGGAAAAGAAAGAGTATTTCCCCGCGATAGGGAAGATTAAGTTTGAGGGTACATCTTCATATAATCCCCTTGCCTTCCGCTATTACGATGCCGAGCGCGTGGTGCTGGGCAAGAAGATGAAGGACTGGCTTAAGTTTGCCATGGCCTGGTGGCACACTCTATGTGCCGAGGGTGGAGATCAGTTCGGCGGAGGCACAAAGCAGTTCCCATGGAACGAATCATCAGATCCCGTCGAGCAGGCAAAGGCAAAGGTAGATGCCGGCTTTGAGATCATGCAGAAACTTGGCGTGGAATACTTCTGTTTCCACGACGTAGATCTTGTCAGCGAGGGCAACAGCGTAGAGGAATACGAGTCCAATATGAAGGCTGTAGTGGCATATCTGAAAGATAAGATGGCACAGACCGGCATCAAGAATCTGTGGGGCACCGCCAATGTGTTCAGTCATGCCCGGTATATGAACGGAGCTGCCACAAATCCCGACTTCGACGTAGTGGCGCGGGCAGCCGTGCAGATCAAGAACGCCATTGACGCGACCATAGAGCTCGGTGGACAGAATTATGTGTTCTGGGGTGGCAGAGAGGGATATATGAGTCTCCTTAATACTGACCAGAAGCGCGAGAAAGAGCATCTTGCCATGATGCTGCGTCTCGCCCGTGACTATGGTCGCAGTAAGGGGTTTACCGGCACCTTCCTCATCGAGCCCAAGCCCATGGAACCCTCAAAACATCAGTATGATGTCGATACCGAGACCGTTATCGGTTTCCTTAAGGAGCATGGTCTTGATAAGGATTTCAAGGTCAATATTGAGGTAAACCATGCTACATTGGCAGGCCATACATTTGAGCATGAACTGGCAGTGGCCGTTGATAACGGCATGCTTGGCTCCATAGATGCCAACCGTGGTGACTACCAGAATGGGTGGGATACGGATCAGTTCCCCATCGACAACTACGAACTCACTCAGGCGATGATGCAGATCATCCGAAACGGAGGTCTCGGCAACGGCGGTACAAACTTTGATGCCAAGACCCGACGCAATTCGACAGATCTCGAAGATATATTCATCGCCCATATAGCGGGTATGGATGCGATGGCCCGGGCTTTGTTGTGCGCAGCCGAGATCTTGGAGAAATCGCCGTATAAGAAGATGCTTGCCGACCGTTACGCCTCATTTGATTCCGGTATGGGCAAGGAGTTTGAGGAGGGCAAGCTCACCCTTGAGCAGCTTGTAGAGTACGGCAAGACCCACGAACCTCGCCAGATCTCCGGCAAGCAGGAGCTTTACGAAGCCATCATCAACATGTATTGTTAA
>CAZAWP010000117.1:0-6665 GCA_964488855.1 uncultured Sangeribacter sp.
CGAATATTTTTAGTAAATTTGCAAATGGCAATGATTGGAATTTAACAGAAACATCATGATAGTTTCATATATAAGTTCTTTTGGGAAATACTGCATGTTCCTCTGTCAGGTCTTCCGCAGTCCTGATAAATGGAAGGTATTTTTCAAGAACACCCTCAACGAGATCTATAAATTAGGTGTAGATTCGATACCTCTCGTTATTATAATATCTATCTTCATCGGTGCCGTCATCTGTATCCAGATGACCATCAACATCGTTTCACCGATGATACCGCGCTACGCCACCGGTCTGGCAACCCGCGAAATCCTCCTGCTCGAATTCTCCTCAACGATGATGGCGCTTATCCTTGCCGGTAAGGTCGGTAGTAACATAGCCTCCGAAATCGGCACCATGCGCGTCACAGAGCAGATTGATGCCATGGACATCATGGGCCTCAACTCCGCCAACTATATAGTACTACCCAAGATTGTCGGTTTCGTCCTTTTCGTACCGGTGCTCTGCATCCTATCCATGTTCATGGGACTGGTCGGTGGAGCCTTGGTCGCAGTCTTCACCGATATGATAACCCTCGACGATTATGTCTTCGGCATACAGTCGTTCTTCGTTCCCTGGTACGTCTGGTACGGCATCATAAAGACTTTGATATTCGCGTTCCTCATAACCTCGATTGCCGCTTATTACGGCTATTATGTAAAGGGTGGATCGATCGAAGTCGGAAAGGCGAGTACCCAGGCGGTCGTATCGAGTTCTATTCTCATTCTGATGGCTGACGTCATCCTCACTAAACTGTTACTGCAATGATCGAGGCTAAACACGTATCCAAATGGTTTGACGGCCAGCAGGTGCTTCATGACATCAGTGTAACCTTTGAGACAGGCAAGACCAACCTTATCATCGGTCAGTCCGGTTCCGGAAAGACGGTATTGATGAAGTGTCTTATCGGCTTGCTTACTCCCGAGAAAGGGGAAATCCTCTACGACGGCAGACGTTTCCGCTCACTCGGGGCTGCCGAGAAACGCCAGTTGCGCAACGAGATGGGTATGCTCTTCCAGGGGTCGGCTCTGTTTGACACGGAGACAGTATTAGGCAACGTCATGTTTCCGCTCAAGATGTTTACCGACATGAATTATAAGGAACAGCTCGACCGCGCCCATTTCTGTATTCGCCGTGTAGGGTTGGAAAACGCTGACGAGAAATTTCCGAGTGAGATCTCGGGCGGTATGCAGAAGCGTGTCGCCATTGCCCGAGCCATCGCCCTCAATCCCAAATATCTCTTCTGCGACGAACCCAACTCGGGACTCGACCCGAAGACCTCGATACTCATCGACGAACTCCTTAGCGACATCACTCATGAGTATAACATCACCACGATCATAAATACCCATGACATGAACTCCGTGCTTGGCATCGGAGAACACATTGCCTTTATCAACCACGGATACTGCGACTGGGTTGGCTCCGATCACAACATCTTCAAGAGCAAGAACGAGAGCCTCAATGACTTCGTCTTCGCCTCAAACCTTTTCAAGGAGGTCAAGCTTTACCTGGAACGCAAATACGAAGCCGAGGAAAACAAATAACTGTTACTGATTATAAAACGCAACAACCATGCTGGTAATTGGAATAGCCGGTGGTACGGGTTCCGGCAAAACAACCGTAGTGAGAAAAATTATCGAAAGCCTCCCCAAGGACGAGGTAGCGGTGATCCCTCAGGACAGCTACTATAAGGATAATGCACACATCCCCCTTGAGGAACGACTGAAAATGAATTACGACGAACCGGCTTCGATCGAATGGTCGCTTCTCTGCAAGCAGCTCAACGACCTCAAGGAGGGCAAGTCGATCGAGATGCCCACCTACGATTTCATTACCTGCTCACGACTCAAGGAGACCGTTCATGTCAAACCTCGTGACGTAGTCGTTGTGGAGGGTATCCTCGTACTTACCGACAAGGAGTTGCGCGATATGATGGATGTAAAGGTATTTGTCGATGCCGATGCCGACGAACGCCTCATCCGCGTAATCCATCGTGACTGTATCGAGCGCGGTCGTACACCGCAGATGGTTATTGACCGCTATCAGGAGACCCTCAAGCCGATGCACGAGCTTTATATAGAGCCCTCCAAGCGTTACGCTGACCTTATCGTGCCGCAGGGTGGTAATAACAATGTTGCTATCAAACTTCTCACCGATTATATCCGCTCGTTATTGAGCCCGCAGATCATCGGCGGTTGCAAAGATTAACCTATGTCGCTCTTTAAGAAGCATAAGAAAGAACATCCCGACCATCCTAAAACCACTCAGGTAGACACCCCCGAACTCTCACGGGAATCGGCTGAGGGCAATCCGTCTTTGGCTGGGATCAATCCCTCGGTGACAGAGAGCAATCCGTCTTTGCTGGATATCCAGCCGGATATGCAGGAGGAGGTGATAACCGTCACCGACAAGGAGGTAACACCGGAGGGTGCGGAAGTGGTTCAGGATGAGATCGTCGTACCTGAGAAGGGTATCCTGCGCACCGAAAACCTGGTTAAGCGTTACGGTAAGCGTACGGTGGCTGACCATGTGTCGATTAATGTCCGTCAGGGAGAGATCGTAGGCTTGTTGGGTCCCAATGGTGCCGGAAAGACTACCACCTTCTATATGACGGTTGGTTTGATTCATCCTAACGGTGGTTCGGTTTACCTCGATGAAGAGAACATTACCTCCTTCCCGATGTACAAGCGTGCGCAGATCGGTATCAGCTACCTTCCTCAGGAGGCTTCGGTTTTCCGCACAATGACCGTCGAGGATAATATCAAGTCTATTCTCCAGATGACAAACACCTCCAAGGAGTATCAGAAAGAGAAACTTGAGACGCTCCTCAATGAGTTCAAGTTGCAGCACGTGCGTCATAACAAGGGAGCAAATCTTTCGGGCGGTGAACGACGCAGAACGGAGATAGCACGCTGTCTGGCCATCAACCCCAAATTTATCATGCTCGACGAACCCTTCGCTGCCGTCGACCCTATAGCCGTCGAAGATATTCAGGAGGTCGTTTATCATCTCAAGGAACGAAACATCGGTATCCTCATTACCGACCATAAGGCTGACTCAATCTTGGGTATCACAGACCGCGCATACCTGCTTTTTGAAGGTAAGGTACTGTTCCAGGGAACGAGCGAGGAACTCGTAGATAACCCCATCGTGCGCGAGAAATACCTTGGTCAGTCGTTTGTCTTCACCCGCAAAGAATTTAATTAGCAATTAGCAAAATGCCAAAGACAATTCCACCATCTATAAATAATTCTAATAATTCTTCCTACAAAGGATTTAATCCGGGATTGTCTCCGTGGGGAGGATTAATGGTGCTGATTGGCTTGTTTTTGGTGATGTTGGTGGTTGTGTCGCTGATTATCCCGGTAACCTCGGGCATAGGCGATAAACGCTCTGCCATTCTGCTCGGAAACACACTCCAATGTGTACTCGCTTTCATCATCCCGCAACTTATCTGTGCCCGGCTCGTCTTCCGGCAACCTCTCGTGCGCACAGGTTATACCCGGTTTTATACATGGGCGGCTTTCTGCGGGATGCTGTTCGTTTTCATCATCGGAATGCCGGGGCTAAACCAGTTGATCGACTGGAATAATGGTGTTCATTTCCCGCAAGCTCTGTCAGATCTGGAACAAAGTCTACGAAATATGGAGGAGGCTGCCGCAAACTCGACAGCCGTCATTTTGGAAGGGACATCATTCGGCACTTTGATTTCGGGTGTGCTTATAATAGGAGTATTGACCGGCATAAGCGAAGAAATTTTCTTCCGCGCCGGCATACAGCGTTTACTCTCGGCTACCGGCATGGCCCCGTGGATTGCGATCTCTTTAGCAGCCGTTATCTTCAGCGCCCTTCACTTTCAGTTCTTCGGCTTTTTCCCACGTCTGATATTGGGTGCCTTTTTCGGCTATCTGTACTACATGAGTCGTTCGATATGGCTCCCGGCAACCGCCCACGCACTCAACAACAGTCTTGTTGTCATCTTTGCATGGCTGCAAAACAGAGGGTCCGCTCTCCCCGGCATAGACACAATAGGAGTTGATAAAACCGGCTTCCCCGCTTTCGCCATCTCTTCAGCAATAAGCGTGATCATATTCTTATATTTCCTCGGAAAGCCGGTATTCAGATTCCGCGAAAAAAATACCGAAAAAGAAGGTAAATATTATTCAGACTCAGAATAAAATAGCTCAATTCCATATAATATAGACCAAATCCATGGCTACTACTCAACAAGATTTCAGATCCATAGTTACGGCTATCAAGAAAGGAGATCCGGCTTCGATATATATCCTGCATGGTCCCGAGAGCTATTTTATCGACGAGATCGTGGCTTTACTCGAAAAGAGTGTGGTTGAGGAGGACGCCAAGGATTTCAATCTTAATATCTTTTACGGCAAGGAGGCGGATATAGATTTTGTCATGGCGACCGCCAAACAGTTCCCTGTCATGGCGCCACGGCGTCTTGTCATCCTGAAGGAAGCACAGACTCTCGATAAGGCGAAGACGGCGCTAAATGATTTTGCTCCCTATATGCGTCATCCTAACGGACAGACGGTTTTCGTCATAGCCTTTAAGGGTGATAGTCTGGCGGCTACCTCGACTCTGCTCAAGAGTGCCAAGGAGGCGGGAGCGGTTATTTTTAACAGTCCGGAAATTAAGGACTGGGAGTTGGCTCCGCATGTCAAGACTTACGCGCAGGGGAGAGGCATCAGCATCGACGATAACGCCGTGACTCTGCTTTGTGAATCTGTCGGAGCACCGCTGTCGAAGCTGTTTGGCGAAATCAATAAATTGGTTCTCTCCAAAGGTGCTCAAAAGGGTAGAATCACAATTGATGACGTTACAGCACTTACGGGTGCCTCGAAGGAGTATAATAATTTTTCGCTGACAAACGCTTTAGTTAATCGTAACTATCCTGCTGCCCTTAAGATTATTGAATATTTCCGACGCAATTCGTCGAAGAATCCAACTGTAGTCACCACCATGACCCTTTTCAATTTCTTCAGCAGATTGGTGGTGGCTCATTATATGGCGGATAAATCCGATAATGCTCTTATGTCCGGTTTAGGGTTACGCAACCCTCGTGCGCTTCGTGAGGTAAAAGAGGCAATGATCAAATATAACGCATATCAGGCTGTGATGGCGGTTCATGCCATCCGCGACTTCGACTGCAAATCAAAGGGCATCGGCTCCCTCCAGAATGAATACGACCTCCAGAAAGAACTCATCTTCAAACTCCTTACATTGTAATTTACCATTTTTGAGCAAAGATGGTATGATATTTGTTATATTTTATGATTCAGTTTATGGATATGACAAATACTCAAGATAATCATATATTGCAAGATAATACACAAACCGTGGAAGAGATCCCTTCCGCCGTCTCTAATTCCAACGTCACGACATTGGAGGCCTCGACTTCGGTCGATGTCTACGGTGCACGGGTACATAATCTCAAGAATATTGATGTTACCATACCTCACAACTCGCTGACGGTCATCACCGGTCTGAGCGGTTGTGGTAAGTCTTCGTTGGCTTTCGACACAATCTTTGCCGAAGGTCAGCGCCGCTATATCGAGACTTTCTCTTCGTATGCCCGCAATATGCTCGGCTCCCTCGAACGTCCCGATGTAGATAAGATTACCGGTCTTAGTCCCGTTATCAGCATCGAGCAGAAGACGGTCAATAAGAATCCCCGTTCTACAATCGGCACCACCACCGAAATTTATGACTTCTTCCGCCTACTCTTTGCCCGCATGGGTGAAGCCCGAAGCTATATTTCAGGGCTGCCGATGGTCAAGTACACCAAGGACAAGATTGTAGACCTCATCACCAACGAGTACGACGGAAAAAAAATATATATCCTCGCCCCGATAGTCAAGAACCGTAAGGGTCACTACAAGGAACTTTTCGAGAACCTTCGCAAGAAAGGGTATATCTATGTGCGCGTGGACGGTGAAATCAAGGAGCTCACCTACGGCATGAAGCTGAACCGTTATCAGAACCACTCCGTAGAACTCGTTGTGGACCGCCTTAAAGCGGACAAGAATGACATACAGCGTCTCCGTTCGTCGGTAGAGACTGCCCTCAAACAGGGTGAGAAACAGATGATGGTGCTCAATGCCGACACTATGGAGGTCAAGCATTACAGCCAGCTTCTTATGGATCCTGAGACCGGTTTATCCTATCCCGAACCGGCTCCGCATTCGTTCTCGTTCAACTCGCCGCAAGGCTCTTGTCCCAAATGCAAGGGTCTCGGATATGTGAATATAGTGGATGAGGAGAAGGTTATACCCAACAAGAACCTGTCTATTTACGAGGGTGGTATCGTGCCTCTCGGCAAATACAAAAACTCCCTGCTCTTCTGGCAGATCGAGGCTATTTGCAAGCTCCACGGCGCAACTATCAAGACTCCGCTAAAGGATCTCCCCGAAGAAGCTCTCTCCGACATCCTTAACGGCACCGACGCCCGGTTGGAGTTGAAGAATGAGACTCTCTCCACTTCAAATATCACTCCTCATTACGAGGGATTGGTGAAATATATCGAGATGCAGCAACAGGAGGAGGCGGGCACTGAGGCAAACAAATGGAGCGGTCAGTTCTTCTCCAATGCTGAGTGCCCGGAGTGTCA
>CAZAWP010000118.1:0-1307 GCA_964488855.1 uncultured Sangeribacter sp.
AATACTGCTTAAATAATTGCCCTGCTAAATAGTAATACTGCTTAAATACTCACATTGCTTGAATAGTAATACTGCCCGCTAAGAAGTTTAGCGGGCAGTTTTTATATACTTCATAACTAACGGATACTAAGAGTTTTAATTTGTGGTGTGAAGAAATATCTCACAGATATGTAAAAAAAGAACTCACGCTCATTTCGGAGTAGGTACATGCGTAATATCTAATTTTGTATTTAAGAAAAAATCCACTTAAAATCAAACTATGTGTAGAAGAGGTTTAGATCTATTTTTCTATAGGATCTAATTTTAAAGCTCTTCTATAAGTTTAAAACTTTTCAATTAGTAACTAAACAACTATTGAGAATTAATGAAAAAACAGTTTATCACACTAATACTTGCATCATTGACGGCAGTCGGAGCCGCAGCACAAGGAAACGGTTCTGACTATGCTAATGATCAGTCGGCACAAAATGCCGACAGCCTCGCCATCATCCAGCAGGAAGTGGCTGATATCCGTGCGCGTCTTAACGCTCAGGAGCAGCAGATAGCTAAAAATGAGGAGAAGGAAAGACTCAAAAAGGTCTGGGGTAAAGGGCGCTACTTCAACATCGGTTACGGTTTCGGAGCACATGCCACTCAGGATGATTTTAAATTCAATAGTTCGTGGAGCTTCTCTCTTTCCAAAGGAACAAGCTATCTCTTCCCGTCCACTCCCTTCTTTAATATGCTGAAGGTCGGTTTTGATATGCGCTGGTTTGACTTGACTGCCACAAGCTACAAGAAAAATGTAGACTACGTCGGAAACGGTTCGTTCTTCCCGGACTTCAGCGACTATTGGGACGATGATGACTATTATTGGGATGACGAGCCCTGGGATGAGGAAGAATTTAATATCGGTCATTATGACATCAGTATCGGTGCTTTTGGTGTGGGACCGGTTGTTTCGGTAGCTCCTTTCTCAAATTTCGGCAACAGTCTGCGCTCTCTCCGAGCCACTGCCTACTTCCATTATCAGCCGACCTATACGCTGCATCTTATGAGCGAAGATGGCGATATGGAGCTTTCGGGAGCATACTGCAATATGTTCGACATAGGTCTTAAGATCCAATGGCGTTGGATCGGCCTTGGACTCGAACATAAGTGGGGGTCAGGTAAATTCTCCAATTTCGTAGACGATGATGAGTTCGATTATGACTACGAATATGACGATGCTCCGTCTAAAGTTAAACGTAAGTTAGGAAGTACCCGTCTGTATATCTCATTCACTTTCTAAGACAGGCATAGACTTATTGAAGCGGCATCGACTTATT
>CAZAWP010000118.1:1407-2740 GCA_964488855.1 uncultured Sangeribacter sp.
GACTTATTGAAGCGGCATCGACTTATTAAGGTTCGATCGGCTTATTCATGATAAGTCTTAGCTGCTTCAAACATACAGGATAATGAAACATCCAAAATAATTTAACTTCAAAATAATTTAAAAATGAAAAAGTTCGGAAAATACTTTGTGCTGCTTGTAGTGGCGCTCATGAGTGCTATGGTCTTCACTGCCTGTGGAGACGATGATGACGACGACATCTCAGATAATAAAATCGTTGGAACTTGGAAACTTGAATATGCGAAGACTACATATAAAGAAAACGGCAAAGTCGTTGAAGAATACGAAGAGAACTGGAATACCTGGAAACTGACATTGGAGTTTGCCTCTACCGAAAATCTTATAATGGATGATGACGGTATAAAAGATTATTTATTTTATAAATATCAGGGCAATAAACTTACCATTACTGATATGGATGGCATCAGAGAGTTTACTGTCAAGAAACTCACCGGCAATAAGCTTGTGCTTGAGGCAACTGAAAAATACGTTGAAGATGGAATTTCCTGCGAAGATTATGCTTACATGGAGTTCTCGCGCCTGAAATAATCCCGGTTTCCTTCGGATTCAATAATTGATTAAAGGCTTACGCAACTGCTGCTGATCGCAGCTCGCGTAAGCCTTTAGCATAATTAGTCCTCCAATATATGTTAAGCCTCTTATATGAGTTAAGCCCTTTATAATTTAACTTTTAATATCTGATTTATGCTGGTGGTAGAATTACCAGGTTGGATTTAGATCATGAACATTGCTCGTAGACGACCTCATGAGGCCGGTGGGGGGGGGGTAATGTCTTGCCTGTAAATACTGGTGAGGGCGCGGGAATACTCGGCGAAGAAGTCGACGCCAAGCACCATTGAAATTTTAAAGAGGAGGACTGTGTCGATACTCGGTCGGTTAAAGATGTCGTAAATATTTCGCCTGTCGCAGTTGATCTTACGGCTAAGCCACATCACCGAGCGCTCCTGACGCCTCAGCTCAGTCTTAATCATTTCACCGATAGGCACCGGCGAAGTTATATAAAAAAGTTTATTGTTAAAGCCTCTGCTCTCTTCTGAGCTCTTCGTCACTTCTAACATATCAATCGTATAAATATCACGGTCAGACTTCTCAAACCCTACTTGATTCTCATATATCTCATATAAGAATATAAGGGTACGGTTCGGAGTTAGCCGAACTGATCAAAATATTGCGCAACGGGAGGCAATTGATATTTATAGAATTTATTGTTTGGTGCATAACACCACGGGAAAAACAGCCGTTCCATCACTTTCCGCTACCTTTGTAGCCGAATTGCCGAGGTGATGTATTCTCC
>CAZAWP010000118.1:2840-6638 GCA_964488855.1 uncultured Sangeribacter sp.
AATTGCCGATTATCGCATAGATTACGATAATCGGCAATTATTATGCTAAGGTTTTTTAGCGGATGATTTCTTTGGTGACGGTGTCGCCGCGACGGACGATGACTAACTCGCCGGGTGCGGGCTCTGCGATGCGGATACCTTGGAGGGTATAATACTCCTCTGTCTCGGCTTCGCTATCGGTAATCACTCCGTCGATAGCGGACTCTTCCTTGTCGAGTACGTAATCCGGGAGGGCTGCCGGCGGGGTGTCATCTTTCTCCGGTTCCTCGGTCAGTCCATAGCGGTTATAGTCACCGTAGACCCATTTGAGGAAGTTTATTTTCTGATTGAGGAAATTAAGCACATAATCGCGTTTGCTGTCTATATCGCGGTTATTGGCGATGGTACGGGCATTCCACCAGTCAGGTTTGGGCTCATTTTTCCAACGGTCACGGTCGTTGGGGACTGCCCCGCGAATCTGATCGACATAGTCTTTAATCTCTTTCTCCATGCCGTTATAACAGCTCTTCATGAACCATAACCATATCTCCTGAACCTTCTCCTGGAATTTATCCTGGGCGCATATAGACTCTATCCACAGGTTCTGGAACATTGTATTATTGTAGAAGTAATCGTAGCTCTGATGCTCGAAGGCGTGCCCGAAATCCCAAAGGGGTGAGAAATGCCATTTGTCTACGCCGCGGTCGCGGAACATATAAGTCGAACCTTTATACGCCTCGGTATGCGAACATATCTCGCAGACGAGATAATACTTGGCTGCATCGTCAAGATCGACATACGACCACAGACGCTCATCGCCTAAGCCTACACCATTGTTGATGGCAGTAAACTGTGCCTTGACGAACTTCAACATATTGGGCGAATACGATTCGGGTGCCTCGAAGGTTACCATCACCGTACCATTATTTTTGCCGGTATAGACTTTCTCCTTTAATGTGAACTGGTTTTCCTGCTGGGTATTGTCGAGCTCAATAACGTAGCCTCCCGAGAGGAGACCCTGCTCTGTCTCGTCGTCCTTGAGTTCCTCGATTGGTATACGTCCTCCGCCGACGCGTATTGACTCTGTGAGGAAGTACATACCGCGATAGTCACCGTTGATGACAAGTTCGACGGGCTGCTGCTTGGGTGTCCAGGGGAGTCCTATTCTTTCGCCGAGGCGGAAGGCGATGAAGTTACGCATGAAGCCTTTATCATCGTCGGCATGTGCCAGCAGGGCGTAATGCTTGGACTTCTCGGGTGTAAGACCGAGGAGATTCTGCTTCTTTCCCAATTTCAGCTTAAAAGGCTTCTTGTTAAAGCAAAGGCGGGTGTAATTACCGCGAGCCTTGATCTGAGTCTCAAGAGGAGCGTCCTTCGAACCGATTGATTTATATTCCGGATCATCTACCCATGTACACCCATTGATGTCGAGCCAGTACTGTGCATCGAGGTAGTCGGTATGGTCAAGGTTGATATCGAGTAATTCGTCGTTGTATTTCTTGCCGTCAGGTCCGTATATATTGATATACAGTATCGGCAATGTACCCGAAGGTTTGACGCTCGGATTGCGATTGGCATTAGCTGCAAACGATACCAATGCCGCAAGCAATAACAAAATATTCCTATAGGAAATTTTCTTCATATAATTTTAAGGTTAGCTTGTTACGTAATTATAATTTATGATCTGAATATTTCTCCTGAAATATTACTATGAAATATCATTGCCAAATATTTTCCCGAGAATTAACTTAAATATTAATTACGGGAGAATAAATAAGTATGGGAGCGGATGATTTCGCATCCGCTCCCATAAAATTATAAATAATAAATATTATTTCCAAAAATCTTAACTCATAATCTGTAATTTAACAGATCAGAGGCAGCAGAGTGCCTGCATCTTCAGCACTGCATCCACACAATACTGGTAGATGTAAGGAACTACGCCGAAGAAGATTATGCCTGCCACGCAAAGCACGAACGATACGCGCTCACAACGTGTAGACTTGAAGGTTGCAATCTGCGGCTCCTCGGGGCTGATCCAGATAGCTTTTACTACGAGGAGGTAGTAGTAGAGCGAGATGATTGTATTAATCAATGCCACTAATACCAGCATATAGAGCGCCATCGAATTGGTAGCTGTCACCGATGTGAAGATGAGGAACTTGCTGAAGAATCCTGCAAACGGCGGAATACCGGCGAGAGAGAACATCGACAGTGTCATTGCAAACGAAAGCCAGGGATTGGTCTTGTGGAGTCCGTTATAGTCATCCATGCCGACCTTGCCGGTCTGGTTCTCGATTGAAGAGATAACCGCGAATGCTCCGAGATTGCTGACGATGTAAACGAAGATGTAGAACATCATCGAAGCGAGACCCAAGCCATTGTCACCCATAACACCGAGCATGATGTAACCTGCCTGCGAGATAGATGAGAACGCCATGAAGCGCTTCATGTTCTTCTGACGCATTGCAAAGAGGTTACCTACCGTAATGGTGGCGATGATGACTGCATACATCATCCACTCCCACATGTCGCTGTAGACAGCGCCGAATACCTGAGTGAAGATGATGAAGAATGCGAAGGCTGCGGCTCCCTTTGAAATTACCGAGAGATAGCTGGTGATAGCTGTCGGGGCACCCTGATATACGTCTGCAGTCCAGAGGTGGAAAGGTACGAGCGAAAGCTTGAAACCGATACCTGCGATAACGAATGCGAGTGCGATGGCGAGTAAGCCGCTCATGGCTCCCGAAGCGATATTCTCAGCGATGTCGCTGAAGTAGAGTGAACCGCCTGAGAATGCGTATACCAATGAGAGTCCGAAGAGAAGAACGCCTGACGAGAATACTGCAGTCAGGATATACTTGATTGCAGCCTCATGGCTCTCGTAGTGTTTCTTGTTGAACGCAACCATAGCTGCCAACGGCAGTGATGCGGACTCAAGACCGATGATGAAGAGCAGGAAGTGACGTGCTGAAATCATGAGATACATACCGAAGAGCGTCACCAGCAACAACTCGTAGAACTCACCCTTGCGGATGGCTACCTCATCACTCTCAACCCATTTGGCTGACTGAAGCAGCACGATAAACACACCTACATTGAGTATTGCCTTGATAGCCTTGCAGGCAGCATCATCGACATACATGCCACCGAATACCTCGGTATTGCATGACGGGATGAGCCATATTGCAATTGTACATAAGCCGAAGAGAACTGTTGTGACAGGTGTCAGGAGCTTCTTGGCTGAGTCTCCTGTAAATGTATCGAACAGGAATACAAGAACGAACAGTCCTAAGATTATCAGTTCGGGCAGCATTGCCCCAAATTGTGAATAGTCCATTGTTATATCTACTTATTCGTACATTATAATGTTACATTACCTAAAGCAGCCATGATCGGCTCGAAACTGTGACGGATAGTCTCGTTGATCCAGTTCGGGAAGAGACCGATACCGGCGAGGCAGATAATCAGTGTCACTGTGGATAGTCTCTCCCACCATGATGCATCGGTGAGCTGACGGTGATGGTCGTCGTAAACGGGACCGAGTATCAGCTTACCAACCACGCGGAGGATATAGACTGCTGTAATCACGATTGAAGTAGTGGCTGCGATCACAAAGATACGATGGAATAGGTCGTTGTCCTGGAAACCTCCGAAGAAGATTGTCATCTCTGCCACGAAACCTGAGAGACCCGGCAGACCTAACGATGCGAAACCGGCAATCATGTAGCAGACGCCGAGGTATGGCATGATCTGCATCAGGCCACCCATCTGACGGATGTCACGTGTATGTGTACGTCCGTAAATCATACCGATGAG
>CAZAWP010000119.1:0-6564 GCA_964488855.1 uncultured Sangeribacter sp.
CTCTTTTTTATCGTATTTATAAGGGTATTTTTCTCGTAGGTGAAGAGCTATGATTCCGGAGACATCAATAGAAGTTTCGCGTTTAAAAAATAATTATAAAAAAACAATAGCGGCGGAAATAAAAACTTGGCAAAAACGGCGTTTTTTTATCAAATATTTTTTGGCAAATAGT
This sequence comes from uncultured Sangeribacter sp., assembly GCA_964488855.1. GTDB lineage: Bacteria > Bacteroidota > Bacteroidia > Bacteroidales > Muribaculaceae > Lepagella. The sequence goes on from CAZAWP010000119.1 coordinate 173, forward strand.
TGTACATATATTAAATTCGCATTGTATTTCCATGGTTGAGTGTGGCATTAAGTAATGACCGCACGGATATTGGAAAGTTATTGCAGTAAATATTATGGTATATAGATTTAAATTGGTTAGTGACGAAGTTTCCAACTTCTCACGCGAAATTGAAATTGATTCCGAAAATACATTTCTCCAATTACGCAATTGCATCCTCGAGTGCCTCGGCTTCAGCAAGGATGAGTTAGAATCGTTCTTTATCTGTGACGAGGATTGGGAAAAGCATGAGGAGATTGCGTTGGTCGATATGGGTGCCATGTCTTCAGATCAGGATCTCTGGACTATGGATACCACCACTATCGGCGAAATGATAGATGAGGAGGGTCAGCGCATGATCTTTGTATTCGATTACCTTACCGAGCGCTGTCTTTTCATGGAGCTTAAGGAGATTATCCCCCACCGCTCGATGTCGGAGCCTATCTGCACCATCAAGCGCGGTGTAGGTCCCAAACAGCATATTGATATGGACATCTTTGAGGCTAAGCTCGACCAGAAAGCCAAGGAGAGTGTCGAGAGCATCGACATTGATGATGTGGTAGGTGACCAGTCTTTTGACGATGAGGACATCGAGGACGGTTACGACATCATGGAGATGGGAGAGTGAAGATAAGTCAGAAGTAATAGGTCAGAGTGACGACATCATAGGTAATAAATAATAGTGAAAGCTATTATAAAAAATTAAGGGGCTCGATTTTATCGCGTCCCTGTTTATTTGCCGAAGATGCGGGAGAATATGGATTTGGGCTCTTCGGGTTTGATGTGTACTCGCAGTTCGTTGCCCTCGGTACCGAAAAAGAGTATATGGTTCTTGAAGATGAAGGCGACCATCTTGTCAAATTCGAGAATACCGGTGAGACTGCGTATCAGGAAACGACGGAAGGGATTGAACTCCTCCAGGTCCTTTATGATAATCTCATCCTCGTCGGCTTCTATATTATGAGTCCGCTTCAGCAAATCTAAGAAATACGGAAGGTTAAGCGCATCCCTGTCCTTGGGCGGCTTAGCATACTTCTTGTATATTTCTTTTATTACTCTATCGGTTATCATGTAGGTTATCTTTAGCTACGATGACTCATCAAGACCGTCTACGCTATTCTTATTCGTGGTCTACTATAACTAAAACAACCCTTACACGTAAAAGTTTAGAATCGAAATGTTAAATATTTGTCAGTTTAACACTCATTTATAATTATACGGTTATAACTGTATAATTATTGCATAATACTTTAAATTCGTTTCCCTGTCGGCTCCATGTGAATATTTATGTATATTCCTTTACCAAAAAATTCTCGCAGTCTTTGTTCGACGGCAGTTGCCACATCGTGTGCCTCGCGAAGTTTCATATCTCCATCCATCTTAATATGCATCTCGATTGACATTTTATTACCTATATAGCGTGTTCGCAGATGATGAAAGGAGTCCACTCCCGGTACCGCTATTATAAGCGCTTCGATTTGTTTGAGGATATTATCGGGTACCGCTTTATCTAAAAGCTGACCGATCGAGGGTTTCATCATCGACCATGATGCCTGTACGATAAAGGCACTCACTATTGCCGCTGCCAAGGGGTCCAAGATTCTCCCCTTCCTGCCGAACCACATTGCCCCCGCTATACCGGCAAGGGTTGCAAGCGAAGTAAGAGCGTCGCTGCGATGATGCCATGCGTTTGCCTCCAATGCCGGAGAGTCGAGCTTGCGCGAAGATTTGACTGTATAGCGATACAACACTTCTTTTGAGACTATAGACAATATGGCTGCGCCCAATGCCCAATAATTAGGTCCCGGAAGCTCTTCGCCGTGAATGACTGCAATAATTTTTACTACTGACTCATAAAATATCCCGATACCTACTATTGCCAACATCACGCCTACCATCAGTGAGGCAAAAGTCTCGTATTTGCCGTGTCCGTAGGTGTGATCGCTATCTTCGGGCTTTGATGAGAGTCGGACGAATATTATCACGATAAAATCGGTCACAAGGTCGGATAAAGAGTGGACGGCGTCGGCTATCATCGCCGAACTCTTGCCGAAAATACCTGCAAGAAATTTTATGGCTGTAAGCAGGACGTTTACGACACTTCCCACCAATGTTACCTTATATATCTCTTTTTCGCGACTCGATATGTCCATAAACGCAAGATTATAAAAGCCGGCATGGAGGTATTGTCTGTATCCATGCCGGCATTATAATTATAAATCAGGAGATACCCGGATTGATGCTCCGGTTACCATATCCCGTTTTAATCAGTATTACTTAATTAGTTCGTATTTGCGGAATACCTTCTCGATTGCTTCGAGTGAACGTGTCACCTGCTCCTTAGTATGCGTAGCCATTAGTGAATAGCGGATAAGTGTATCCTGCGGTGCCACGGCGGGGGTTACAACGGGATTGACGAATACTCCCTCATCGAGGAGGTCACGGGTAACGTGGAATGTCTTGTAATCATCTCGGATGAAGAGCGGGATAATGGGGGTCGATGTGTTACCTATCTCGCAGCCCATGGCTCGGAAGCTCTCAAGCGCGTAATTGGTGATGTCCCAGAGATGTTTCTGACGCTCGGGCTCTGCGATCATGATATCCATGGCGGCGCTTGCAGCGGCTGTGGCACCCGGGGTGATCGAAGCTGTGAAGATATATGAACGTGAATGATGACGGAGGAAGTTGGTGACCACTTTATCAGTAGCGATAAAACCGCCGATTGAGGCAAACGATTTACTGAAGGTACCCATGATGAGGTCTACATCATCGGTAAGACCGAAGTGGTTTACAGTTCCACGGCCACCCTCTCCGAAGACTCCGATACCGTGAGCCTCATCAACCATCACCGAAGCGTTATACTGTTTTGCAAGCCTTACGATCTCGGGGATATTGGCAACGTCTCCTTCCATCGAGAAGACACCGTCGGTTACTATGAGCTTAACCTTGTCGGGGTCACATTTGCGAAGCTGAGCCTCAAGCGATGCCATATCATTATGCTTATACTTGAGATAGTTGGAGAAGCTCAGACGACGACCCTCGATGATCGAAGCATGATCCTGCTCGTCAAGGATTACATAGTCCTCGCGACCTGTAAGCGTCGAAACAACGCCCAAGTTTACACCGAAGCCGGTGGAATAGATCATGGCATCCTCTTTTCCTACGTAATCGGCGAGCTTAGCCTCAAATTCTTTGTGGAGGTCGAGTGTGCCGTTGAGGAAGGGACTTCCCGCCATACCGGTACCATATTTACGGGTAGCCTCTACAGCTGCCTCGATAACCTTAGGGTGATTGGTAAGACCCATATAACTGTTTGAACCGAACATGAGGACTTTCTTACCGTTCATGGTAACCTCGGTGTTCTGCTCACTTGATATAGCGCGAAAGTAGGGATAGACACCCGCAGCCTTTGCTTTTTGCGGCGCATCATACGCCGACAATTTTTCCTGTAAAAGCTTCATCTATATATAGTTGTTAATTTTCATTTATAGTGGCGAAGCAACATTTCCCTATATAAAGGGATTCTATAAAAAAATCCACACAAAAGAGACTTCACATCGAGCGAAGCCATCTCCGTTAAAATATCCTTACAAATGGTTACTTCACATCAGATTACAAAGTTAATCATTTTTTACGCTTTCCCCAAAATTCCGCCTTACACTTTTACCATCATTTTTAAATTTTATTAAGATTTTCCAAAATATTCGAGCCGCGATATAAGTCGTAAGTGCATAGGCAGCGATATTGCTGTTATTAAGTGTTAAATAGGGATGACGCTATTGTGTATACCGCGAGGATTGACTATCTTTGATTTTAATTAACCCTTATAAGTAACTATTGAAAATTAATTTATATTAAGCAACTATTACCCATGAATGCTAAAACTTGTTCTTTTTGGTTACTTTCCGCTTATCCCTCAGTCACATAGCCCGCTATGCTCCTTCGGTCTGCACGGAAATTATCCCAAAAATAACTAAGTTTTATCTATTCATTAATTCTCAATAGTTACTTAGTAAAATATTTCCTACATTCAAGCATTACATTCAAATTCGATATATTTAGATTCATAAATTTTAAAACAACCAATTACTTATACATGAAACATTTTTACTCCAAACTTGCAGTTGCGGTAAGCCTCTGTTGTGCAAACGCAACACTGTCCTATTCACAGTCCCTTGCCGAACCAACCCACCCTGTGGATGGATGGGACGAAGTGAACCGTATCCCCGCCACTTATTATGAAGACCTGATGACCAACAATACCGACATTAAACCGGGTCATTGCTGGACTGTTCAGGTAGAAACAAATACCAATGTGCCCGGATGGTACCGTTTTCAGCCTTACACCAAAATCACTGACTACGTTCCGCGCATCATGGAGGAAACTGACGACACTTACCTGTATATCAATGCAACCGATCCCGAGCATGTATATGTAGAGGAATTCAACCCGTATAGCGACGGCGGCGAATATGATATTGTCAATCTGGTTCCGGAAAATGGCTGGACCGGTGGCGAAGGCCGCTACGGCACTTTAGTCGATGATATAATCTCATTCAGCCCTCGCAGCTTCGCTGTCTATGATGCAAGTTACGAATTATGGTACGAGGTAAGCCGTAATACCGGCTTCAAACTAGTCCTCAACGAAGCGGAGGCGAAAGATTATTCTGTAAGTGTCTCCGTAGGAACCTGCACCAGCTATGAGGAAATAGCATACAAGGCTGATTGCGGCAATGATGTATGGGATGTCAAGGCAATCGTGATGCCGGGCGAGTTCAAGGCTGAGTATTATCAGAAGGCTGCTTCCGAAGGGGAGGTAATCGACACTCAGTGGCGTCAATATGTACCTGTGACCTCTCGTGGTTTATATACCGTTGTAGTTGCCGGTGTGGACCGTCAGGGCAATATGGTAAGCTGTGATTACGACTATGGCTTCAATGTAATAGATAATGATACGTGGATCGATGCGGGAACCACAATGTACACCGAGGATTTCTGTGCTTCGCGTTATTTGGATATCGAGAAAACTTCATACGAAGTACCCCTCGAGATGCATCCTACCATAAAGGGTTATTTCCGTATCGTCGATCCATACTCGGAGCATCCTGTCATCAACTATCCTCATTACCAGTCAGACCACAGTCATAATCATTATATTTACATCAACGCTACCGACGTACGCAATCCTTATATTGAGGCCTCTCCTATTGGTGTAAACTTAGGTTACGGAGACATGTCCGTTACTTCAGCTGCCGGTCGACTCATTGCCGAGGGAAAAACTATTGAGGAAGTCAAGGCTTCAGGAGTAGCATTCGGCAGCTTTGATGCTCAGAAGAATCTCACCTTCCCCGCTGGAGCACTGCTGATAAGCGAGAAAGGTCGTGACAAGGGTGACTGGCGTCCTGCCGCTAACGGTTTTAGCGTAAACCTTCCTGTTGAAACTACCGGAATTGATTCAATTGACAAGGGAAATGACTCTGTCAGAATATATACACTCCAGGGTACGGAAGTTACCGGTTCCGCTTCTCTCAAGGGCGTTTACATAGAGGTGTCCGCAGATGGCAGCGCTCGTAAGGTGGTCCGCTGAGTCGGCAAGAAAACAATAAACACCGTCATCTTTTGACAGAAATACAGGGGTTGTGACGAAAATGTCACAACCCTTATCTCTTTGCATAAATCGCGAAACCTTAGCAAAATTTATTATTCTGTATTGATAGTCAATATTTTATACTTGATATTATAATAATTTTAATCAATTTCCTTAAATTTTAGTATAATATTTGTAAAGATTATCGGTGTAAACGCAACATCATTAAAAAATCGTGAACCACTGATAATGTCAAAGCGTTTATAAGGTGATAGAAATTTACACCGTAAGGTTTCTTAAAACCGGATGTCATTAGTCTCCTCCGAGATTGATTACCGGTTTTGAAACTTAACTAATAATGAATATTAACTATAAAAATATTATCTAATCATGGGAAAAATAATTGGTATCGATTTAGGAACCACAAACTCTTGCGTAGCAGTACTCGAAGGTAAAGATCCTGTAGTAATTCCCAACAATGAAGGTAGAAATACAACCCCCTCTGTTGTTGCATTTGTTGATGGCGGCGAGCGTAAGGTAGGTGACCCTGCCAAACGTCAGGCCGTAACAAACCCGACTCGTACAATCTATTCGATCAAACGTTTCATGGGTGAGAAATGTGATCAGGTTACCGACGAGATCAAACGTGTACCTTATAAAGTAGTTTGCCAGAATGATATACCTAAGGTAGACATCGATGGCCGTGACTACACTCCGCAGGAGATTTCAGCAATGATTCTCCAGAAGATGAAGAAGACCGCCGAGGATTATCTTGGTCAGCCTGTAA
>CAZAWP010000120.1:0-6509 GCA_964488855.1 uncultured Sangeribacter sp.
GGTTTCCAGTAGTAGAGTTTGTCGGAGGGGCGGACCTTGGAGGGGACGGGCATGGAGAAGAGCTGCCCCTTGGTGACCTTGTCGACGGGGCGGAGGTCAAAGCGTAGCTCGGGTACCTTGAAGATCAAGGCTCCTGTCGTCGGGCCGGTGATCACCACCTCGTCGCCGACATGCAGTTCACCGCTCTCCATCAGGAACTCCCCGATGCCGATCTTGGAAAAATAACGCATCGCCTTGGCGGCATACACCTTGACACGCGTCGCCGACGAACCATATTTGGCGCTCCATTCGCCCAAACGCTCTCCCATGTAATAGCCGTTCCAGAAACCACGGTTGAAGATCTTGGCGAGACGCGCATCCCAGGCGCCAATCTTCTCCTCCCCATACGAGCCGTCGAGAATAGCCTCAAGAGCCTCAGAGTAGCTGCTAACCGCCTCGTGCACATATTCCGGACCGCGGGCACGACCCTCGATCTTGAATACACGCACTCCCGCATCAACCATCTTGTTGAGGAAATGAATAGTCTTCAGATCCTTAGGACTCATAATATACTGGTTCTCGATATCGAGTTCCTCGCCCGTCTCCTTATCGCGGACGGTATACGCCCGGCGGCAAATCTGGTTGCATGCACCACGGTTGGCACTCGAGTTCATCTCATGTAGCGACATATAGCATTTGCCGCTGACTGCCATACATAACGCCCCGTGGCAGAACATCTCCAGACGGACCTGACTGCCATTGGGACCGCAGATATTTTCCGCTACAATCGCACGGTGAATCTCGCTCACCTGCTCCATGTTGAGTTCGCGGGCGAGCACCATGACATCGGCGAACTGTGAATAGAAACGTACAGCCTCGATATTGCTGATGTTCACCTGCGTGGAGATATGCACCTCCTGCCCGATACTGCGGGCGTAGAGTATCGCCGCCATGTCCGAGGCAATGATAGCGGAGATACCCGCCTCGTGCGCTGCAGTGATTACAGCACGCATCTTCTCCAGGTCAGCACCATAGATGACAGTGTTTACCGTCAGGTAAGTCTTGACATCGCGCTCCGAGCAAATCTCGACAATGCGGCGCATGTCGTCGATGGTGAAATTGGCACTTGAGCGCGAACGCATGTTCAGACCCTCGATGCCGAAATAGACGGAATCGGCGCCCGCCTCGATAGCAGCCGCCAATGATTCCCAACTCCCCACGGGAGCCATTATCTCAAAATCTTTACGTGTAAGATTATCCATTAATTCTAACAGTTACTTAATCAAAGTCCGCCATGCCACCAATCCGTTTGGTGCCGCATGAGGCTGCAGGGATTGGCAGTCAGAGTCATTTCACCGGCTTAAAGGCGAAATAGCATGCGACCGTGCCGAACGTCAGCGTAAACCATCGGCAGTCGGCAAACCCGGCTTGCGACATGATTGCCGTCATGTCATCGCGCTGCGGTGCGGCGGCAATACTCTCGGGCAGGTACGAATACGCCCGGCTGTCACCTGAGACCGCTTTCCCTATAGCCGGGATGATATGGCGCGAATACAGATTGTAGGCACCCCGCACCGGCTTGGATGCCGGCACAGCTAACTCGATCACACACAATAACCCGCCGGGGCGCAACACCCTCAGCATCTCGCGGTAGCCCGCTGCCAGATGCTCGAAGTTACGCACACCATACGCTACCGTCACCATGTCGAACTCATTGTCATCATACGGCAAGGCGAGGCAGTCCCCGGCACGGAAATTGAGTTTCCCTCTCTCGGCTGCGGGCAGTTGCTCCTGCTTGCGCTTGGCGATCTGAAGCATACCCTCCGAGAGGTCAATACCCTCGATTGCCGCCTCGGGCAGCCGGCTGTGGAGGTAAAACGCCACATCGCCCGTACCCGTCGCCACATCGAGGATACGCCCCGGATTACGTTTGCGTCTGAGGGCTTGGTTGATGGCACGCGTGCGCCACCACCGGTGAAGGCCGAAAGTCATCGCCGTGTTCATGAAATCGTAGGCAGGAGCTATCGAATCGAACATCTCCTGTACCTGTTCACCCTTCGCTCCCTCCTGACGGTAAGGATTGATAAGTTCCGCGCCCTGTTTCTCTTCCTGATCCATCAAGTATGCGAGGTTTTACAGCTTTTTGGCGAAACTGCGGCGACGACGGTGCTGACGGGTATTAAAATACTCCCACTGGCTCTGCACCTTTGAATTGGTCTCCAGCTCAGGATTGGACTCCGCGTACTTGTAGCCGTTGGCCTGATAGTAGGGGATAAGATCCTGGAAGAGGAGAGCATTGACACCCTTGTTCTGATAATCGGGATGCACGGCGACGAGAAGGAGGTCCACACGGTCATTCTTGCCCTTGAGACCCTTGAGGAGATGATACCAGCCGAGCGGCAGCATCTTACCCTTGGCTTTCTGCAGCGCACGGCTCATCGACGGCATCGAGATACCCACGCCCACGAGCTTGCCCTCCTTGTCTACGACCAGCGTCAGCAGGTCGAGGTTAAGCAGGTCGAGGTAGAGATTGATGTAATAGTCGATCTGGCGCTCGGTCAGCGGCGAGTATTCGTAGAGATTCTTGTAGGCATCGTTGATGAGGTGGAAGAGGGCATGGCCGTACTCCTTCTTGACACGCTTGCGGCTCTTGTATTTGAGCACGCGCAGACTATATTTCTTCTTGACGATGTCGGCGATGCGGTTATACTTGTCGGGGATGGCATCGGGCACCTCCATGAGGAACTCTATCCAGTCCGATTCTTTCTTGTACCCGTGCTTCTCCAGATGGCTCGCGTAGTAGGGGTAATTGTAGATGGTCGCCATGGTCGAGAGTTCCTGAAAACCCTCGATGAGCATACCCTCCTGGTCAAGGTCGGTAAACCCGAGCGGGCCGATGATCTTGGTCATGCCCTTGCTGCGTGCCCATTTCTCGGCATTGTCGAGCAGAGCCTTTGACACCGCCGGGTCATCAATAAAGTCGATGAAGCCGAAGCGCGCATCCTTGGTACCCGATTTCTCGTTGAGGGCATTGTTGATCATAACGGCAATCCTGCCCACCGGCTTGTTGTCGCGGTACGCCATGAAGTAGGCGGCATCGTAAAAATCGAAAGCCGGATTGACATCGGGCGACAACGTATTGACCTCGTCGGAAATCAATGGCGGCACATAATAGGGGTTACCGTCATAGAGATCGATCTGGAACTGTGTAAAACGGCGCAGTTCAGACTTTTCGGGTGCTAATTTTCGTATTTCAATCATCAGATACAGTATTTGCCGGCAACGGGGCGCGGGCAGTGGAGATTATCTTAATACAAGGATAAAGAGGAGAGTGGCGATTATGGCTAAGAAGAAAATCGCCACAGTATATAATCGACGCGGGGAACGGTTCTCGACAGCGAGCTGCAGGTCGGTAATCGAGCGGTAGGCTGAAGTGCCGTTCTTGCACTGGTTTGCCACCGTGCGCAGACGCGGCATGCTCGTGGGGAGATGGTCGAGTACCTCGGTGAGCACCAGCCCGTAATTACGTATATCGTCGGCGGCGCTCTGGTCAGACACGCTCTTGGACTGATCGTAGCCCACGTTGATAAGCTTCAGATTTTCGGTGTATTCCGTAAAAATGATATTGTCGGGAGTGATAGGTGAGTGGACGATACGGTTCTCCTGGATATATTCCATGGCATCGAGGAGCTGTGTGCGCAGACGCTGCACGATGCGGGGTGTCAGACGGTGCTCGTCAATGAGGCGCCGCAGCGAGTACCCGTAGACATCGTCGGTGATGATGGCGCGCCCCACCCCCGGCACATCCTCAAAGTCATTGACCATGACGATGTTGGCGTGTGCCAGGTTGTAACGCGTGTCAAACTCCTTCTCAAGACGCGCCTGCCACTCCGGGTCATCGGCATACTCGGACTTGAGGGCCTTGAGCATAACCCATTTGCCGTGCTTGCGGACGGTGTAGACATCGTGGTATTTCTCGCTCCACTCCGGCAGCAGAGTCAGATCCGACCATTTTCCCGTAGGGTCATTGATAGGAATCTTTTTCTCCTCCTTGCTTATATATCCTAAAGAATTTGTATCCATATCAGTCTATGTTTCCATATCAGTCTATGATATCGAAGCCCGTATATTTGCGCAGACACTCGGGGATGACGATACCCTCGGGAGTCTGGTTGTTCTCGAGCAGGGCGGCGACGATGCGCGGCAGTGCCAGCGCCGAACCGTTGAGGGTATGGCAGAGATGTATCTTCTTGTCTGCGTCGCGGTAACGGCATTTCAGACGGTTTGCCTGATAGTTCTCGAAGTTGGATACCGACGAAACCTCAAGCCAGCGCTCCTGTGCGGCTGACCATACCTCGAAGTCGAAGGTGATGGCAGACGTAAACGACATGTCGCCGCCGCAGAGACGCAGGATATGCCAGGGCAGACCTAATTTCTCCAAGAGACCCTGCACGTGGTCTTTCATCTCTTCGAGGGCAGCGTAAGAGTCCTCGGGACGCTCAATGCGTACGATCTCGACTTTGTCGAACTGGTGGAGACGGTTGAGACCGCGCACGTCCTTGCCGTAGCTGCCGGCCTCGCGACGCCAGCAGGGTGAGTAGGCGCAGTTCTTCTTGGGCAGCTCGTCACCGGGGATGATGACATCGCGGTAGATGTTGGTCACGGGCACCTCGGCGGTGGGGATGAGGTAAAGGTCATCCTCGGTGACGTGATACATCTGACCCTCCTTGTCGGGGAGCTGACCGGTACCGTAGCCCGATGCGGCATTGACCACAAAGGGAGGCTCAACCTCTATATAGCCGGCTTTCCAAGCCTCGTCGAGGAAGAACTGTATCAGCGCGCGCTGCAGACGGGCACCCTTGCCGATATAGAAGGGGAATCCGGCACCCGTAACCTTGACACCGAGCTCGAAGTCGATGAGGTTATATTTCTTTGCCAGCTCCCAGTGGGGAAGGGCATCGGCGGGAAGGTCAGGCATCTTGCCACCCTCTTTCTCCACCACATTATCAGCGGCAGTGAGACCTTCGGGCACGGCGGCACACGGGAGGTTTGGCACTGTCAGGAGGAGGTTGGTCATCTTTGTCTGGCACTCCTCAAGGCGATCCTGCAGACCCTTGGCGGCACCCTTGATGCGGGCTACCTCTCCCTTGGCTGCCTCCGCCTCCTCTTTCTTACCCTCTTTCATCAGAGCACCGATCGATGCCGCCAATTTCTTGAGCTGTGAGGCATCGTTGTCGCAGGTCTGCTGGAGACGGCGACGCTCAGCATCAATCTCCAGGATCTCGGTGATGACGGCGCGTCCGTCAAAGCCCTTTACTGCCAATCTTGAGATTACAAATTCAGGATCGGCTTTAATTGTCTGTAATGTAAGCATGATGGCTTCCTGTTATAGAGAGTTAAGAATATTTTTGACAGTTTCAGAAATGGCGCGGCCCTCGGCACGACCGGCGAGACGCTTGGTGGCGACCCCCATAACCTTACCCATCTGTGCGGGTCCGGTGGCTCCGACCTCGGCGATGATGTCGCGGATCTCCTTATCGAGCTCCTCGGCGCTCAGCTGTTTGGGGAGGTACTCCTCAAGCACGGCTGCCTCCGCCAACTCGTTGTCGGCAAGCTCGGGACGGTTGTTCTCGGTAAAAATGCGGGCGCTCTCCTTGCGCTGCTTTACCATTTTCACGAGAATCTTGGTGGCTGTCTCGTCTGAGAGTTCACCGTTGGCGCCCTTGGCAGTCTTTGCCTCAAGAAATTCTTTCTTGGCACCGCGCAATGCCTCCAAGCGCACTTTCTCGCGCGCGAGCATCGCTTTCTTGATATCTTCGCTAATCCGTTCGAATAGATCCATAATTATATAATTTCGTTACATCGCGCAGATATAAAATCCTCCCGATGTTTTATTTATTCATATTTCTACTTATCAACTTGCAAAAATAGATAAAAATGATGATATTAGCACCACTTTTAGGTAACTATTAAAAGTGTTTGATTATAAAAATCGCAAAATTGACAATTGAAGTCCTTTCCGGGACTTCCTAAACCATAAAGATTATGAAAAAAATCATTCCGTTTATTGCTTTGGCTCTTCTCGCCTCGTGCGGATCTAAAGGAGATAAGGCAGCTGATTCTCAGGAATCGGCTGAGGAGTTCAATGCCTCACAGCCCATCACTTCAGGTGAATATCGTGCATATTACTATAATATGACCGGCAAGGACGAGCGCAAGGGTGCCTTTGACGGCAGGGTATTGACCTCGCTTAGTCCCGAGATGAGCGTGTTTTATGTCTATGAGAACGGTAACCGTGTCAAAATCGACAACACAGTCATATTACAAGCTCCGTTGGCAAAGAACGACACTGTCTGGACTGCCCTTGATAAGGCGGGTAATCCTGTCACGCTCAAGGTTGATTCTGTCTACGTCCTCAACTACGTCAAGGGAGACTCGCAGGTAGCCATCACATTCGAGAAGGATGCCATGCAGACCGCCACTGCCACCGAGATGATGGAGCGCATCGCCAACAAGCGCCAGAAATAACC
>CAZAWP010000121.1:0-1385 GCA_964488855.1 uncultured Sangeribacter sp.
CCCTATTTATGCAAATATATAAAAATATGTAAACTAAACGGAATGAAAGCGGCGATAAAATTAAAAAATGACTCATATTATAATTGCCGTGGAAGATTCCGGGGGATTTTTGTTATTATTATATCCCGTAGCATCGGGTAGCATCGGGTTTCCACGAGTTACCACGGATTATAACGGGTTGTAACGGGTGGCAACGGGTTAGTCCCGATGCTGTAGAGAACATCGGATATTTTCAGGACACTAAAGTAATCTTAAATATATGAAAAGGAGTACACTTCTGTTGGCAGTAGCCGGTCTCGGCCTCGCTGCCTGTAGTGGCGACAAAGGTACCGTCACTATCTCCCTCCCCCAAAATTACGGCGACAACACAATTGTGGTCAGCCACGTAACCCTCGAGAACACTTTCTCGGCAAAATCCGCCGACGATCTCCGGATGGTCTACGACACCCTCAAGGTCGAGAACGGCAAGGCAACCATGAAACTTGACCCCGCCGGAGCCGCATGGTACAGCGTCATCCCTCCTGTCATGTCGCGTCAGCAACCCGAGTTTTATGCTGTCCCCTCGGATTGTCTCAAAGTCGATATCACCAGCTTCGATCCCATGAAGTACACCGTCAGCGGTTCGGAGCTTATGGACGATATGACCGCCTATCAGGCACTCACCCTCCCTATACAGCAGGAGCATTTCGCACTCCTTCAGAGCGAAGAGGAAATTTCTCCCGAGAAATCCAAGGAGTTGATCGACCGCTACGACGCCACTGTCAAGAAGTTCGTCAAGGATAATCCGGATAGCCCGGTTTTACCCTACGTCATCACCGAGCTCAGCGGCGACGATTTCAAGACCTTTTACGACAACCTCTCGCCCAAGGCTAAACAGTCTATCCTCATGCCTTTTGCCGATGCTTATAATGCACAGGTAGAGGAGATGCTTAAGGAGCGTGCCGACGAACAGGCTCGCAAGGCTGAGGTTGCATCGGGCAACATCACGGCTCCCGATTTCACCCTCCCCGACCTCGCCGGCAAGAAGGTAAGTCTCTCTGACTTCCGCGGCAAATGGGTTGTCCTCGACTTCTGGGGCAGCTGGTGCGGATGGTGCATCAAGGGTTTCCCCGCGTTAAAGGAGGCTTACGAGCAGTATGGTGACAAGATTGTGGTCATCGGTATTGACTGCAACGAGTCTGAAGAGGAATGGCGTGCCGGTGTCAAGAAATACAACATGCCGTGGCTGCAGCTCTATAACGGCAACGACCGCACCATTTACGGCGAGTACAACATCGAGGGCTTCCCTACCAAGGCGATCATCAACCCCGAGGGTAAGCTCGTCGACCTAACCACCGGCGAAGACCCCTCCTTCTACGACCGCCTCGCCTCCTTCGTCAAATAAT
>CAZAWP010000121.1:1485-6509 GCA_964488855.1 uncultured Sangeribacter sp.
TCGGGGAGTGACTTCTTAAGGCCCTTGATGACGTTCTCCATCGGGAGCTTGTAATCCATCGCCTCAAGCAGCGCACCCATCACAACCATGTTGTACGCCTTGGAGTTGCCTAACTCCAGGGTGGCCTCCATGGCATTGATAGGATATACAGTGATATCCTTGCGCTCGGGATGTTTGTGGATGCCGTTGGTATCGTAGATGAGGATACCACCCTCCTTGACACGCGGCGCAAACTTGTCGAGACTCTGCTGGTTGAGAGCAATCACAATATCGTAAGTATCGAGTACCGGACTTGAGATCTTCTGGTCAGAGAGGATGACAGTGACATTGGCGGTACCGCCGCGCTGCTCCGGACCGTACGAAGGCATCCAGGTCACCTCCTTGTCGTCCATCAGACCCGAATAGGCGAGAATCTTTCCCATCGAGAGCACACCCTGTCCACCGAAGCCGGCTATTATTATCTCTTCTTTCATGAGTTTTCTTTTTTGAAGTTACCGTAAAAAGATTGAGTCGCGTCAATCTCTTAAAGAATCCATATCTTAAATATTAAACCAATATCATAAATCTTCAAGAGAGGGCACGCGTCAATCTCTCTTAGACATTTTTGAGGTCTCCCAAGGGATATTTCTCAAACATATTCTGCGCCATCCACTCGTTGGCTTTCTCAGGGCTCATCTTCCAGCCCGAGTTGCAGGTCGAAACGACCTCGACCACCGAAGTGCCCTTCTTGGCGAGAGCGTTCTCGAACGCCTTGCGCAGTGCGGCCTTGGTCTTGCGCACAGCTGCCGGAGTGTGTACCGACTGACGGGTCACGTAGCAAGTACCGTCGAGGATAGCCATGAGGTTTGTGATCTCGAGGGGGTGACCGTTGAGGTCGACGCGGCGACCGTAGGGAGTGGTGGCAGTCTTCTGACCCACGAGAGTGGTCGGTGCCATCTGACCTCCCGTCATACCGTATATAGCGTTATTGACAAATATCATGACGATATTCTCGCCGCGGTTGGCAGCGTGGATAGACTCGGCGGTACCGATAGCCGACATGTCGCCGTCACCCTGATAGGTGAAGACCACGTTTTCGGGCCACAGACGTGAGGCTGCTGTAGCCACTGCCGGTGCACGACCGTGGGCTGCCTCGATCCAGTCTACGTCGATATAGTTGTAGGCAAACACTGCGCAACCTACCGGCGATACGCCGACGGTACGGTCGGTCAGACCCATCTCGTCTACAACCTCTGCCACTAATTTATGGATAACTCCGTGGCTGCAGCCCGGGCAGTAGTGCATGTGCACCTCGTCGAGCAACGCCGGCTTGGAGTAAACTTTATTTTCTTCTCTAATGATATCTTCGATTTCCATAGACACTCTTTTTAGCTCCCTGTTTTCAGGCGTTGATAATCTGTTTCTGCAGGGCATTGACCACCTCCTGCGGACTGGGGATGATACCCCCGAGACGGCCGAAATGCTCCACGGGGAGGGCATCGTGAACAGCCAGTCTCACATCCTCAATCATCTGGCCGGCGTTAAGCTCGACCACGAGGATACCTTTCTTACCCTGGGCAGCCTTGCGGATAGCCTCTGTGGGGAAGGGCCAGAGTGTGATGGGGCGGATGATGCCTGCCTTGATACCCTGCTCGGCGGCGAGCTCACGCGCCTTGTCGCAGATACGTGCCACTGAGCCGAAGGCTACCAACAGGTAATCGCTGTCCTCGACACCGATCTCCTCCCAGCGTGTCTCAGCCTTCTCAATCTCGCGGTAACGGTCCTGAAGCTGGTGGTTGATGACCTCCATCTTTGCCGACTCAAGTTCGAGCGAGGTGATGACATTACGCTTGCGGCCACCCTTCCTGCCGTCGGCAGCCCAGGGACACTGCTCGCGTATCTCCTCGTCGGTGCGGCGCGGACGCTGCTCGGGGAGCACAACCTTTTCCATCATCTGACCTACGATGCCGTCAGCGAGGATCATCACGGGATTGGTGTATTTGAAGGCGAGGTCATAGCCCAAGCCTACGAAGTCCACCATCTCCTGCACGGTCGAGGGTGCGAGGACGATGAGGTGATAGTCACCGTGACCGCCGCCCTTGACAGCCTGGAAATAGTCAGCCTGCGAGGGCTGGATGGTGCCTAAGCCCGGACCGCCGCGCATTACGTTAAGGATGAGTGCCGGCAGCGAAGCGGCGGCGATATATGATATACCCTCCTGCTTGAGGCTGACACCCGGCGAGGATGATGAGGTCATTACCGCCTTGCCGGTGGCTGCTCCGCCGTATACCATGTTGATGGCGGCAACCTCCGATTCTGCCTGCAGCACGACCATGCCGGTGGTCTCCCACGGCATAAGCTCCATCAGTGTCTCAAGTACCTCTGACTGGGGGGTGATGGGATATCCGAAATATCCGTCGAAACCATAGCGGACTGCAGCATGCGCTATCGCTTCGTTTCCTTTCATGAGTCTTACTTCTTCCATATATAGAACTCAGGATTTAATCAATTTTTACTCGATAAACCTCTATGCAGGCATCCGGGCAGACCAGTGCGCACGATGTGCATCCGGTGCAGTTCTCCGGCTCTTTCATATAGGCGTAGTGATAACCACGGTCATTTACTTCATGAGGTTGCAGCGACAAGGTATTGGTCGGACACGCAACAACACAAAGGTTGCAGCCTTTACAGCGCTCTACATTGACTGTTACAGCTCCTCTGATTTTTGCCATATTGTGTGTTTTAAATATTCGTTCCCTTCATGGTTTTTTATCCGGTGCTCCCGTTGGCGGGGGCAAGCAGCAGACTCTGAAAGGTTATTACGCAAATATAATTAAAATGCAGTATAATCCTACAACATTTTTTATGTTATGTAACAACTACTATTTTTTGTGCTGCATAACAATTACTATCCCATGTGATGCAGTGTCTCTAAATATTTATGCCGAGGTCGTGCTCGAGGGTCTTTACACCCTTGGTGGCGGGCTCGGCGATTACATGGACATTGGGGATGCCGCTGACATCGGCGGGACGTGGGTCGATGTAGTAGATGGGAGTGCCGGGGCGCACATAGTGCAGCAGACCGGCAGCCGGATAAACCACCAATGACGTACCGATCACCACAAAGATGTCGGCGCGCTTTACGATCTCGATGGCATCCTCGATCTTGGGCACCGCCTCCTGAAAGAATACGATGTGCGGGCGCATCAGTTTGCCGTTGGCTCCGCGCGTCTCGGGAGTGGTCTCAAGATGGTCGATGTCAAGGCTCTCGATGTAGTCGGGATCATCGACGGCACGTATCTTCATCAGTTCGCCGTGGAGGTGCAGCACCTTTGACGAGCCGGCGCGTTCGTGGAGGTCATCGACGTTCTGGGTGATGATATACACGTCATAATATTTCTCGAGGGCGGCGAGTTCCTTGTGGGCGGCATTGGGGAGTGCCGAGAGGAGCTGGCGGCGACGGGCGTTATAGAAGTCGTGCACCAATTTGGGATTGCGGCGGAAGCCGTCGGCGGAGGCGACATCCATCACCGGGTAGTTCTCCCACAGCCCGTCCGCATCGCGGAACGTCGATATACCGCTCTCGGCGCTAATGCCGGCGCCGGTACTGAACACTAATACAGGTTTTCTCTCCATAGTATTATATTTGTGCATTATATTTCAAAAAAATCAAACACCAAAAACCGAGGGTTGTCTCGCTTCGCTCGGGCAACCCCCGGCTACGAATTATGAAACCCGCAAAGCGGGTTTACCACTAAAAACTAAAAACTAAAAACTTAGTACCTTGAATGCTCCTTGATGAGTCCGTGGCGGTAGGCGTAAAGGAGCTCGCGGAGTTCGCTGATCTGGGCTCGCAGTTCGTCACCCTTGTCGGTGTCGGCTACGCGCAGGCGATGGGCGTTGAGCTCGACCAGCGTCGTGGTGCTCTTGATGTCGGTACCGTTCTTGATAGCCTCCTCGGTGGAGGTGAAAGGCTCATGCTGCACCAGCTGGAAACCGCGGCTGTGGAATACCAACGTATACCCCGCGATACCCGTCGTGTGGTGATAAGCCTTGGAGAAGCCACCGTCGATGACCATCAGGCGACCATCCGCCTTGATGGGGTTCTCGCCGCTGACAGCTCGCACCGGCACGTGACCGTTGATGATATGGCGATGTTCGCCGGTGACGCCGAACGAGTCCATTATCCCCTCGCAGACCTTGGGATCTTCGCGGAGAGTGTAGTAATAACCCTTGGGCTCGGTGTGGGTCTCCTTGTCAGCGATGAAATAGCGCTCGAAAGTGGTCATCCGAGCCTTGTCGAAGAGGGGCGAATCCGGACCGCACCAGATATAGAGGTAATAGTCGCGCGAATATTCGCGGATCTTCTCGTCGGAGTCCTCGTTAAACGCCTCGCGCATGAGCATGCCGATGTTGTGCATCAGCGCCTTGCCCGAGTATGGCGTGCCCATCACCTCGACCTCCTTGAGCGAGCCGTCGGCATTGAGCGGCACCGAGGCGTGATAAAGGAGGTTGCTGTTTGAGATGCCGTACATGCACCCGTGCGACAGGAGCAGGTTGATATGGCGCTTGAGCTTGTCGCTGACGCGGAACGAATGGGTCAGGGCATCCATAACCATCCTCTCCTCATGGGTGAGGCGGAACGGCTTCTTGGGGTCGATGGTGGGGAAATGTTTGTCGAGGAGTTCGTAACTCTTATCCCCTATCTTTACCGTGCCTTTATCGTAATCAATTGCCTTCAGCAGCCCGCGGTCTTCCATCTTCCACTCCGGGTGCTTCTCAAACATCTCCCCCTCGAGCTTGAACTGGATTATTGAGATCGCCTTGTGCATCTGCGCCAAGAGTCGTTGCTGCTTGGGCGAGATGCTCTCCCCCTCCACAATCTTGGGTTCGAAGACCGTACACGGGTCATCTTTATATGTCTCCATGGCAAAGGTAGCCAATGGCAAGAGGTTTATGCCGTAGCCGTCCTCAAGGGTGGTCATGTTGGCATAGCGGAGGGCGATGCGCACCACATTGCAGATGCAGCATTCGTTACCGGCAGC
>CAZAWP010000122.1:0-6123 GCA_964488855.1 uncultured Sangeribacter sp.
TTACCAATGCGGTGACAATCGATCTTTCGCGTACAGGAGGTGCAACGACCGTTCCCGGATATGCGTTCCAGGATTCGAGCGCGGCTAATATCCTCTTGCCCTCGACCGTAAGCGAGATGGGTAACTATGTATTCCGGAATTGCAATAATCTGATCGCTCTGACCGTCTATGCTCAGGAGCCTCCCAAATGCAACTCGTATACATTCAGCGGTTTCACCAACAAGGGTAACTGCACTGTATTCGTACCCGCATCGGCAATGGAGTTATATGCCAACGCACCGTATTGGCAGGATTTCACCATTCTGCCGATTACCGATGATGCGCATGTGCTGCAGGTGAACCTCCCCGCAGATGCCGGCGACGGTAGATATAAGCACAATTCGATAGAATTGGTTAATCTCAACAGCGGTGTGCGTCAGAAGTATGTGATTTCCGACCGCGTCATCTATACATTCAACGGCTTGCGCAAGGATGAGCAGTATAATATCTATATGTACTCGCAGGCAGGTCTTGAATTGGGTAGAATCGAGGATGTCGTTGTGCCCGATGCAGATTTTGAGGTAACCTTCGATAATCTCAAATCGGTATATAACGTAAATGCAGAGATTCTCACGCCCGACGGCAAGGATGTCACCAATGACGTGACCGTAGAGTGGCTCAAGCCTCTTGCTGACGGCACCACGACCTATCTTAAGAAGAGTACCTCGCTCGGTGAGATACCAGAGGGACAGTCGTTGATCTGCCGTGTGACGCTTCCGAGTCAGTTAGGTACCATCTACATGATGCCGGAGGATACAGAGTTCACCGTCAGCGATGGTGCCAATACCTGCACTATTAACCTCGTGCCTTTCCGCAACGTCGAACTGAGCGGTACAGTAGTCGATGGTGACGGTGCTGCACTTTCAGGTGCGTCAGTATCGCTTAACCAGACTCTCAACGGTAAATACTCGAAGTCATACACTGCCAAGACTGACCGTCAGGGTAAATGGAACGTTACTGTCCTTGATGCGCCCGAAACCCGTCTGACATTCGCCGCCACCGAATGTATCAATGTCAATGATACTATCGGAGCATTTGCCCCCGAGGTGTCGTCGCTCGATTTGGGCAAGACAACGATGAAATCTATCGTCGGGGCGCGTGTGACCTACGGCTTCACTTATCATGCTGCCGGTGTTGAGGAGGTACAGGACTACTATTCCGACTATCAGAACGTGTTGGTAACCGTATATAATGTAACGCAAGACCGTGCGCATAATGAAATCTCGCTCCAGTATCCTATCATCGCGGTACTTGACGAGAATATCAATGCGGGCGACCAACTCCGACTGACAGCTACCTCTAAGACCGGTGCGTTCAATCCTATCGTTGAGACCGTAACAGTAGGGGAGAACCAGCGCGGTGAGGTGACATTCGATATTATCGGCAAGGGTGGTGTCAAGGCATCATTCGAGATGACTGATAACCCGACGGTGATTGCCATGCTTTATTCGGCGAAGGGTGAGTTGCTCAAGAAGCAGACTTATGCGGAGGCTCAGACCACGTTCACCGAACTTGAAGATGGCGATTACACGCTCATTACCATGGGTCAGTCAGATTTGATGAACTCTATCCTGCGTCTGTCTAACTATCCCGAGATTGGTTTGAGTGAGGGTAAGGATTATGTCAAGAATGCGGTGAAAGTGGAGAGCGGCAAACTCGCTGACGTAAAGAACGGGGAGATTCCCGCCTTTGACGAGAGTCTTTTCTACTACACAAATTCGGCGACCGGCTTTACCTCCAACAAGAGCAGCATTACCACGGGTAACTATCTGACACTTCGTTCGACAATCGACTTTAAGGGCGTTTACAAAAATGACATTTCCAACGTGGCATTGGTTGTAGACCTCCCCGAGGCATGCGATTTCGTGGAGCAGTCGGTTATCCAGGGACCCAACATGCTGCCCTATACTCTCGACAATAACCGATTGACTATCCAGCTCGGCAAGAACTATCAGACACAGGTTCGTTTCTGCGTGATACCGACCGCCGGCGGCTCGTTCAACGCCACCGCCTCGATCGTCTTCGACTACAACGGCAAGACTATCACCCAGCCGATTGGCTCCGCCGTTTCAGAAGTCAAGGACATTGAGATCTCCACTCCTAATATTATAGCTTCTCCCGACTTTATTGTTACCGGAACAGCCTATCCTAAATCAACAGTTGAAGTATACTCTAATGGAACCCAAATAGGGATATGTCAAGCAAATTTCAATGGTACATGGAGTGCATCGTGTGTATTGACTGACCCAATGAAATTAAGTACAGTTGAAGTTTATGCAAAAATTGTAACTCCGGCTGGAAATGTACTTATTACGCAAAGTAATGAGGTTTGCTATGATCCGGAAGCGATTATGCCGACTACTGTTACAATGACGTTTTGGAATGGGTATTACAAAAAACAATATGAAGTAATATGGGATATTGCAGAAGGCACATGTAGTACTTCTAATTATGACTTTTATACAACTACTGACCTTACATTTTTGGTAAAGTTTACTACAACAGAAACTGATAAACTCCGAAACATAGTATTAAACGTATTCACAAGTTCCGGAGCCATAAAGAAACTTGTGCCTGTATATTCTACCGAACACAAATGTTGGGTCGCTGTTGAATCATTCTCTTCCTCCTCACTTCCATGTAATGTTAGTGTCGATTATGAGTTAAATGAAATAAGTCGTTTTGACTCCGATTTCCTCTCAAATAATTTGAATCCATCAAAGTCTATCTCAGAAGAATTTGAGGCGAACAATGAATGGTTAAATACAACAATTGAATCTTTGACTGATGCCTCCATTGAATCAGACGAGGATACAATTATTGAGGAAATTATTAGTCGTTACAATATCAATATTTCTAACGATGAAATAAATAGGACAGAGGAATCGATTTCGGCTAAATTAGCCGGATCAGATACGGATTTAGACTATTTGAGTAATTTACTATCCGCTTCTCCATGGAGTGAGGCTGTAAATGAGTACTCCGATGGTATTGAAATTCGAGACTGTGCTGATTTAACAGCTGAATTTTTGTTTGATCAAGGATTTTCTTCCCTTGATAAAACTGATGGTAATTCTTGTTACTATTTAAGCGACGGATCCACATGGCAATTTGTTGATTTTGAGTCAAATATTTACATCATAGTTGATACTCAATCCAACTCTCCTTTAGCAAGAATATTAAGAGCTTCAGGTTCAGATTCGGCAGAAGGTTGGATTGCTAAATTAGAAGAAGTAAGTCGCACAATCAAAGATCTCGTTGACGGTATTTATGGATTTTTAAATAGTTGCAATGAGAATCTTGATAAAGCAGCAGCAGCCGCTAAAGAAGAACTTGCTGACTTATATAAGGATAGACGCTGGCTTAAACAGAATAGCAACAACTCATGGCTTAAAGGAGAGATAAAGGTTAAAATTGCCGCAAAAACTAAAGTGCTTGAAGGAATTGAATCCACTTCAAAATGGCTGAATAATAACTTCAAGCAATATATGAGTGGGGGCGGTAAAATAGCCGGAAAGGCATTCTCGTTTAGTGCCTTAATCCTCGATGGTATTGATGCTGTCAAAGAAGTTAGGGCATTGATCGCGTTTAGAGATTCTCTAATCCCTCCATGTCCTGCTGCGGAAACTTCTGTGCAAAAATTAAAAAATAGTGCTAATAAATGGGCTATCGGAGCGGGTGCCTATTATTTTGGTAAATTGTGTTGTGATGTTGCTGAAATTGGTGGAGTAACTGCCGGTATTGCCGCGTTAGTCCCATCAGGTGGAACCTCTACCTCTGCAATTCTTGCATCTATTGCAGTTATGGCTGCAAATATTGCCGCTGATTATGCCTATTCCAAACTAATAGATGGCTTCAAGGATAGAACTGAAAAATCATATCAGAAAGCCCAAAAACTATGTAAGGAGAAGGATCCAAAACCGGAGGACTTCCCTAATGATGATGATCCCATTCCTAATGATAATAGTGATACAGATCCTAATCATTATCCGGATCCAACGCAGCCATTAACAAATCCTACTAATCCGATTCTTGACCCGTCCGGTTTCGTGTATGAGGCCGTGCCGGAGAATCGTGTAGAGGGCGTTCAGGCGTCGATTTATTACAAGGAGACCAAGGAGGATATGTACGGTGACCCGTACGAGGAAATCGTCCTTTGGGATGCCGAGGAGTATGCGCAGAAGAATCCTCTCTTTACCGATGAATACGGTATGTACCAGTGGGATGTACCCCAGGGTCTCTGGCGCGTCAAGTTTGAGAAGGCTGGCTATCAGACCGCTTACAGTGAGTGGCTCCCCGTGCCTCCTCCGCAGCTTGAGGTGAATATCGGCATCGTGCAGAACAAGCAGCCTGAGGTTACCGAGGCTCGCGCTTACGAAGAGGGCGTTGAGGTGCAGTTCGACAAATACATGGATCCCGCTACCCTCACTGTCGATAATATCTATGTGACTGCCAACGGCGAAAAACTCCCCGGCTCTATCCGTCTGATCGACTCTGCTCTCGCCGACGAATTTGCCGACGAGGAGGATGAGGATGCTACCCGTTACGCATCGCGTGTACGCTTCGTGCCTGATGAATCACTTAGCGTCACCACCGGTGAAATCCGTGTGACCGTCAGCCGTAACGTACTCTCGTATGCCGGTATCCCGATGACCGAGACCTTCTCACAGGTTCTCGATGTCGAGAAGGAGGTTCAGGTTATCGCAGCCGATGACGTGAAAGTTCTCTACGGCGGCGAGAAAGAGGTTACCGTATTCGCACTCCCGTACGAAGCAGCGGTAGGTCGCACACTCCATATCGCAACCTCGTCTGATCTGATTACCTCAATCGACAAGAACGATGTTACCATTAACGAGGAGGGTAAGGCAACCGTTATCGTCAAGGGTGACCTGCCGGGTCGCGCACAGTTGTCGTTCAGCATCGACGATGTGACCGTCACCGGTGAATGTGCCGTCGATGTAGTCACCGAACTCATCGAGGCTGAGGCTCCGAAATCGTCACGCGCAAGCGGCACCGCCGTTTATCGCGGTACAAAAATAGAGCTTACCACCGATTCGAAGGATGGTGTCATCTACTTCACCACCGACGGTTCGTGTCCGTGCGACGAAAACGGTACCCGTCGCAAGTACACAGTGCCTATCGTCATCAACGAGGATACTCAGATCCTCGCCATGACGACAGTTGGTACAGGCGTGGGTGAAACATCAGAGACCGTGGCGTTCAACTATACCCTTAAACGCAGCGATATGGACTTCGCCATGGAGGAGGGATGGACATGGATCTCGCATAACTTCGAGACACCCCTCGCTGCCGAGACTCTTGCGGACGATACTAACATCGAGCGCATAATGAGTCAGACCCAGGAGGTTATCCGTGACCCACAGTTAGGCATGGTTGGTTCGCTGACTACCCTCAACGCTGCCGAGAGCTATAAGGTACATACCACTTCGGCTACCACCCGTCAGCGTCTGAGCGATGTGGCATGGAATCCCGCAACTCCGATAGCGCTCAACGCAGGTTGGAACTGGGTGGGTTATCCCGTAGGACAGACGATGTCGGTAAGTGAGGCATTCGCACCGACTGAGGCTGAGAACCTCGACTTCATCGTAGGTCAGAACGGTTTCGCACAGTTTGACGGTGAGAACTGGGTAGGTACTCTCGAAACATTGTCGCCCGGTCTCGGATACATGTATCAGAGTCAGAGTGCTAAGGATCTTAAGTACAATACCTCTATCGTATCGACAGCTTCGGCGCAATCTGTAGCCGGTATTTCGCAGAAGTCACCTCTGGCTCTCGACATCCACAAGTATCCTGTCGTGATGCCTGTTGTGGCTACGCTCGCCAATATGGATGGCAGCCGCTTGGATAACGAGGATTATCAGGTTTACGCGTTCTGCGGTACTGAGTGTCGTGGTATCGGCAAGGTAATATCGGGTCTGTTTATGATGAACGTCTACGGTAATACCAATGATGCTATCCGCTTCCAGGTTACCGACATTGACGGCGACACTGAGTTTGCCAATGGTGCTGTGCTATCGCATGGCGAAAAGACCGTCGGCAATCTCACCGATCCGTTTACCATAA
>CAZAWP010000123.1:0-4450 GCA_964488855.1 uncultured Sangeribacter sp.
CACCGCCCTGTGCGGCTCACCGCAGAATATAAAAATAGCCGATCGCCTCGCGACCGGCTATTTTTATATGGCTCCGCACCTCACTAAAACGCTCCCTCCAAGAGACCTGTCTATTTACGTCTTATTTAGGCTCATTATTTCGACTCACTTTTTGAAACAGTATAGCCCCTGACAGAGCCTCTTTTGACACTGCTTAACTGGAAGTCTCTTTTGAGGCGCTTTAACTCTAAGTCTCTTTTGAGGCGCTTTAACTCTAAGTCTCTTTTGAGGCGCTTTAACTCTAAGTCTCCTTTGAGTCACTTTAACTCTAAGTCTTCTTTGAGTCACTTTAACTCTAAGTCTCCTTTGAGGCGCTTTAACTGGAAGTCTCTTTTGAGGCGCTTATTTTTAAAGGTGCGGAGCCATACAAAAACAGCCAATCGCGTTGCGATTGGCTGTTTTTGTATTCTGCGGCGAGCCGCACAGGGCGTTCAATTTTCACAGACCGCTTATGAGCATTTACTTGCTGCTTACAAGCGTATTTACTCGCTGCTTATATGCCTTTACCGGCGCCGCGGCATTAGCGGAAGCGGCGGTTGCCTTCGAGGACGGGCTTGCCGTCGGCGGGGGCGTTCTTCTTGGCGGTGCGCTTCATGATCATGTAGGCGATCGGAGCGGCGCAGTAGAGTGAGCAGAAGGTACCCACAATCACACCGAAGATCATCGCAAATGTAAACGAGCGGATGGTGTCACCTCCGAGGAAGAAGATGCACAGAAGCACGAGCAGTGTCGAGAACGATGTCATCACCGTACGGCTCAGTGTCTGGTTAAGCGACTTGTTGAAGGTCAGGTAACGGTCCTCTTTGGGATATTCACGCATCATCTCACGTACTCGGTCGAATACTACCACGGTATCGTTGATCTGATAACCGATGATGGTAAGCACGGCTGCGATGAACGACTGGTCGATCTCCATTGAGAACGGCAGGAAGCCCCAGCAAACCGAGTAGAAGCCGATGATGAGGAATGCTGTAAGCATTACGGCACAGAGTGCACCGACTGAGAAGGCGATGGTGCGGAAACGCAACAGGATGTAAAGGAACATACATACCAATGCGATGCTGACTGCCCAGTATGCGTCGCGCTTCATGTCGTCAGCCACCGACGGTCCTACTTTCTGGATTGAGATGATACCGTGATCCTCGTCAGACACTGCGAATGCTCGTGCATCCATAACCTTGCCGTCGCTGCCGGTGAGCTCTTCCTGCAGACCCTCGTAAAGGAGTCCTGCGATCTCATTCTCGATACCCTCGCTCTCCTCGTTGATCTTATAGTTGGTTGAGATACGGAGTTTGGAGGGGTTATCAATATTGATTACCTGTACCGATACGGTGGGATCGTTGGCTGTGGTCTGGAAGAGGTCGGTGAGACGATCCTGTACTTTCTGACGGTCTACATCCTTATCGAACTGCACCACGTAGTTGCGACCACCCGAGAAGTCGATACCCTGGTTCATGCCGCGGATAGCGAGGCTGGCAATCGAGATGACGATGAGCGTAAGCCATACGACAGAAGCGACTCTCCACTGACCGAGGAAGTTCACCTTGGGGTTAGTGAGGAAGTTGCGGCTCATTGCTGTGGTGAACGACATGTTTGCACAGCGTCCGTTACGTGTGATGAGGTCGAAGGCGATGCGGGTCAGGAAGACTGCTGTAAAGAATGAGCAGACAAGACCGATGATAAGGGTTGTAGCGAAACCCTTGATCGGACCTGAACCGAAGATAAGGAGGATCACGCCGGTGATAACCGAAGTGAGGTTAGAGTCGAAGATTGCCGAGAAGGCGTTGCTGTAACCCTCGGAGATTGCCTGACGGAGTTTCTTGCCGTTCTTGAGCTCCTCTTTGGTGCGCTCGAAGATAAGCACGTTAGCATCGACTGCCATACCGAGGGCGAGCACGATACCGGCGATACCCGAAAGGGTAAGCACTGCCTGAAGTGAGGCAAGGATACCGAGTGTGAAGTAAAGGTTGAGGATAAGACCTACGTTAGCCACAAGACCGGGGATCCAGCCGTAGTAGGCTATCATAAGTACCATCAACAGGAAGATAGCCACGATGAATGAGATGAAGCCCATCTCGATTGCCTCGGCACCGAGGCTCGGACCGATAACGTTGTTGCTGACTACATCAACCTTGGCTGACATCTTACCTGACTTGAGCACGTTGGCAAGGTCGTTGGCCTCCTCGGGCGAGAAGTTACCGGTGATCTGTGAGCTACCGCCGGTGATCTCTGAGTTTACGTTGGGGAATGAGTAAACGTGGTTGTCAAGAACGATGGCGATGGAGCGACCGAGGTTGTTGCGGGTGATTGTAGCCCACTCCTGAGCACCGCGGTCAGACATCTTCATGTTTACCATGTTACCCTGGAGGTTGTCGTACTCGGACGAAGCTGAAGTCACGGCATCACCCTCGAGGACTGCGTCACCCTTGAGTGCCACGAGCTCCCAGTATGGATTAACCTTGTCCTGCCCGTTAGCTTTCTTGACAACGTTGCCCTGAGCGTCATACTCGGGAATCTCTGTGGGCTTAACAGTCCACATGAGCACGAGGTCAGAGGGGAGGATCTGCTTGGCGAGCTGGCTGCTCATGATTGAATCTACAGCAGCCTTGTTAGCGGGAGTCACCATACCGAGCACGGGGCTACCCTGACGCTGACCGCCGCCAAGGAGTGCAATTACGTTGGTGTGATTTACAGTATCCTGCTGTGCGTAGGCAGCGGCGAAGCGCTGGAGGTCGCCTGCGATCTCATTATAGTTGTAAACCTCGTAGAACTCCAGGTTGGCGCTCGATTTAAGCAGCTCGGTTACACGCTCAGGCTCCTTTACACCGGGAAGCTCCAGAAGGATCTGACCCGACTTATCCTGAAGTTTCTGGATATTGGGAGCTACAACACCGAACTGGTCGATACGAGTGCGGAAGATATTGAACGCTGCATCAACCTGGCTGTTTACCTGCTCGTTGAGGGCAGTGGTAACCTCGGCATTGGTTGAGTTGGATTTAAGTTTGCCAAGGAACTCACCCTCATGCACAAACAGACCTGACATTACTCCGGGCTGGATGAAGGTTGCAAATTTATCAATAAAGTCCTTGTCAGAACCTTTTACACCGCTCTCTTCGGTTTTCTTGATCGCAGCATTGATCTGTGCCAGCTGGCTGTCGCCCGACGCATACTGACGCAGGATATCGGGTACCGATATCTCAAGGACTACGTTCATACCACCCTTCAGGTCAAGACCGAGACCGATCTCCATCTTGCGCACCTGATTGTAGGTGTAACCTAAATATACTTTCTCTTTGTCGATTGAGTCGTTGAATTGCTTCAGACTTTGTTTGTAAGCATCATTGGTCTCATCGGTAGTGCCTGCCACTTTAGCTGCGTAAGCTTTCGCCTTCTTCTCGTACGAAGAGGTAACGAAGCTGAAGCTAATGTAGAATCCGCATATCAATACCAATAAGACTGCAATGGTGCCGATAAACCCTTTGTTCTGCATTGTTGGTTAATGGTTGTTATTGTATGTTATTATTTTCAAACAAAATATCTTTTATACCGCTCCGGAGGGCAAAAAATTGCGGATACGGTACGTAAAGACAGATTCAGCATGCAAATATACCCTATTTTTTTTGAAAACACAAGTTTATTTATTTCTTTTGCTTCAAGACAGACAGAATATTAATATGAAATTCAACCGTAACACTATATCGGGGATGCACGCGGCGCTGTCGATTCCGGCGTTTCTGTGGCTTGCGGGGTGCGCTTCGATCGGTACTCCGTCGGGTGGTCCGCGCGACGAGGAGCCCCCTCGGTTTGTATCGGCAAACCCGGCTCCCGGAGCCCTCAATGTCTCGAACGAGCACCTCAACATAACCTTTAACGAGCTCATCACGGTGACCGACCCGATGACCAAGGTCGCCGCCTCGCCGGTGCAGGGAGGAGTGCCCAGAATCACCGCCACCGGGCGACGGGTGAACATTGTCTACGATTCCCTTCTGCCCAACACTACTTATACTCTCGATTTTGCCGACGCCATCGCTGACAATAACGAGGGTAATAAGCTACAGAATTTCAGTTACTCGTTCTCAACGGGTCCCGAGATCGATACCCTCCGTATCTCAGGTATGGTCTTGGGAGCACAGGACGCCGAGCCGCAGCAGGGTATCCTCGTGGGTGCATATCTTGACCTCTCGGACACCGCCTTTATCAAGACACCCCTCCTCCGCATCGCCAAGACCGATGAGTACGGCAGGTTCTCCATCCGCGGGCTGAAAGCGCTCCCCTACCGCATTTTCGCTCTCAACGACCTCAACCGTGATTACAAATATAACAGTTTCGAGGAGGCGGTCGCTTTCTATCCTGAGCCCATAACCCCCTACTCTGTCAGTGCCACGGCTCTCGATACGACATTCAATATCCT
>CAZAWP010000123.1:4550-6078 GCA_964488855.1 uncultured Sangeribacter sp.
GGAACGCACCGCCGGCAATGACTCGCTCGTGTACTGGCTCGACCCCGAACTGCTCAAGGTCGATTCGCTCCGTATAGCTGTGGCGTATCCCAAGAATGACTCCACGCTGCATCCGGTCACCAAGATCGACTCGCTCTATTTCATTGCCAAGCGACCGCGTATCACCAAAAACAAGAAACCGGTCAAACTGAGCGTCACCGACTCGTTGACGCGGATTACTTTTGCATTTAAGGCGGTCACTCCATCGAATGCCGAGATTTATGACCCGGTGATCGTAGAGACTCCGGCTCCGTTGGCATCTCTTGACGACAATGCCTACCGACTGCTCCAGCTCAACGACACTACATGGACACCTGTCAGCGGTAATCCCAAGCTGCTTAAGGCTGATTCCTTAGCGGTACGGCGTTACGCCATGGAATATCCGTGGGTTGCCGGTCAGAAATACAAGCTGGAGATCGACACGCTTGCAGCCCGTGACCTGTACGGCAAGGCATCGCGCCCCTTCAAGTATGAGTTTACCGTCAAGAAGCCGGAGGAATACAGCACGATTTCATTCCGCCTCAACGGACTCGAACCGGGCGACCACGCATACGTAGACCTTCTTGCCCC
Organism: uncultured Sangeribacter sp.; assembly: GCA_964488855.1. Lineage (GTDB taxonomy): Bacteria > Bacteroidota > Bacteroidia > Bacteroidales > Muribaculaceae > Lepagella. Next base: position 5,160 of record CAZAWP010000123.1, read on the forward strand.
GGGTGACAAGATTATCCGCTCCCTTCCGGTCAAGGATGACTATGTCCGTTTCGACAATTTGGCTCCGGGACGATATTTCGCCCGCCTGATTCTTGAGGAGACCCCCGACGGCATCTTCACTCCCGGCGACTATCGTCTTGTGCCCGAAGATCTACACCCCGACAGCCTTGCCCTGCGCAAAGAGCGCTTCGACGAGCGTGCGCGTCTCCTTGCCGAGCGCGAGGCATTGGTGTTGGTGTCCGACACTGTCTTGCCTCCTCTCCCCGACCTGCAGCTGCCGTCGATGCGTCCCGATACGCTCGTGGTGTACTCTCTGCAGCCGGATGTGGCATACTATTACCCCAAGGTCATCAATATAAAGAAGAACTGGGATAAGGAGGAGATATGGGATGTGTTTGCGACTGCCGTGGATATGCAGAAGCCTTTTGAACTCAAGAAGAACCGTCCGACCGTAAGGGGTGGCAAATCCGGCAGTTCGACTACGGATGAGGAAGAGGATGAAGATTTCTTCGACCCCACCGCCAATCCGTTCGACCCGAACCAGAAGGCTGCGCGCCAGCGCAACCGCAACAACGGGTTACGCTACTGACATACGGATTATTTTTTAATCACTTATATACGGATTATTTATAAATCACTTACATACTGACAGACCGATTATCTATAAATATAGACGAAGCGGTGTGTAGGACGTGTCCTACACACCGCTTCTCATTTATAAACTTATCAGTATTTACGCTGGGCGGGGATTATTCCTTGCATTTAGCTGCGATATACATGCGGTTCATGCGACCGATGTTGGCGAGCTTAATGTTCTTGGGGCACTCTGCCGAGCAAGCACCGGTGTTGGTACAGTTACCGAAACCGAGTTCGTCCATCTTGGCAACCATGGCGCGGACGCGACGGTCTTTCTCAACCT
>CAZAWP010000124.1:0-6008 GCA_964488855.1 uncultured Sangeribacter sp.
CTTGTATGTTACTTTTTCTTTCCATCGACTATATAACGCCATTGCAGTCAAAATGGTTGAGTATGCAACTATGAAAATAAAAAATTTACTATTTTTGAGTATCTGAATGAGGATTGGAAGAGGCAACCGTAAAATTGAACGTAGTGAACGAAAAAATTTTATGGTTTAACACTAATAAAATGCACCATGCAACCATTTGAATATCAATATTTTATTTTGTATTTTAACATATTTTAACGGATTGAGGGGGTAATTTACAACATATTTTAACACATTATATTGCTTGTCGTAGCGATTTTTGTACTATCTTTGTATCTCGGAAGGCAAATCTGTTTAGTGTTGATTGACAGCAGATGTCGTTTCGGAAATTAATATTACTAACCAAGTTTGACCCAATACTTATATGAGGTTTCTAACCTGACCTCAATCATCATAATATATATATTTGATAGATAATAGGGAAACAAAATAAAAAGTAATAGATAGCGTTATAGTTATTGAGCAGCCTAACATAAACGTAATTTCTGTAAACCGACATAATCAAAATCAAAAATAAGACATAAACCAATCTGTCTAATCCTCAATAAAAAGAAATTATCAAAACCAGAGAATGGAAACCGTGTTCCAAAGGATACGGCGGACATTTGCAGCTATATAATCAACTGCTTCCGTGCCGCTAAGACTCATCAGTTGCTATGTATGGAATTGATGATTACACCCGGCATCATTAAGATTGTAACGACAATCTTAATGATGGCAGGAATGGAGAGCGCAGCATGGAAGCGGACTGAGAACGACAAAAGAAATTTTAAAAATATAATATAATACTATTTCACATGAAACATTTAGGAAAACTTTCCTTGGGTATGATGGCATTGCTGATGGCAGCATGTTCAAACGACGGCCCGGTAGAGCCGACTCCCAACCCCGATCCCGCACCTAACGGTGACAAAGACGTTTACGCATCACTTACACTTCGTCTCCCCTCGGCAGGCGGTCGCTACAACGCCCCTACCCGCGCAGGTGAGGAAGACGAGACCGGCGAGACAAAACCCGCCAACAACGGTATCGAGTTCGGCCAGGACTATGAGAATAGCGTAGGTAAGATCCTCATTGTACTTGCTACTCAGAATCAAGAGGGCACTTACACTTACCTGACACGTGCAGAGTCGGATGCCAAGCCCAACTACACTGACGTTCCTGCCAACACAGTGAAGTATGTACTTAACTTCTCTTCAACCGAGATGGATCCGAGCCCTCTTGATAAAGATGATGTTGAGGGAGGCGGTTCATATATCCCCGGCACCACCGACGTTTATGTATTCGCATACTGCAACCCGACTGCAGCCATTACTACATATTTCAAAGGTTTGAGCAAGGGTGACACATTCACAGGTCAGACTGGTACACTCTCTGACGGTGACAATGCAGAGATCTGGACCCGCAACAAGTTCCTCATGACCAACTGCGAGATCACCAAGGTTGATGGCGGTATTCCGGCTCGCGACGTGCTGATCGACAACTATAACACACCCGAGCATCCTTATCCTCTCGGTACTGTGAAGGTTAAACGTGCAGCTGCCCGTTTTGACTTTATGACCACAACTACCACAGCTGGTGTCAATACCTATGAGATCAAGGATATCGACGGTGAAACCAAGGTAGGTGACATCGAGCTTACTGACATGGCTATGTTCAATATTGCCAAGCAGTACTACCTCCTTCCCCGTACAAGCTCCACATGGATTTGGAAATCTCCTTATCAGCTTTGCGGTGACCTCGAAGGTTTCGTAGTCAGCCCCGGTACATTCCGTTCGGCTGCCACTCTTGGTAACAATTCAGAGCATTACTTCCACTACCTGATCAACCGTAAACCCTCTACCCTTGACTGGACTTCAATCAAGAACTGGAACAAGGATGCTGACAATGATGAGGGTTGGACCGTATCAGAGGGTACTGACTACCGCATCTGGCGTTACGCTTCGGAGAACACTATCCCCGGCGCAAGCACAGGCACAGCAGCAACTCAGAAGATCGGTATCACTACCGGTGTTGTATTCAAAGGTGAGTTCAATCCTGTAAACAAAGACCGTTGGAACGGTAACGCCGTTTACGTTCACAACAACGTGGTATTCGGTGACTTCAAGGCTCTTAAGGAGTATGTAGAGAAATATCCCGAGTCTACCGTAGCTGTTGCATTCAACGAGCTCAGCCAGTTGAAGAATGCCAATGTAGAGACTATTGACCTTAAGAAGAGCCTCCTCAGCAGCCTTGCTTCAAACGAACGTGAGGGCTTCAAGGTTTACGAGCCTACTGATGGCAAGTACCTGATGTACTACTTCTATTACAACCGTCACAACACCAACGGCAACAACTCTGTAATGGGTTCTAACGAGTTCGGCGTAGTTCGTAACAACGTTTACAAACTCAAGGTAACTAAGGTAGGTTCATTCGGTGATCCTGAGTTCCCCGATGATCCTAACGATCCCGATGAGGAGGAGAAAGCATACTTCACAGTATCTTGCCTCGTAATGCCTTGGACTGTTCGTGTTAATGACATCGAATTCTAATAAACCTTATCCGCACCGATGTTTGATCACCGATTTAAAGCGGTAACGCTCCGAACATCAAGGCGATAAGCAATCAAGTCATGGGGGACTGATACTCCCTCATGACTACCAAAAAAGACTAACCGAATCATGCCAAATACAATCTCATCATACAGAAACAAAATGCGTTGGGGTAAGACACTGCTTACGGCAGCACTGCTGTTAGTGGCAATCGTACTCCCCTCGTGCTCGGCGATCTATGACGACCTGGAGGATTGTCCCCCCAAGGTCGAGATGCGCTTCATTTTTGACTATAACCTCGAGATGGCGAACTCGTTCCATAAAAACGTGGACTGCCTGTCAGTCTTCCTCTTTGACAGTGAGGGTAATCTCGTGGAGCGTCGCGTGGAGAACACCGAGGTACTTCAGGACGAGGATTGGCGCATGTACTGGGACGAACTCCCGGCAGGTAACTATACCGCGGTGGCTTACGGCGGTATGGACTGCGACAAGACTTCGTTTAACCATGTCCGCGGTGTCGAGAACATCAAGACCATCTCAGACCTTGAGGTGCTTGTAGACGAGACTCACCTCGGTGACGAACAGAACGCGCCGACCGGTCCTCTCCACGACCATTTCCACGGTGCCTGCGACTTCACGGTAACCAAAGGGATTTCTACCGACAAGGTTCGTGTGGAGATGATGCGCAACACCAACCATCTGCGTCTCGTACTCCAGCACATTGACAATTCGCCGGTAGATTATCAGGATTTCAAGTTTGAGGTTATCGACGACAACGTGCGTTTCGCCCACAATAATGATGTGTTGCCCCACCGCACCATCAATTATCAGCCTTGGAGCACCGGCAATGCCGTGGCAGGTACCAACGGGTACACCGGCGAGGATGGTGACGAGACCAAAGCTGACACCGGCATGCCCGTACAGGTAGCCTTTGCCGAGATCTCCATGTCGCGGTTGATGTACAACTCAGCCTACACCTGGACACGCGCCGACGGCGAGGTGAAGAAAGGCCCGCGCCTGCGTATCACCAATGTTAAGGACAATCACACAGTGGCTGACCTCCCGCTCAACCAGTACCTGCTGCTGATGAAGAGCGACATGCTAAGCTCGATGGACAATCAGGAGTACCTGGACCGTTCGTATCGCCATAACTTGGTGTTCTTCCTTGACTCCGACAACACTACATGGTTAGGACTCAACATCATCGTGGGTCCGTGGACTGTCCGCATCGTCAATGCAGACTTCTAAACTGAATAAAGACTTACAAACGAAAAGCAATTGCTTCCGACCGGCAAGTAATCACATAACGGAAGCTAATAACAGGCAAAAGCATAAGGCTTTTACAAACTAACATCATCATACGTGAAAATATACCACTACATATTAACGCTCCTGATCGCAATGCTCGTCTCGTGCAGCAAAAACGAGATGAACATTGACGTGCCGCAGCCCGACACGCCCGAGCAGGTATGTCAGATAGTGGTTACCTTACGTACATCCGAGACAACACAAATCTCACACCTCGACACACGCGCCGACACGTGGGGCGATCCTTATCCCGAGGAAGAGGGATTACCCGACGAGCAGGCAATCAAGAACCTGCATCTCTATCTCTCGACCGATATGGGAAATGTCTTCCCTATCGTGCAGCGTGAGATTGAAGTGGATGAGGGTGAGTACAGATATATAGCGACCATACCGGTAAATCCGGAGTATGTAAGCTTTACGGCAGCCGGCGACCCGATATTGACAGCCAATATTGTGGCAATAGCCAACGTCCCGAGCGACTATGTGCCCGCGAATCCGTTTACATGCTCACCGGTGGACCTGTCGATTATCGAGAACGAAAAGATCATCCCGATGTGGGGAGTCACCCGCATTTCAAACCTGCCCCTTGTCATCAATGAGGTAGTGCACAGCAATCAGACGATCCAGCTGCTTCGCGCGGTGCCCAAGATCACCTTCGAACTCGATGACGAAATCAAGGACCTTTTTGAGATCGTGTCGATAACATCGGAAAATGACTTCGAGCAGACGGGCTTCTGTCAACCGCGCAATGCCACGGGTGTCAATTTCACAACCTCGCTCGGTATCGAGTCATGTTTCAATCCCGCCCTGTCAAATACCGGCAGAATAAACCGTTATTACGGCATGGGGAGCGACAAGGTATGGCTATATACCGGCGAACGCACCTGCAACCCGGGTGGAGCTGCGGCGATGACCCCCTACTTCACCGTGACGCTGATGCGTCGCGACGGCAGCGGGCTGCCGATTGTCGGCAATGTCTACCTGAGCGATTACAAGAAAGGTGAACCCAATACAAGTGCGCCCTTCTCGCGACTCGTAAGAAACCACGATTATGTTTATCGCATCTCTCTTGCAGAGCTGAAATTTGTCATCTCATTTGAGGAATGGATCTTCGGCGGCAAGGTGCATATCGAACTGCAATAATCTTATTACTGATTACTGATCACAGATGAAATCAATTATCACCAACATATATAAATCCGGGCGCTCACGGATAATGGAGAGCAGAGACAGGAGTCACTTGGTCAAGTGGCTCCCCTTGTCATTGCTCCTCATCTTTATGACCGGGTGTATCGACGATACCTTTCTCCCCTCGGAGGGTGGTGGCGACTCAAATACCGTGAGCTTCGAGGCGACGGTCATGACGGCGTTCGACAACGGCACGACCCGCAGCGGTGATAAGCCGCTCTACGAGCCCCTCGTCGTAACCGGTGACGGTGTGCAGCCTCTCTATCTTCATACTTACGAAACGGATAAGATCGGCTACGAACCGGGTGAGGAGGGTAACGTTGAGACACGCGGCAACCAGATAACGAGTGCTCAGAACCTTATCGACTTCCATAAGACTTTCAAGGTATTGGCACGCACATATAACGGTGGTGATGATTTCATCCCGTGGACGGATGCTGAGGTTACCTCAGACAAAAGCATCTGGCGCACACTCCCGACGAAATATTGGCCCGGCTCGACAAAACTGGCGTTTTATGCCGTGTCACCGTCGGCAGAGTTCAGCCGTCTTCAGGATTTCAGCCTTATCCACGACAATCTGTCGTTTAACTACACTGCCATATCAGGCAATGATGACAAGGATGCGGAGAAACAGTATGACCTGATGTTCGCCTCATCGGCATGCAATAAGGCAGGAAGTGTGAACGGTAATGCACCGCTCAAGTTCCACCATGCCCTCTCGGCTGTCAAGTTCGCTATCCGCGACGTGATGGGTGGCGAGATTGTCAATATCAAGATTCACGGTGTCTACTCCAAGGGACACTGTGATGCCGCATTATATCAGGCCCAGAGCGATGCAGCCCTCAATAACCGGGTTGAGTTCACATGGACCGGGCAGAACACTGCTACCACTTTTTCGCAGAACTTCAATTACAAGTTTGCCGACCGTATCGTGGATCCCAA
>CAZAWP010000125.1:0-6002 GCA_964488855.1 uncultured Sangeribacter sp.
CCTGATTGTTATTTTACTATTTTGGCAAAATTTGCCGGGATGGGAGTCTCGAAATTCATATCCTTACGGGTAATGGGATGAGCGAAACGGAGCGTGCGTGCATGGAGGCACAAACGGTGTATCGGACTGCTCGAAGCCCCATACTTGCGGTCACCGGCAATCGGGTGTCCCAAGTCATGGGCATGAACACGAATCTGGTTCTTGCGGCCGGTGTCAAGAGAGAACTGTGCAAGGGTATATCCCTTGCCTCTCTTCAGCACCTCATAATGCGTCACGGCAAGTTTGCCCTCACCGGGTTCATCGGTCGAATAAACAGTCATCTGCGAGTTCTCGGCAAGATTACTCTTTACATACCCTTTATCCTGATCAAGGTAGCCCTCGAGCACTGCCACATATAGACGTTCCAGCACCATATTGTTCCAATTATGACGCAAGACCTGCTGCGCCTCCTCCGACTTGGCGAACATCATCAAACCGGAAGTATCACGGTCGAGGCGATGCACCACATAAAGCTTGTTGGAGGGATCGACATTCTTGACATACGCCTTCATGATCTCAAAAGCATTATCCTCCTTCTTATTGCCCGGAGCGGTGACAGACAGCAGACCGTATCCCTTATTTATGACAATGACATCATCATCCTCATAAACGAGTTCGATGCGCGGATGCTTGAATACCGGGAAGGGTCGTGAAAGATTTACATCGACATTAGCACCGGGAGCGACCACGGCATCAAAGGCAGTCTTGACCGCCCCATCGACCATGATATGCCCGTAACGCATCCATTTCTTTACGTCATTACGTTTGGCATCGGGCATGGCGAGGTTGATAAATTCCATCAGTCCGTGAGGCTCGGGATCAATATTGGTAAAATTCAATATCCTGTCGGGGGATATGTTTCTTCGTGTCGGACGCTTATTTTGCATAATAATAAAGGTTCTAAAATTTTGGGTTATGTCTCTCTGCATCAGCTAAAAACCTCCGTAAGGACGCGGAGAGATTTGAGCGATGCCACTCCCGGATAATGGATTGCATAATACCGCAACAATGTATCGAGGAGTTCGCGGCGTTGCTGACCGGAGAACCTGAATACACGCATGGTGCGGTAATTTATGCGGCTGAGTGCAGGAAGAAACTGTGTGAACTCAGGGGGCAGAAAGTCATTATGGGGAGGGCGATTGGCAACTACCGTACCTTCGCGCATGTCAAGCCAGTCACCCGGAGCTATGTCCGAAAGATCCGGCTCGATGCCTGCCACTCTGAGTAAACCGACCAGAAAAGTAATGTGGAAATTGCCTAATCCGTCTGTAACCTTATCAAGAACAGCAAGACTCTCTTCTATATAACGAAATAAAATATCATCGGGTGCGGTGGCACGTAAAAATCTGTTAAGAAATTCGGTCAAAAAGAGCGCAATCGAGCTTTTTATAGGATTGAAATAGATGTTTGACCATATTCTTGCCGGCGAGACGGGACCCAACATCTGGAGCTCGCGCTCGGGGTTAAACCGGATTTCGGTGTCTATCACCGACAAGGGCATGAGGCGGGCGTTGCGGGTACGGGCGGATTTGCCACTCCCCGCCGGCGATATGAACGACACCCTGCCGCGGGTCTGCGTGTAGAGAGTGACGACATTATTCTTGTCACTGTGCTTGACTACATCTATGACTATTGCTCTGATCTTTTCGGTGCTCATTTGACTTCGTTAAGCTTACTGCAGATGCAATGAACGTGGGGCATGCGCCACATTCCCAATCGTGTCTGCACGACAAAATAAATGTAAAAAAATGAATAGACAAAATATTAATTGCAACAACTTGAAGCCAACTTCCAGATTAATTGGCAGAAAGAATCTTAAGTAACTATTTTTTATCTATTCATTAATTCTCAATAGTTACTTAACTGAAATAAAACCATAAAAAATTATAAAAAAGACTTCATTTTATCGCATAATTCAATAAACCAAATCGGCGAGCCAACGTTATAAAGATATACGAGCTACGAAAGCTATCCGTAAAGCTCCGTCAGAACAAAATTATTGAAAAAATTTTATAAAAACTATGAGCGATACCACTACACCTCAGAAACCTTTGAAAGGTACACAGACTGAGAAAAATCTTGCTACTGCATACGTAGCCGAGTCTATGGCAGTAACCCGCTATACTTTCTTTGCACAGGCTGCACAGAAAGAAATGTATTATCAGTTTGCCAACATCTTCAATGAGACAGCTGATAATGAATTACATCACGCTAAAATCTTCCTTAAATATTTGACAGAAGGTGGTTGCGACACAACACCGATGAGTGTTGATCCCGGTATCCTCGGTCCTACAGAGGCAAACCTCAAGGTAGCCGCTGCTGAGGAGGAGGCAGAGGGCGTAGAGCAGTACACCAAGTCTGCCGAGGTAGCCGAAGAGGAGGGCTTCACAGAGATCGCTGCCCGTTTCCGCGCTATCGCTACTGTCGAGAACCATCACAAAGAGCGTTTCGACGCCATGCGCAAACAGATTGAGGACGGCACCGTTTGGAAGAGCGATAAGCCCGTTAAATGGCAGTGCCTCGTTTGCGGTTACATTTTTGAGGGTACAGAACCCCCACAGAAATGTCCGGCTTGTTTCCACCCCTATCAGCACTTCATGCGCGAGGAAACAAACTATTAATTCTTTAATTTACAAAAGAGGTTAGACTCGTTACAGCGCCTCAAAGCGATAGAAATAACCCAAAATATAAATTGCTGCGATGAGTCGTTGAATGAAACTATAGCTTCCTCTTTTAACAAATACATATTATGAAAAACGCATAGAGCTTTTGCTCAAAAGGTCATGGTCCATGTAACGGATCGTGACCTTTTTCTTTTGCGGGATTGTCTTGACAAGTTAAATATATTTATGTACCTTTGTTTACAACCCGTAACTCCATATACTTATATGTAGCATGCGCACCTCATTAACCGGACCTCACAAAGAAAGGTTAAGGCACAAAGAATGACGGGGTTCAAAAGCTACATTATAAAGAATAGCTAAGGAGCAAAAAGGTTAAGGCACAAAAAAAGTCTACCTCTTTTCCCAAAGAAATAGACCAAAACCTTAATCTTAATTTAATACTATGAAAAACACGTTGCAAAATTATAAATTTTGTCAATATAAAGCCAACTAATTTAGCGGTATTTATATTTTTTAACATTTATTAGTTCTTTTTCGATAATTTTCCGGTCATGGAAGCCCTATTTCAATATATATGGAAGCATCGGATGTTAGGAACGGCACTCTCACTCCAATCGGGTGAGGCGGTCGAGATCCTTTCGCCGGGAGTCCTCAATAATGATGCAGGGCCCGATTTCTCTAACGCCCGCATCCGCATAGGGAGCCAACTGTGGTGCGGCAACGTTGAGATACATGTAAAGGCTTCTGACTGGTACGCCCACCGCCATGACAGCGATCCGGCATACGATAATGTCATACTCCATGTCGTGGCTCTCGATGACCGTCGAGTTACTCGTCAGGACGGTACCCCCATTCCGCAGCTGAAGATAAACTATCCCGAATCATTCTATTATCTTTACGAACTTCTCTCGCGCAATATCAATTCACTAAAATGCGCTGACCTTATCCCGACTCTTTCGCCATTGGTGATTACGGATTGGGTGGAATCACTCGCTGTCAGCCGACTGCAATCCAAATCACAGCGCGTGCTCGACATACTCACCAACAACCGCGGAGACTGGCAACAATGCTGTTTTGTGATATTGGCACGTGCGTTGGGGTTCGGTCTGAATGCTGACCCCTTCGAGCATTTGGCAAATACCGTCCCCTTAAAATATATACGGCGACATTCCGACAACCTTTTTCAGATAGAGGCTATTCTGTTTGGACAGGCAGGGATGCTTGACCCGAGCCAATTCCCATACGACCCTTATTATCAGCAATTATGTCGCGAGTATCAATTCCTCTCACTTAAATACGGCCTGCAGCCTATGCGCGCGAGTGAATGGAAGTATGCGCGGACACGACCATCCAATTTCCCGCACCGCCGCATTGCCTTTCTTGCCCGCGCCATAGCCTCGGGAGAATCCTTGCTTTCGCCGCTCCTTAATGCCGGTAATGATTTAGAGAGTGTCCGTAATGTTTTCAAATGGAAGCTCGATGATTATTGGACAACCCATAGTGCCTTTAATATCGAGACTCCTCATCAGCCTTTGACTCTTAGCAAGACAAGCATCGACCTATTGGTTATAAATTTTGCCATACCGATATTATATGCCCATGCCGCAGCGCGCGGTAATTATGAGGGGGCGGAGAAAATCCTTGAGATGCTCCGGGCACTCCCTGCCGAAAACAACAGCATCATCCGTAATTTCAATTCGGCGCTGAAATGTGACTCTGCCTTGTCATCGCAGGCACTGCTCCACCTCAACCGCGAGTACTGTAACCGTAACCGTTGTCTCGAATGCCGTTTCGGACACTCTCTGCTTCGTAAAGCCGCAGCAAAATAGTTCAAAATAAACACTATCATTATGCAGATTCTTATAGCCTGTGATTCATATAAAGGTTGTCTGACCTCGTTGCAAGCCGGCAACGCCATCGCCCAAGGTATCAATCTGGTCAAACCACTCATCGACACTCTCGTCATGGAGGTGGCGGATGGCGGCGAAGGCACAGCCAACGTTCTCGGTAATGTCGAAGATGCACGCATTATTTCCACACAGACCGTAGACCCGTTGCAACGCACCATTACCGCCGAGTATCGGTATAATCCTGTCCGCAAACGCGCTTATATTGATATGGCGGCAGCCTCGGGTCTGACGCTTCTGTCTCATGACGAGAGGAACCCTCTCCGCACCGGTTCCTACGGTACGGGGTTGATGATAAATGACGCTATCGAGCGCGGCGCACAGGAAATAGTTTTAGGATTAGGGGGAACGGCTACCATGGAAATGGGGTTGGGGATAATTCAGGCTTTAGGTGCCAAGATTATTTATAAGGATGGAGGTGAAGCGACTTCGCCGGTCACAGGTGCGGACATGCCTAACATCGGGGAGATTGACGTAATGCCTGTCATCAAGAGGATTCAGGACGTCAATATCATCTTATTGACAGATGTTAGTTCTGCGCTTAACGGGGCGGACGGTGCGGTGAAAAGATTCGGCCCGCAGAAAGGAGCTGACGAGACAGCCTGCAAGATTATTCAGGACGGAATCGACAATGTTTGCGCCATATTTGAGAGGGATATGTCAATACGGTTGAGCCGCCTCCGCGGTGGTGGAGCGGCGGGAGGTGCCGGGGCGCTTTTATCAGGGGTATTCAATACCCTCCCGGTGGATGGAGCCGGATTCGTACTCCATGAAACAAATTACGACAGCGCCCTTCAGGAATCGCGTATGGTAATCACCGGCGAAGGAAAGTCTGATGTCAGCACACTTGCGGGCAAACTGCCGATGACCATCCTGCGTCAGAATCTCATGAATCAAATTCCGACATTATTAGTATCAGGTCGGATCTCGGATAAGTTAAGTCTCTCGCAAGCCGGTTTTACAAAAATTATCTCCATAAACGCACTTTTGCCACAAGACTTATATGCTCACCACCATAACAAATCAATGTGTGAAGATGATTGTATGTCGCCTCTCATAGCGATGTCACGTCTCAGAGCCGCGGGTGCCCTTATTGCTTCGCGCATAAACACCGCCGTATTCGGATTTTAAGGTACGACAGGCTTGCATTTGTGGCTTTGCGGTCAAATTTTAGGCTAAATTTGACCGCAAAATCGTACTAACAAAGCAGTGATAAAAGATTTATTTATGCAGTTTATTGCTTACATGGAGCATTTAGAGTTAATTTATCTCATAAATTGCCTTATTTAAATTACCGTTGAAAGACCACAAATAAATTTTTATGTTAATTATTGTTAAAACATTTTTATTTTGAGCAAACGCACATTATCTTTGCAACGTGTTTTTCATGGTATTAGATTTAAGGTTAGAGGATTAGTTGTCGGGAGACAAT
>CAZAWP010000126.1:0-3976 GCA_964488855.1 uncultured Sangeribacter sp.
TTACTTAATACTTAATATAATGTTACAAGACATATTATCAATCACCGGCAAGCCCGGTCTTTTCAAAATGATCGCCAACGGTAAAGGAGTGTTGTTGGTGGAGGACATTACTACCAAACGCCGTTTCCCCTGCTCTCCTCGTGATAAGGTCATTTCTTTAGGAAATGTAGCCATGTACACCGAAGCCGGTGATACTCCGTTAGGTGAAATCCTTGACAAGGTTTACGCACATTTCGACGGTAATAAAATCGACATCAAGAACCTTATCGAAACCAAGGAACTCCGTAACACATTTCAGGCTATTGTAGAGGATTTCGACCGCGACCGCGTCTATGATAACGATATCAAGAAACTCTTCACGTGGTATAACCTCCTCGTAGATGCCGGCATGACCAAGTTTACCGACGACGAAAAGGGTGAAGAAACTTCAGAAGAAGCCGAAGCCGATAAAAAATAATTAGTGTCATAGATACACTTATCATGCAAGCTATAAGGCTGCAATGAGATTGCTAAAAAATATTTACAAAATTGAAATCAGATTAAATTTTGTAAATAAAATTAAAAATAGTAATTTTGCAGTCGAAATGAAGACCAACCGTACTCATATCACCCAGCAATATTCCGGTTTATGGATAACCGGTTTCCGATTGTCGGGTGTATTGTCGGCAATAGTTACCGCTGCCCGATCGTATTTTGTGATTACGTGGTCTTATCTTAATACGCGATTCCTTAACAATAAATATCTAATGCCTTCTGCTTGAAACAGCGGAGGGCATATTTTGTATGTAACCATTTGTGTTTCAGATAAAACTTTACAGAACTATCTATAATTTAACAACTAACAATTATGAAGAGACTCCTTCTTTTGGGGGCGACAGCCTTTATGTCGACAACGCTTGGCTTCTCAGCCATGGCTGCTGTCGATTGTCGCGGCCAAGTGATCGATGAACAGGGCGAACCTGTTGTCGGAGCAATCGTAACTGTGCCCGGTACTTCAATCGGTGCATCGACCGATGTAGACGGTTACTTTACTCTTAATGTTCCCGACAATGCCAAAAAGATCCGCATCACCTATTTAGGTTACAAGCCGGTGGAGCTGAACGCAAAAGCCGACATGGGAGAAGTTAAGATGAATATCGAGCATACAATGCTCGAGGACATCGTGGTGACTCAGTCAGTCGCCAAGACCCGTAAGACTCCGGTAGCCCTCTCGACTGTAGATGCTCTTACAATTGAAACTAAACTTGGTGCTCAGGAATTTCCCGAGATCCTCAAGACCACTCCCGGTGTATGGGCAACTCCCGACGGCGGTGGTTTCGGTGATGCCAAGATCAACATGCGTGGTTTCAAGTCTGACAACGTTGCAGTACTTATCAACGGTATACCTATCAACGATATGGAGTGGGGTGGCGTGTACTGGAGTAACTGGGCAGGTTTGAGCGATGTGACCTCAAACATGCAGAGCCAGCGCGGTCTCGGTGCAGCTCTCCTTTCGGCACCCTCTATCGGTGGTACAATCAATATCACAACCCGTTCGCTCGATGCCAAGAAAGGCGGTAGCGCATGGTACGGTATGGGTAACGACCTGATGAACAACTTCGGTGTCATGCTCTCTACCGGTCTTATGGATAACGGTTGGGCAATCACCATCTTGGGTTCGCGTCGCTGGGGTGACGGTTATGTACAGGGTACAAACTTCAACTCCTACAACTACTTCGTAAACGTTTCAAAGAAATTGGGTGACAGCCACCAGCTCTCTCTTACAGCTTTCGGTGCTCCCCAGACTCACTACAAACGTAACTCTTCCGACGGTCTCTCTATCGAGGGCTGGCAGAACGTACGTGACTATATGAACGGTGAGAGCCCCTACAAGTACAATGCTACTTACGGTTTCGGTCTCCACGGCGAGCGCAAGTCGTCACAGTACAACTTCTATCACAAGCCTCAGATCTCCCTTAACCATATCTGGCAGATCGACCACAAGTCATCACTCTCTACCACCTTCTACTTCTCAATCGCTACCGGTGGTGGTTACAGCGGTCAGGGTCACGGTACTTACAACGGTACCTCGCTCTCTAACTCAAGCTGGTACGGTGCTTCGTCAGGTAAGCTCAACACTCTCTTCCGTTGCGCTGACGGTACTTTCGACTATGCAGCGATCCAGGAGATGAACATGGCTTCTACTACCGGTTCAAACATGGTAATGTCGTCATCTAACAACGACCACCAGTGGTATGGTCTCGTTTCGACTTACAAGAATGACATTATCCCGAAGACCCTCGCCCTCACAGCCGGTATCGACCTCCGCTACTATATAGGTAAGCACAACAACAAGATCGTAGACCTTTACGACGGTGAGTATTATATGAACTACGAGTCACGTAAGAGCGTCTTGGCGGCTAACAATGCGGCAGCCGCTGATCCTATGTGGCAGTACGAGCACCTCGGCGTAGGTGATGTAGTTTACCGTAACTATAACGGCTACACTCACAGCGAGGGTGCATACGCACAGTTAGAGTACACAGCACTCGGTGACAAACTTAATGCAATCGTAGCCGGTTCACTCAGCAACACCGGTTATCAGCGTAAGGATATGTTCTACTACGATGCCGAGCACGCATGGTCAGAGCGTCGTAACTTCCTCGGCGGTACAATCAAGGCAGGTGTGAACTACAACATCAACCGTCACAACAACGTATTCATCAACGGTGGTTTCATCTCACGTGCCCCGTTCTTCAGCTACGGCGTATTCCTCCAGTCCGCAACCAGCAACGCCATCAACCCCAATCCCAAGAACTCCAAGATCGGTTCTATCGAGATCGGTTACGGTTATCACTCACCCAAGTTCTCCGCTAACGTGAACCTCTACTGGACCAAGTGGATGGACAAATGTGACAAGACCACAACCCGTACAGGTGATATCACCTCAGGTCCTCTTGCAGGTCAGAAATATGTGTTCAACATGGGTGGCGTAAACGCCAAGCACATGGGTATCGAGGCTAACGCCAAATATATCCCCTGCAGCTGGGTTGAGTTCGACGGTATGATCTCTATCGGTGACTGGACATGGGATTCTAACCCGACCGGTTACTTCTACTCAGAGCTTGGTCAGCCTCTTGCTAATCTCCGCGGGGATGTTGCCAGCGGTATCATGGCTCCCGACCACGCCAAGGCTACACTTATCCAGAAAGGCCGTAAGATCGGTGGTTCGGCACAGACCACAGGCTTCCTCGGTGTACAGTTCAAACCTTTCAACGGTTTCCGCATCGGTGCTGACTGGGTTGCTTCTGCACGCAACTTCTCTGACTACGAGATCTCGTCTTCAAGCTATACACCCGACGGTGAGATCGTCGTTGCAGATCCCTGGCAGATTCCATGGGGTAACGAGCTCGACCTCAACGCAAGCTACCGTTTCAAGATCGGCGGTGTGAACGCTACAATCTACGGTAACGTTAATAACGTACTCGGCTATAACTACGTCAAGGATGCCTACACATCATCTGACAAAGCCGGTACTTGGCAGAATGCTTATCGAATCTTCTATTCATTCGGCAGAACATTCTCTATCAAACTTAAAATCAACTTCTAATACAGTACTTCCAGATGAAGACTATCATAAAGCAATCATTACTGTGCGGAGCACTCGTATTGTCGCTCAGTGCCTGCACCGAAAACAGCTGGAACGACCATCTTGATGGTTTCAAGGCAGGTTCGGATCTCTCTGATGTCCAGACCATCGAGTACACACTGACAGCTGCCGATTACAAGGCTATCGCCGACAATGCCACCAACAAGGCATTGGCAAAGGCTAACGGCGTAGAGGCTGAGCTTGCAGCGCTGGCAACTACTCAGGCATTCAGCGATGCTATACCCGCCGGTACCTACGTGCCCGCGTTCATCACCAGCACATCGTTCAAATACTTCTCGCTCACCGAGGGTTCGGCTATCAACCTTACCTACAACGAGCAGAAAGATG
>CAZAWP010000126.1:4076-6002 GCA_964488855.1 uncultured Sangeribacter sp.
TTCTCGCTCACCGAGGGTTCGGCTATCAACCTTACCTACAACGAGCAGAAAGATGCACCTGCCGGTATCGCTAAGATTCTCGGTTCGACCCAGTACACCGTCACAGAAGAGGATTATCAGGGCGTATACGGTTCGGATACGGACTATGCAATGGCATTCTCTCCCTCACATCCCGCTTCTGCGTCGGTTCCCTCCATCCTTAAAGGAGAGCTCCAGGGTGCGGCTTCAGGCGAATATGCTATCGTAACATACAATATCACTCCCTCCGATCCCGTATTTGGTGGCGGTGGCAGCACTCCCGAGGAGCCCGCTTTCGAGGTTACTTCAGTGCTCGGTTCGGCAACGGTCGGTGACTCTGTAAAAGCAGGCGGTATCATCACTGCAATATGTGCACGCGGTTTCATCCTCACCGATAACACCGGTTCACTCCTCATCTACTGGGGTTCGGGTTATGACAACTCATACGCAGTCGGTGATCAGGTTACAGTAGCAGGCGATGTTATCTCTTACGGTACCGCTCTTGAGATCGACGGTTCACAGGCTACCATAGCCATCAAGGGTAAAGAGTCTACAGTGACTTATCCGGCAGCCAAGACTTATACCGGCGCTGAGATGGATGCAGCCGTTACCCGTACAGACGACAGCAATGCAATCTACTGCTCATTCGTAGGTACTGTATCAGTAAGCGACAAGGGTTATGTAAACTTCACCATCGCAGGTGCCGAGACCGCTCAGGGTTCTCTCTATCAGGCAACAGATGCACAGAAGGCACTCTTTGAAGATGGCAAGACATATCAGGTAGAAGGTTACTTCGTAAGTGTGTCAAGCTCTCGCTACTTCAATGTCATCGCAGTTTCTGCTAAGGAGGTTGCAGCCAATGCCAAACCTGCCAAGACTCGCCGCCATGTTGTAAGCGTAGCTTCAACCACTGTAAACGAGATCTACTACTTCAACGGTTCCAAGTGGTCACTCGCTTCAGACGCAATAATGCTTCAGGCTTCGGATTACACAGATATGGGTTCAACTTACGGCAACCTTTCAGGTGCTCAGCCCGACGCATTCCTCCCCGCATACCTCAAGAAAGCTAAACCGTACGCAGCCGAGGATTCACGTATGTATGTAGTTTATAAGTACTACAACGGTTCTGCAACCAACCTCGATTGCCGCCTCTATGAACTCAAGGGTTCGGAGTGGCTCAATATCTCGGGTGGTGTTGAGGAGACTACAAACCAGTTCGTTTGCAAGGCTAACGGCTGGGTTCTCGACCCCTCTGTAACGTTGGTTCTCCCTGTGGGTAAGAATGAGCCTCTCTCTACTTGGTTCTTCCAGACCTGTGTAGACTGGATCGGTGCTAACATCCCCAACGGTAAGGAGTACATCACAAGCTATGGTAACAATGAGTACTATTGCGGAACCTCTGCTTATCAGGGTAACATCGACATCCGTCCCTCGGCAGCCGTTTCTCAGTATCCCGAGGGTTATGCAGGTATGTCAGATGATCAAATCGTGGCATTGATGAAGAAGCGCTTCGAGGAGGAAGTTTGTCCCGGTGCGTTGAGTGTACTCTATCCCAATATCGCTCCTGCTGACGGCGTTGATGTGACAGTATCACTCCACTACGGAGTATATACCGGTACTACCACCGAGCATGATGCAGTCTATAAAGTTGTAGGTAAAGCTAAATTCGAGCTCGTTTCAATTACATGGCCTGAGTAAGCTGATTATACAAAATTTTGATGTTATTTCATCCTTGAAATAATATTAAATATAATCTAATTAGATTGCCGATAGAAACTATGGTATGACTATAGTCACTATCGGCAATTTTTTATTATCTTAGGATCCTTAATGGTTCTCCATAAGATATAAAGAATTATTGCTGTCCGATAAAAATCGGTTAAGGTAAAATTAGATGGCTCGACTGCT
>CAZAWP010000127.1:0-3722 GCA_964488855.1 uncultured Sangeribacter sp.
AGATCAATGATGAGGAGTTGGTGACAGTAAGCCGTATGTTCGGCTATCCCGGCATTGACCTCCAGGACAAGTGCTGGATTCTTCTCGGCAAGTACAACCTCGACATGCTTATCCTCACCTGCGGTGTGAACGGCAGCTACGTTTTCACTCCCGGCAATGTGTCATACCTCCCCACTCCGATGGTCGAGGTTGCCGATACAGTAGGTGCCGGTGATTCTTTCACAGCTGCCTTTATCGCAAGCATTCTCAAGGGTAAGTCGGTCGAGGAGGCTCATGCCCGCGCCGTGCAGACCTCAGCTTTCGTATGTACCCAAAAGGGTGCCATGCCCAAGCTCCCCGCCGACCTCACCCACAATTGATAATGTCGGTACAGTAAAAAAACTGTCCGCTAAGGGTAATTCACTCTTGGCGGACAGTTTTTATTTGCTTACTCGTAGCGGATGGCCTCGATGGGGTCAAGATTTGAGGCTTTGGCTGCCGGATAGAAGCCGAAGATTACGCCGATGACGGTGCAGACGGCAAACGACAGGATCACCGAGAACGGTTCTATCTGGACCGGCCAGTTGGCAAATATCTTTATCATCCACGTCGCCAGTGCTCCGAGTAGGATACCTATTATACCTCCCGTAACCGAGATTATGACCGCCTCGATGAGGAATTGGGTCATGATGTCCCTGCCGGTAGCCCCGATACTCATACGCAGTCCGATCTCGCGCGTGCGCTCGGTTACGCTCACAATCATGATATTCATGATACCGATACCTCCCACAAGCAGCGAGATACCCGCCACGGCTGCCAACAGCACCGTCATCATGGATGATGTCGACGAAATCATCTCGGCGAGCTCCTGCATGGAGCGGATATTGAAGTTGTTTGCCTCGTCAGCGCGCAGTTTATGGCTCTGACGGAGGATATCGGTTATCTGGTCTATCGTGTCTTGGGTAAGCTCCTCATCGACGGCTGAGGCTTGCATACCCTGGAGGTAGTCGATCGCCAGCATTCGCTTCATGACGGTGGTATATGGCACTAACGCCAAGTCATCCTGATCCTGACCCATGGTGTTGTATCCTTTCTCGTCAAGGACTCCGATCACTGTCAGGGGTATTGAGCCGAAGCGCACCACCTTGCCTATCGGGTCGGTGCCGTCAGGAAAGAGGTTATTGACCAATGTCTTACCTAACACGCACACTTTGGCAGCTGTCTTTACATCAGCCTCGGTAAACATCTCCCCCTCGGCTACCTTGCGCTGGCGTATGTCGAGAAACTGCGTATTGACACCCTGCGCCTGTGAGGGATAGTTATTGTTGCCGTAGACCCATTGCCCGGACGATGACACCATCGGGGTGATCTTATCAACCATGGTTGCCTCATTGACGATCGCCTCATAATCCGCCGGCTTGAGTGTCTGCATGTCCTCGCTACTCTGGCGTACGCCGCCGCGACGCTCCGCGCCCGGCATGATCATGATCATGTTGCTGCCCATCTCCGAGATCTGCGCCTTTATGGAGTTCTTGGAGCCCTGACCTATGGCAAGCATGGCGATGACGGCTCCAACGCCGATGATTACTCCCAACATGGTCAGGAAGCAACGCATCTTATTGTTGCCCAACGCCTTGACAGCTATCTTTGTTAAACTTGAAAGTTTCATAATTCTTGTCTGTACGGATTATTGGAAATCTACTGATTATCCAACTTTTAAGGGTTATTCGACATCTACGGGGAGACTGCGGTAAACTTCCTCAGCCGACTTGATGTCATGGTTATACTCGTCGCTGACGATACGTCCGTCACGCAGCATGATATTTCGAGACGAGTAGAGGGCTATCTCTGGGTTATGCGTCACGAAGATGATGGTCTTTCCCTCGCGATACAGGCGCTGGAAGAGGGTCAATATCGAGAACGATGTGCGGGTGTCGAGGTTACCTGTCGCCTCGTCGGCAAGGATGATGACGGGGTTATTGACCAGGGCGCGGGCTATCGCCACACGCTGCTGCTGACCTCCCGACATCTGATTGCTCTTATGGTAGATGCGTTCACCGAGTCCTACCTCACGCAAACAGCGCTCGGCGCGCTCGGCACGTTCCTTGGCGCTCACCGCCGGATTATATAGGAGCGGCAGCTCTACATTCTCGAGGGCGGTCGTCTTGGGGAGGAGGTTATAGTTCTGGAAGATAAAACCTATCTTGCGGTTACGGATGCGTGCCCTCTCGTTCTTGCCCATTCCCTTAACCGCTATACCGTCAAGATAATACTCTCCCGAGGAGGGTGTGTCAAGACAGCCGAGGGTATTGAGAAGCGTCGATTTACCGGAGCCGGAGGTGCCCATGATGGTCACAAACTCTCCCTCATAGATAGTAAACGACACTCCACGCAACGCCTTGACGGTCTCATCACCGACCTTGAAATAGCGCTTGAGGTTTTCTACTTTGATTATTTCCTTTGACATAACAAGTCATATTACTTTTTCTTAGCTCCCGGCGGCTTGGGCATGAAGGGGTTATCCTGTGCCTTCTTACCCTCCTCTCCCGACTTAAGCTCATGATATTGAAGCGCTATCTTGTCACCAGGCTTGATACCGGACGTAATCTGCTGGTAAATGCTGTTTTTCATACCGAGTTCGACGGCAGTCTGCACGAGTTTGTTATCGCGAAGAATCCATACACTGTTCTCCGGCTGCGTCTTCAGAGGCTCAGGCTCGGGAAGTTTCGATTTCTCATCGGTGATAGGCTCAAACTTAAGTGCCTTGAGAGGTACGGCGATAGCATCGTCGAGTTTGAGGGTATAGATAGACAGGTTGGCGGTCATGCCCGGTATGAGTTTGTGACCCTCGTTGGTGGTAGACACTATCACTTCGTAGGTCACGACATTATTGGTGGTCGTGGGACTGATACGCACCTGCGTAACGGTACCCTCGAAGGTATCATCAGGGTAAGCATCGACGGTGAAGGTCACACTCTGACCTACCTTAACCTGACCTATGTCCGCCTCATCAACGTTGCCGACTACCTGCATGTGGTCAAGGTCTGCGATGACATACAGACTGGCTACGTTCATGCTCGATACGACTGTCTGACCGACCTCAACCTCGCGCGATACAACTATACCGTCGATCGGAGAGGTAATCTCGGCGTATGTGAGGTTCTTGGCGGCACGCACGCGGTCTGCCTGCGACTTCTGGTACGCCATCTTGGCTACCTCATAGTCTTTCTCGCTGGTCTGGAACTCATAGTCCGAGATCAGTTTCTCGTCGTGGAGAGCCTTGTCGCGCTTATAGTTGGCGAGGGTGTACTCGTATGTCGCCTTGGCTGAGGCGAGGGTCGCATCGGCACTCTGCAACTCGCTCTGGAGAACGGTCTTGTCAATCTCGGCAATCAGCTGACCTTTGGTGACGTGGTCGTTAAAGTCAGCCAACAGTGTACTGATGATACCGGTCACCTGTGTACCGACATCTACCGATGTCACCGATTCCATTGTACCGGTGGCGGTCACGATCTCCGACAGCGACGTGGGCTCTACGGTGTACGTCTCGAGTTCGCTTTTGGTCTCTTTGGAACACGAACCCATGGCAACCAATACGGCTGCCGCTATCAGTGAGCTTATCTGTGATAGTCCTGTATATTTCATTATTTCCGGGTTATTTCTATATGATGATATATCCTGAATTAATCTTACACAACACTCTTAATTCTTAATTCCCTAAGGACGCCTCCTTAATTCTTAAT
>CAZAWP010000127.1:3822-5998 GCA_964488855.1 uncultured Sangeribacter sp.
GCGTAATAGTTTATGGTCTTGTCGGCAAGTATCGCCATATACTTGCTCTGCAGCAGCTCCAGCCGCGCATTAAGCAGGTTGTTGTGAGCTGTAAGCAGATCGAGGGGATTGACATAACCGAGTTCAAACTGGCGGTTCACGAGATCGTCGGTGAGCTTGACCGCCTCAAGGCGCGATATACCGGCCTCATACTTGGCCTTGGCATTGGTGGCATCGATGAACAAGCTCTCGATGGTCTGCGTAAGGTTATCGAACAGTTCCTTACGCGTTAGGTCATATTCGAGTTCGTTGAGGCGTGCCTTGGCAACGGCGCGCTTGGTCGAGTTACCGTCAAAGATAGGTATCTTCAGGTTCAGTCCGATATTCTCGTTGAGGTTATGTCCGATGGCGGATGTCCAGCTCTGCGACATACCGGAGGTGTATCCTGTACCGACCGCACCCTGCAGTGCTATCGAGGGTAAACGACCCGCCTTGGCTATCTTCACGTCATTGCTATAGATACTTTTGGAGAGCTCGTTGCTCTTGATCTGCGGGAGCCATTCGGCTGCCAATTCATATACATCCTGCCGATTTGGCAGCGGCATAAGCACATCGGTGTCGGCAAAGGGCACCGTGGCGATATTGATGTCGTAGTCAAGCCCGAGGAGCAATATTTTCTTTAGGGCTAATTTGGCGCTCTCGTAATTGCTCTTGGCAATGGTTAGGTTATAGGCATCCTGTGCGCGCTGGCTCTCCATCTGGGCGTAATCCACCTTTGAGGTACGTCCCGATTCGGCAAGTTTCTGCGCACGCTGTGCCTGCGAGGTACTTACCTCCAAGGTCTGCTCGGCGATAGTGACCGCTTCAGCGGCATACATGATGTTGAGATATGCCTCAAGTACTCCCAATTTGATTGTCTTTACCACGTCGTCGCCGGCGAGCAACTGCTGTTGCTCCACGAGTTTGGCGGATTCGGTGCGGTATTTGCGGACATTGCCGTCCCAGACGGTCCACGCCGCCCCTATGTTATAGGAACTGCCGTAGATATTGCTGTTGCTTCCCCGGTCGTTGATCGGGTAATTGGTAAAGCTCTGGTTTGTGGAGAAGTCCACGGTCGGGAGCCATGCATCCTTGGCGCTAAGCACATCCTGCCGAGCGGTGAGGATGTTAAGCATCGACCGCCGTATGTCGGTATTATTGGCGAGAGCCCAGTCGAGGCAGTCGTCAAACGACCACACCGCCGGCATCTCCTCACCCGCCGGCGCCGTAACATCCTCAACCGTGATATTCTCAGCCTCTGCAATATTAGCAGTTAGCGCCACCAACGGCAAACATAATAAGTAAATTATCCTTTTCTCTAATTTCATGACTTAAGAAACTTCAGGAATTTCCGGACATACAAACAGCCTGAATTTCCGGACTCATAACAACGGGCACTTATAATTACGATGTCCATTCACCTCCTCGCACAATGCCCCTATTATATTATACCTCCCTCCTCCCCAAAAGTTTAAATCTCCTTCATCATTTTTCACACTTTTTAAACAATCATTCCTATTAACTAAAACTATAAATGTGAGACCTCCAAACGAATTGAAAGTCTCACATTTATAATTTTAACCTTACAAGGTTTTATGTCTTGAGTCCGGAAACCTCTATTAGTCCTCTTTCATGTTGTGGAAGACGTTCTGGACGTCGTCGTCTTCCTCGAATTTGTCGAGGAGTTTCTCGAGCTGCTCGCGCTGCTCGGGGGTGACCTCCTTGTAGTCGGTCGGGATGCGCTCGAACTCTGCCGATACTATCTCCACACCCTTGTCCTCAAGGAACTTCTGGAGGTTGGCGAACTGATCGAAGGCGCCGTAGATTACCCATTCCTCTTCGTCTGCCTCAAGCTCCGCCTCAAAGTCCATCAGGTCAAGCTCGAAGTCCTCGAGTGCCATATCCTCGTTGGGCTTTACATGAAATACACTCTTATGGTCGAAAAGGAATGACAGCGAACCCTGGGTGCCTAACGAGCCGCCGTGTTTGGTGAAATATGAACGAACGTTGGCTACGGTGCGCTGGTTGTTGTCGGTGGCTGTCTCCACCACGATAGCGATACCGTAAGGTCCGTATCCTTCGTATACGATCTCCTTGTAGTCGGAAGCATCCTTGTCGGTTGCTTTCTTGATGGCGCGGTCGATAGTATCCTTGGGCA
>CAZAWP010000128.1:0-3360 GCA_964488855.1 uncultured Sangeribacter sp.
AAAAAATAAGGTTTAACATCTTCAAAAATTAGTTTTCGCTGAACCTTTAAGACTCTATATTGTTAGAAGAGTATAGGGTGCTTTGGAAAGCCTTCAGAAAGGCATAAAAGCAATTGTCCCTATGGAATTAAAGTGAAAATTAATAATTAAAAAACAGATATTTATGAAACCTCTGCATGTAATATTGTCAGTTATCGGTGGTGCAGTAGCAGGTGCTGCTGTCGGTTTGTTGTTAGCTCCCGAAAAAGGAGAGGACACTCGTAGCAAGTTGATAAAGATCCTCAAAGAGAAAGGTATCAACCTTAAGAAAAACAAAATGGAGGAGCTTGTAGACGAGATCGAGGATCAGATCGAGAAGCATATCTAAAACACCCTACCGGTAGCCAAGGTCACGGCGTGCCGCGGCTAAGATTACCGTATCGTAAAGTAGAACAGTAACTCCACAAAAAGAAACTGCAATGAAAGCTCTTACATTAATTTCCGCCTTTGTAGGCGGTGCGATCGTAGGTTGCGGTGCAGCCATGCTCTTCACTCCCGAGAAGGGTGCTGATGTGCGTAGCCGTCTCTGCAATCTGCTCAAGAAAAAAGGTATCAAGATAAGTGATGACGAGGTTGACGCACTCGTAGCCGAACTGGCAGGCGAGGAGTAATCTCCGAAATATAGAAACATTCAGGGGGTGTTCACAGCAAGGCTATGAATACCCCTTTTTAAAATAATCCCGAAACGGCATGAAAGAAAAAGTAACCGATGAACTCAAGATGGTCTTCCTCCAGAGCAAGGAGTGGCTCCGGCTTGAGGTCGAATATGCCAAGCTGACGGCTGCGGAGAAATTCACCGTCATGATGTCCACTTTTATCATGGGCGCGGTATGTCTCCTGTTAGGCTTCGTCGTCCTCATCCTCTGGGGATTCTCGCTCGCCGAACTCTTCAAGCTCATGATGGTGCCGGCACTCGCCTACCTCAGCGCCGGCGGATGCCTGCTGCTCATCCTCCTCGTGGTGTATCTGCTGCGCAAGCCGCTGTTGCTTAATCCGCTCGCACGCTTTATCACCAAACTTATCTTCGAGCACAGTATCTCCAAGAAAGAGAGCAGTAATTAATCATCATAATCCCACAGCACAAAATTCTATTGTTAATATGGCTAACAACAAGATAGAAAAGGCAGGCAAAAAAGGGCATGAGATCATCGACAACATCAACACCCCCTCCTTCAAGGGGTACACGATGGAGGAACTCCGTTACCAGCGCGCTTTGGTGGCGATGAAAAAGGAGTTCTGCAAGGAGTCTCTCCTTGAAGGCGTGGCCGCCATTCAGAACCATTCGCTTTTCGGCAAGAAGCCCGACGGCGTCTTGGCACGCAACTCCCGTCTCGGCGGCATAGCCGGCAAACTCATGTCGGGACTAAATTACGTCGATTATGCCGTGATGGGCATGTCCATATTCAATTCCGCAAAAAAAGTATTGGGTCTCTTCCGCCGTAAAAAATAAGGTCGATTTATACATATTTAAGGTCTATCTATACATATAAATATAGACCTAATTACGTTATATAGGACCGAAACAAACAAATATCTAAAATACATCCATGAACGATTATATATCAACGCGCATCAACATGAATCCCTGCGAAGAGGATATGACCGATCTTGCCGCTGCCTACCTTGCTGACCTCGGTTACGAATCCTTCGAGCCGGATAATACCGGACTGACCGCCTACATACCCGTCAAGATCGTTGGCGATACCCGCAGTGCCGACACGATGGTCACAGAGGCACTGGCAGACTTCCCTTTTGAGACCTCAATGGAGATAAAATCAGAGTTCATCGAGGGTCAGAACTGGAACGAGGAGTGGGAGAAACACTACTTCCAGCCTATCGTCATTGGCAACGAATGCGTGATACATTCATCATTCCATAAAGATATCCCAGCCGCTACATACGACATCGTCATCGACCCGAAGATGGCATTCGGCACCGGTCACCACGCCACCACTTCACAGATGGTGCAATATATCTTACAACTACCCATGGAGGGACGCAGTATGATCGACATGGGCACGGGCACGGGCATCCTCGCCATATTAGGCGCAATGCGTGGTGCTCATCCCGTCACCGGCATAGAAATCGACGAGGGGGCATGGCAGAACGCCGTGGAGAATGCACAGCTCAATGACGTGGATATCCGCCTGATAAACGGGGATGCTGCGGCATTGGCTGACCTGGAGGCTGCAGATTACCTCTTTGCCAACATCAACCGCAATATAATCCTCGGTGACTTGGACCGCTATGCAGCCAAAGTAAAACAGGGAGGAGAGATGATGCTTAGCGGCTTCTATACAGAGGATGTTCCCGTAATCCTAGAGGCAGCCGAGAAACTTGGATTCAGCCTCGTCCAACAGACCTCAGACAACAATTGGGCAGCAATCCGTTTAGTAAGGCTTACAAATTTTCAAGGATCTTAACAATATTTAGATTATTTCTTACACAATAAATTTGGAAATTTGTGTTATAGCATTTATCTTTGCAGTCGATTGGTCGAGTACGACCTATCGGCTGCATTTCAAAAGATGCGGTTCCAACGGATGCAGTAAATTATAACCCTGCCAATTATCAGCAATTATTAAAACCTTTTATTATCAACCCAATTTTATTATTTAACCCGCTGCCTATCGAATAATTTTACTACACCAACCACAAACAATTAAGCATGACCAATTACACCAACCAATCAGATGAGCAATTGGTAAAAGCATACGAGCAAGGCAATAACGAGGCATTTGACGTATTGCTTAAACGTCATCAGAATCGCATTTTCAATTATATCCTCCGCATCATCAAGAACGAGGATATAGCAAATGATATCTTTCAGGAGACATTTGTCAAGGCCATCATGACCATCCGTCAGGGTCGATATACCGAAAACGGCAAATTTCCCGCCTGGATCTCGCGTATAGCGCATAACCTCATCATCGACTATTACCGTCAGGAGAAGTCTGAGAACCTCCAGTCGGCAGACCTCGACGATGTGGACATCCTTAACCGCAAGGAGCTGTGCGAGGACACCATCGAGGATATCATGATCAGTGCTCAGATACGCGATGACGTGAAGTATCTTATCGAGGAACTTCCCGACCTCCAGCGCGAGGTACTCAAGATGAGATATTATCAGAATCTCTCATTTAAGGAGATCGCCGAGCTCACCGGGGTAAGCATCAACACCGCTTTAGGCAGAATGCGGTATGCTATCCTCAACCTTCGCCGCATTGCTCAGGAAAAGGACATCGTCCTTACTATGTAATTTTTAGAATAATCCAAAATACTCCCACAATGGCGCCCTCCCCCGGGCGCCATTAATATTAC
>CAZAWP010000128.1:3460-5940 GCA_964488855.1 uncultured Sangeribacter sp.
TACATATAGTGGGTTGTTGTTTCATTGCAGGTAGGTAAAATGGTAAAATATATCGGCGGCAGGCTCGGCAGTGTACTAATCCGCATTTTCAGGCGTTATTGTAATGTAGTCGGTTGAAATCTGGAGACGCTGACAGATGATCATTCCAAAGCTATCCGCTATCCGACCGGCGATGAAGTTTAATTATTATTCACGATGCCTATGCCAAATGATTCCTACTTTTCTTCAGAATCAGAGGTGAGTGTAAAGTCTATGAAGTCACCGCGCAAATCAACCTTAAATTTTATTCGCCAGATGGCGCGCTCGTATGTAGCCGTCAATGGAGTGATTAAGACCAATTTAATTTTAAATTAATTGCGTACCGATCCGTTTAAGCCGGCGAAGTTCAACCAGTCGTCAGCAACACGCCGGTCATAAAGGGATACCATAGAAAACTCTGATTTTAACGTGCCGTCAAGCACACCGCCATCACACCCCGGGACTCCCCCGGGGTGTCTGTTTTATACCCCGGTTATAGCTAAACTTGCGTCCCTTTTAATCTCATTATTTGCCGAGAGTTAATTTTTTCGGTATGCTTGATTGATTTTTGGTAAAAATTGCTAATTTTGTAAATTGATAAATATGTGTGCTTAAAACTCAATGTATAGTCTCGTTTATTGATTGTTTGGCGCATATATCGGCATCATAAACGACTTTAAGCTGAAAATCAAAATAGTCCTATGGAAGTTAAAGAGAACGAAGAACTCCAGATCAATGAAGGAGGACTCAATTTTGTAGAACAGGAAATCAAGGCCGATCTCGAGGCCGGCAAGAACGGCGGACGCCTCAACACGCGTTTCCCGCCCGAGCCCAACGGTTACCTCCACATCGGTCACGCCAAGGCCTTCATCATGGACTTCGGCGCCGCCGAGAAGTTCGGCGGTACCTGCAATCTCCGTTTCGACGACACCAACCCCCAGAAAGAGGATACAGAATATGTAGAGGCCATCAAGGAGGATATCCACTGGCTCGGCTACGACTGGGGCGACAGATTATATTATGCCTCCGACTACTTCCCCCAGCTCTATGACCTCGCCATACGCCTCATCAAGGAGGGTAAGGCTTACGTCGATGAGCAGACTTCGGAGGAAATAGCGCGTCAGAAAGGTACTCCGACCCAGGCTGGCACCCACTCCCCTTACCGCGACCGTCCCATTGAGGAAAACCTCGATCTCTTCGAGCGCATGAACAAGGGTGAGTTTGACGAGGGCTCGATGGTGCTACGTGCCAAGATCGACATGGCATCCGACAACATGCACTTCCGCGACCCCATCATGTACCGTATCATCAAGACTCCCCATTGGCGCACAGGCACCACGTGGAAAGTCTACCCCATGTATGACTTCGCCCACGGTCAGTCCGACTATTTCGAGGGTGTCACCCACTCCATCTGTACACTCGAGTTCGTCCCTCACCGTCCTCTTTACGAGTACTTCGTCAAGGAACTCGCCGATGAGTCTTACTGTCCGCGTCAGATCGAGTTCAACCGCCTCAACCTCACCTATACAGTGATGAGCAAGCGCAAGCTGCTGCAGCTTGTCAAGGAGGGTCTGGTACGCGGATGGGATGATCCCCGTATGCCGACACTGCGCGGTCTGCGCCGTCGCGGATACACACCGTCTGCGATCAAGAATTTCATCGGACGCATAGGTTACACCAAGTTTGAGGCTCTGAACCATATCGAGCTCCTTGAACACTCTGTCCGCGAGGATCTCAACAAGACTGCCACCCGCGTCAGCGTGGTGCAGAACCCCGTAAAACTTATCCTCACCAACTACCCCGTGGGTAAGACCGAGATGATGACAATGGAGAACAATCCGGAGAATCCTGCAGAGGGCACCCATGAGATGCCTTTCACCCGCGAACTATGGATCGAGCGCGAGGACTTCATGGAGAATCCTCCTAAGAAATTCTTCCGCATGTCGCCTGACAAGGAGGTCCGTCTCAAGGGAGCATATATCATCAAGTGCACCGGTGTCAAGAAGAATGACGCCGGCGAGATTGAGGAGATCTACGCCACTTACGATCCCGAGACCCGCAGCGGTCTGCCCGGTTCCGACCGTAAGGTCAAGGGTACTCTGCACTGGGTATCGGTGCCGACTGCCGTAAAAGCTGAGGTACGTGACTATGACCGCCTTTTCTCCGTTGAAAATCCGAGCGCCGAGGAGGGAGACTTCCGCGATCTGCTTAACCCCAACTCACTCATCGTCCGTGAGAATGTGATGTTGGAGCCGTGGCTTGCCGAGCGCATCAAAGTCGGTGACAACTACCAGTTCCAGCGCTTGGGCTACTACGTTGTAGATCCCGACACCACTCCCGATCACCCCGTATTTAACAAGACCATCGGTCTCAAGGATACATGGGCAAAGGAAATGAAAAAATAAAGAAATAAAGATTATATATTTGATTGACTAATAATAATAGATTTTTTATAGGCTAAT
>CAZAWP010000129.1:0-5887 GCA_964488855.1 uncultured Sangeribacter sp.
TCATGATTTGTCGGATAGTTGAGGAATTATACTCCGACAATCCTAATCCTCTCCATAATCTTGCATATAGCTTCATGACGCAGATCTATATCGGCGTTCCGTTAGGTCTTATGGTAGGTTTGGGAACTTTCTTCGGAATGCACACCACTCTTATTCTCGCCATCTTCATCCTTATCTGGGCGAACGATACCGGTGCGTACCTTACCGGCAGCCTTATCGGTCACACTCCCCTTTTCAAGCGCATATCGCCCAAAAAAACGTGGGAGGGATTTGTAGGCGGACTGGTTCTCAACATCATCATCGGTTTGATTATCTGCTTTTACGGCAGTCATGCCTTTGACCTCAACCTCACATGGCAGGTATGGGTCGGTTTATCGTTCATTGTCACGATATTCGGCACATGGGGAGATCTCGCGGAGTCTATGATGAAGCGTACTCTCAATCTCAAGGACTCAAGCCGGCTTATTCCCGGACACGGTGGCATCCTCGACCGCATTGATTCGTCATTGATGGTAATGCCGGCAGCCTTCGTTTACTTTGTATTACTTGAATTATCCCGAATCCAATACCTTATCGTGGATTAAATTACTGAATATCTTCTCATTAAAAATAATTATGAGAAAAAATATAAAGATATATTTTATAGCGGCGTTAGCCTTTTTGACGACTGCTTTTAGCTATGGAGCACCCAAACTCCCTACCGCCGACTTGGAGGGAAAATCATATTATGTATATGAAATAAAAAAAGGGGACTCTCTTTTTGGAATCTCTCGTACCTTCGGCTGGGACTATAATAAATTGCGCCAACTTAATCCCGACGCTGTCTCCCCGCTCCCCAAGGGTATGAAAATCTACTACCCTGCCGGTGATGCAGCCGGTTCAACCTCATCAGCAGCCACAGTCGCTCCTCTTGACAGCAGTGCCATTGAGTCGGATGCTCGTGGCGACTATTACACTATAAAACGAGGCGATACGCTCTTCGGCGTGGCGCGCAGCCGTAATACGACTGTTGAGGCGATCCTTAAACTTAATCCCGGCATCTCTGAATCTAATTTCCGCGCCGGCGAACAGATTATGCTCCCTCGCGAAGGGGAAGGAATTACGGAGACTACGGTAGTGGTCGATACTCCCGTCATCACCGGCTTCAAATTATATAAAGCTGACAAACATGATACCTGGTCGTCGATAGCCGAGAAAACAGGACTGTCAATCGACGAACTCAAGACTGCAAACCCCGGTCTGGTGAAGATTAAGAATAAGTCGCTTGTCTCCATTCCTGATGTGGATACCATTCAGGTCGAGCAAGTCACTACCGCCACTGACCGGCGGGAACTTACCCCCGAGGGTCGTGACGAGATTTACTCCGAGATACATAACACCGGCAACTACGGAATAGACTCCGACCGTGTGCTCAAAATTGCGGTAGTGCTCGATGATCCTCGTCAGCGTAAGGATTTGGAGTTCCTGAGAGGAATGATTACGGCTCTCGACCGCCTTCGCAAGCTCGATTACCGGGTTAATTTCAAAGTTATAGACAACACTGCGGGAGGAACAAACACTATAGAGCAACTGTCGGAATTCGATCCCAACATGGTCTTTACTTGCTCTGAGAAAGTGGACCGAAGTTCGTTGGCGGAATACGCTATGGTTTCTCAGACTCCTCTTATCAATGCCTTTGATGTTAAATCGGAGGCTTACAAGACCAATCCCTATATTTTGCAACTACTGACACCTTCCGCTGATTTTGCGGAAACGGTAGCCGAGGGAATACAGAAAAAATATGGTGATTTCATCCTGGTGTTTAATATAGACATTGATAAGGATGATGCCATAGCTAATCATCTGCTCAATATTTGGGATCCTGATAAGATCGTGCGAATTACAAAAGCTCAATTACCTGAATATGAGTTTAATGCCGCTTCAAAATATCTTATATATTCGGAGTCGGAAAAGAAAAACGATATTCAGCAATTTCTCACCACTGTCAAAGAGATAAAAGGAGAAAATCCTTTTACCGACATCTTTGTCATAGGTCGCCCGAGCTGGATTGTACACAACGAGTCGATGAACCAACTTTTCCACACCGCAAATGTGCTGATGCCGACACGTTTTTACTACGATCCCGACACTCCTCAGGCACGGGTCTTTGAGAGCGACTTCAAGGCTCTGTTCGGCAACGCCCCTATCCTATCGTACCCCCTTTATGCCGGTCTTGGATATGATGCTATGGTTTACTTCCTCACAGGACTTTCACGCAATGGCGGCGATATAAATCAGCTCGACAAGTCAGAGACCGGTGTGCAGTGTGAGTTTGATATCAAGAGACTCAAGAACTGGTCAGGTATGATCAACCCCTGCGTATATCTGATACGTTACGGAACCGGAACATTGATTGACAAGATATCGCTCAATTAACCGGAACATCAATTAAAGCTATGATAAGAAAACTAAAAATATTGATTCTTATATGCTTCTGGATGTGTCTGAGCGTATCTACTGTGCAGGCTCAGACTCACTATCACGCCAATATTTCTGTTGGTGCCAAAGGAGGTGCGGACATATCTAAAGTTTTCTTTACCCCCGATGTTAAGCAGGGACTGGCTACCGGCATAAACTTCGGCGTGGCTGCCCGTTACATCGAGGAGAATCATTTCGGTATAATTGTAGAGTGCAATTATATGCAGAGGGGTTGGAAAGAGGATTTCGAAGAACTTCCCTTCAAGTATTCTCGCCGCCTTGATTACATTCAGATACCATTCTTAGCGCATATATACTTCGGGCGCCGTGGTAAGTTCTTCGTCAATCTCGGTCCGGAGGTCGGTTTCCGGATCGGTTCGAAGATCACATCCAACTTCGATGTAGATGATATTGCCCACATTCCGGATTTCCCCTCAGGCAGCCGAATCATATCGCAGTACTATATCGAGAATGCGCACGCCGTGGATTACGGTATCACCGGCGGACTGGGAGGAGAGTTCTCAATCAACCGTCGCAATGCCATATACATCGAGGGGCGGTTCTATTACGGTCTGGGAAATGTCTTCCCCAACGGCAGACAAGATCCATTCCGCGGATCTAACTCGATGAATATCTCAATATGCGCAGGTTATTGGTTCAGAGTGAAATAATGGCTTGCCATGATTAGCTTATAATTCATAAATTTTATATATTACCGATATTACATACATTACCCCAATAATATTACCATGGAACATATAGATCAAGATTATAAACATGAATATATGGATCTCGCCACCCGTCTCTCGGTAGAGAATATTGACAAGGGAGGAGGTCCATTCGGTGCAGTGATCGTTAAGGATGATGAGATAATCGCCACCGGAGTGAATATGGTCACTCTCAATAATGACCCTACGGCTCACGCCGAGGTTACCGCCATCCGCAACGCCTGCTCAAAACTTAAAACCTTCAAGCTCGATGGATGCACGGTCTACAGCAGTTGCGAACCGTGCCCGATGTGCCTGAGTGCACTCTACTGGGCGGGCGTATCCAAAATTTATTACGGTAATACCAAGGAGGATGCGGCAGCGATTGATTTCTCAGACAAATTTATCTACGACGAAATCGAGCGCAAGCCTGAAGACCGTCATGTGCCCGGCATCCACATTGCCAACTCTCATGCTATAGAGGCATTTGAGAAATGGGCTGCAAATCCCGACAAAATTGAGTATTGAAATGGTAACTGTCGGTAAAGTCACCACTGTCCCGCCGGAGACGTATTCAAATCCGTTGCAAAAGAAGATATACGATACCCTCAGCCGTCTCGACATCCCTTTCGAACGTGTTGAAAATTCACCGTCTCATACTATGGAAGAGGCGGTAGAGATTAACAAGGCGCTCGGTGGGAGAATGGCGAAAAATATCTTTCTCACCAACCGTCAGAAAACCAAATGGTGGCTACTGGTGATGGATCCTGACAAGCCATTCATCACTCGCGATTTCAGCGGTGCCTTAGGAATCCCGAGGGTGTCATTTGCGCCTCTCGATATGTTTGCAGAGAAATTGGGAGTAGAATCGGGAGCCACCAATATCCTCTGTACCCTCAACGATGCTTCGTCAGATATACAGCTCGTCCTCGATAAGGATGTTCTTGATGCGGATTCATTTATGCTACCGGATGCGACGGTAACTTCTCACATTAAGATCAGGACTTCGGATCTGACAGAGCGGCTTATACCCGCTACGGGTCATCAGCCGATCATCATAGATCTGCCGGCGGCAGATAAAACGAAATGATTTAAGGAAAACCAACTAACCTGATATGAAAATAAAATTACTCATGACCATGATTGCGGCAGCTTCGTTGAGCGCCGCAGCTCAATCGGACATCTCGGAGTTCTTTATGACCAACAACGGTTTTGACTCCAATTTCAATTACGGTGTCGATCTGACCGGAAATATTCCCGGTGACATTATCAACGACGTTTACGGTTGGCAGAATGAGACAGAAGCCACTTACACTGTAGCGGGCACATTCGCCTACAATCCCAACCTTACCTTTAACTCTTCCTCTGCAATTCCCGCAAAGGGATACAACAATTCGGAGGGTGGTGCCTTGGGTCTTACCACCGGTTGGGGTAACGAACTTTTATATACCCAGTCAGTCACCTTACCCAAGGGAACATATTCACTGCAGGCTGCCTACTATAATGTTGGATCAGCCACTATGGGTAAGAGTCTGCTCGCATGGCTCCCCTCCTCGGGCACAGCCGTGACAAGCAAAATCACTTCATTTCCCATCGGAGAATGGACAGTTGAGACCATCGATTTTACACTTACAAAAGAAACAGCGGGCAAAATCCGTATCGGTTTCGCATCAAATGATGGAGTAAGTTCGCACAATCAAGCAAAGGTACTGGTAGACTTCGTCAAGCTCAACTGCAGTGAGCTGGACAAAGGGATGCTGTCGGCAGCCCTCACCGAGGCCCGTGCTGTATATGGTCAAGGCACCGGTACAGGAGCTGCTGACCTTAAGGCGGCTATCGACAACGCACAGGCTGTATTTAACAATGCGTCGGCGGATGTTCGCACTATATTGATTGCCACCTCTAACCTCAAGACAGCAACACGTAATTATCAGCTCATCAATGCATCGGCTACCAATCCGCTCGACATGACCGGCGAAATCGTCAATAATAGCTTCGAGAGCGGCTTGTCCGGATGGTCTTCGGTTGGAATGAAAACCCAGACTAACGTCTATTTCCCTCTTAAGGAAGGAAATACATACGTAGAGAAATGGGTGAACCGTGGTCAGG
This sequence comes from uncultured Sangeribacter sp., assembly GCA_964488855.1. GTDB lineage: Bacteria > Bacteroidota > Bacteroidia > Bacteroidales > Muribaculaceae > Lepagella. Next base: position 5,274 of record CAZAWP010000129.1, read on the forward strand.
TCGTTGGTTCCGGTTCTGTTTCACAGACGCTCAGCGGGCTCCCTAACGGTAAATACATCATGTCCGCAGCAGCCGGTAATATCCAGCAGGCAGGTGCCGAAAGTTCGGTAAACAGCGGTGACCCTCAGACCGGTGCATACCTCTATGCCGGTTTCAGCAAACAGCCTGTTACCGACATCAAGGTTTATGACAATATCCCATTCAGCGTCATCGACGGTGATGTTACTATCGGTTTCGCTGCTGATAATGCTACCGGCAACTGGCTGACTCTGGATAATTTCAGTCTCAAATATGTCGGTAAGAATACCGCTGCTGATCTTAACACATATCTGCAAGCTTATATAGCACAGATCCGTGCTTATATGGAGGGTGCCCACATACAGACAGCTGCCATAGATGCCTGCAATCAGGTAATTGCTGCCGTCGAGAGTGATATGCAGTCTGACATGACAGAGAGCAAGGCAATCGCAGACAAACAGAAACTCGACAATGCCTACGAGACTCTGAAATCTTCTGCCAAGACTTTTGCATCTCTCAAGAAAACAATCGATTATGCAAATAAGGTTGTAGGTTGGTATGAGGATGAACCCACCACGATCGCGCCTCTGCAGACA
>CAZAWP010000130.1:0-5885 GCA_964488855.1 uncultured Sangeribacter sp.
GCCTCGGTGGTCTCAACTTCCCCATCACTCCCTACATCATGGCTGCCGACATCGTGAGCCGTGCCGATGCAGGTTTCGAGAACCTCTGGGGTCTTCAGGACTGCGCCGAGACTATCTATGAGTTTGCAGACGACGCTCAGAAAGAGAAATATATACCCCGCGTTTGCGCCGGTGAGACAATGTCGATGGACCTTACCGAGCCCGATGCCGGTTCTGACCTCCAGTCAGTTATGCTCAAGGCTACTCAGAAAGAGGATGGCTCATGGGTACTCAACGGTGTAAAACGCTTCATCACCAACGGTGACTCCGACATTCACCTGGTACTCGCACGCTCTGAGGAGGGGACCAAGGACGGTCGTGGTCTGTCAATATTTATCTACGATAAGCGCACTGGTGGTGTGGATGTTCGCCGTATCGAGAACAAGATGGGTATCAAGGGAAGTCCTACCTGCGAACTCGTTTACAAGGATGCCCCCGCCGAACTCGTAGGCTCACGCCGCATGGGTCTCATCAAGTACGTGATGGCGCTGATGAACGGTGCTCGTCTCGGTATCGCTGCTCAGAGCGTAGGTATCAGCGAGAATGCTTACCGTGAGGCTCTCCAGTATGCCAAGGAACGCGAGCAGTTCGGCAAGGCAATCATAGAGTTCCCCGCTGTAGCAGAGATTCTCTCTCTGATGAAAGCCAAACTTGATGCTTCCCGCACTCTACTCTATGCCTGTGCACGCTATGTCGACATGTACAAGGTATATGACGACATCGCCAAGGAGCGCAAGCTCACTATTGAGGAGAAGAAAGAGGGTAAGGAGTACAGCCGTCTTGCTGACGCATTCACTCCCCTCGCCAAGGGTATGACCTCTGAGTTCTGTAACCAGAACGCCTACGACTGTATCCAGATTCACGGTGGTTCGGGCTTCATGAAAGATTATGCTTGCGAGCGTATCTACCGTGACGCACGTATCACCTCTATCTATGAGGGTACAACCCAGCTTCAGGTTGTAGCAGCCATCCGCCACGTCACCACCGGTACATATCTCAACTGGATGAACGAGGAGGCTAAGAAAGAGGTTGTCGCCGAGGATGAGCAGATCAAGAACGTGCTCGCTTTCATGACACAGCAGTACGCTGCCGCTGTTGAGAAAGTGATGGGTGTCGATGATACCAAGTTCCACGACTTCATGGCTCGCCGTCTTGTGGAGATGGCAGGTTATATCGTGATGGGTTACCTCCTTCTTGACGACACTCAGCGCGACGGCAGCTTCCGTCGTTCGACACACGTCTTCGTTAAGTACGGTCAGGCAGAGGTTGCAAAGCATGCTGACTTCATCGCCAACTTCCTCCCCGATCAGATCAACGATTATCTCTACACCAACGAGTAATACCAACGGATAGAAAGAGTCACAGACTCTGATAAGGAACTCAACTGCTCAGCAGGAGCTAATACATAATACCCCCGGTTGCCCGAGTGACTCGACTGTCACCTTAAGGTAACCGGGGTTAATTCGTTGGTATCGGAGAATATATTTATTTGATAAAGTCGGTAAAAATCGCTACTTTTGTTAAAATGCACAATACGCGCATCTTATATTTACCTCATCTCCTTTTTACCGATGAATTTTCGCAAGATACTTTATATATTTTTAGCAGCAACTATAGCCGTGGGTGGCACTGCCGAACTCGATGCAGCCCGTAAAAAGACACGGTCGAAGGCTCGCACAACTGCCACCTCCAAGAAACGGTCCACAAAAAAACGCAGAACCACCAAGAAGCGTTCTACGGTAGCCAAGGCTCCAACACCTCCCCCCGATCCCGTGCTCAACGACTCGCTGACACTGCGTGTCAATGACGCTGTGATGGCGATTATACCCCACCATATCAATCCCGGAGGGTTACGCGTAAACAGCGTGCGTCCCGACTCAAAATCGCAGTCGGTGCGCGTCGGCCTAAACGAAAACTTCACCTATCTTCCGGTTACCCGTAACATGATCGACTCCCTTACCAACGTCATCATGGCTGCCTATCCCGATTCGATAGCCAACTTCAAGACCAACCTGTATGTAGGTAATCACAACTTGGCGTACTATATCACCAAAGTTGATAAGTTACCTGCCGAGTACCGTAAGAACCCACCCTTCGTAACGGAGGCACATCCGTTGGTGGTTCCCTCCGAGGGAATGGAGAACGACCTTATCGCCCTCTGGCATTCTCATGGCAAATATTACAAGAACGGTGCGTGGCAGTGGCAGCGTCCTCTCCTCTTCGAGACCGTAGAAGACATGTTCCCCATGGGATATGTCTTACCCTATCTTACCCCTATGCTGGAAAACGCAGGGGCATACGTTTTCGTTCCCCGTGAGCGTGATATCAACCCCCATGAGGTGATTGTCGATAACGACATCAACCCCTCGGGACAGATCTATTCACAACCCTATTACAAAGAACTCAACGGCTCGCAGGCGTGGACAACGGGTGAGTTCGATGGTTTCATCTATGACCTCCCTGACTTCCGCGACACCGAAAATCCGTTTGAAAACGGCACTTACCGTCAGGTGCAGACCGTACGCGGTGGAAGACCCTCGGTAGCCGCCTGGTGTGCCGACATACCCGAGGATGGAGAGTATGCCGTTTATGTCAGCTACAAAACTCTACCTAACTCCACCACCGATGCACGGTATACCGTCAATTACTCGGGGGGTAGCAAAGAGTTTATAGTAAACCAGACAATGGGAGGCAGTACATGGATTTATTTGGGTACTTTCCCTTTGGAAAAAGGTTACAGCGACACCGAACCTATCGTAAGCCTCACCAACCTTTCGACAAGTGCTGACAAAGTGGTTACCGCCGATGCAGTCAAGATCGGTGGCGGCATGGGAAATATAGCCCGTTCACCACGTCGTGCGGATATTTATTATGATCCCTCGACTCCGGAGGAAACACCCGCAGATCTGCTCGCCGAGCTCGATGAGGAGGATGATGACGACAGCGATGATGAAACAACCGAAGATAACGGTGATGATACCGACGACACAGGCGATTCTTCGCAGCCTGCTGATACTTCGGTACCGGCAACGCCGATGAGTGAATACACCCGTCCCGGTACGGCACCGGTGTTCCGCACTTCAGGTCTCCCCCGCTACCTTGAGGGCGCCAGATATTGGCTTCACTGGGCAGGCGTCCCCGAGCGTGTATATTCACCCTATCACGGTGCCGACGATTATAAAGATGATTACACAGGCAGGGCCGAGTGGGTGAATTACCTTGCCGGCGGATCAAGGATTCTGCCGGGACGCACCGGTCTGAATCTGCCGATTGACCTTACATTTGCACTGCATACCGATGCCGGCAAACGTGCCGATGATTCGTATGTAGGAACCTTGGGAATCTATTTCACGCAGAACGGTAGCAGTTATGTAGACGGTACTCCGCGTATCAATTCGCGAATGCTTACCGACATCGTGATGCGTCAGATCGTAAATGATATCCGCAAGGAACACGAACCGAACTGGACACGCCGCAGCATGTGGGATAAATCGTATGTCGAGGCGCGGGTGCCGGAAGTCCCGACGACCCTTATCGAATTGATGAGTCATCAGAATTTCGCCGACATGCAGTATGGTCTTGACCCTGCCTTCCGCTTCACGGTTGCCAGGGCTATCTACAAAGGATTGGCGCGGTTCCTCGCAGAGCGTAAGGACCGTAAATTTGTCGTGCAGCCACTTCCGGTCAAGGAATTTGCTATCGCCCGACGTCACAATGCCACTTACCGGCTCTCATGGCAACCCACTCCCGACCCCCTCGAACCCACCGCTATGCCCGATAAATATATAATCATGCAGCGTAACGAGGGTGACTTAGGCTTCCATAAATTGGGTGAGACATCCAATACCCATTTCGACATCCGCCTTGACAAGGGTGATAACGAGATTCATTCATTCCGCATCATCGCCGTCAATAAGGGAGGCTCCTCGTTCCCCTCGGAAACACTGTCCTTGCGTGAGGCACCCGATGGTTCACAGCCTGTACTTATTGTTAACGGCTTCTCAAAGGTATCGGCACCGGCACATCACTCCGCCGACGGATCGGCAGGATTCGATTCGGAGAAAGATTTCGGCGTCCCCTATATCCGTGACATTTCATTTACCGGTCATCAGATGGAGTACCGACGTAATGCCGGCGAAAGTTTCGGTCGCTCGGCATCCAATTATGTGACACAGGTCATTGCCGGCAATACCTTTGACTATCCGGCTGTTCATGGTGAGGCTTTTGCCAACAATGGCTACGGTTTTGTGTCGGCATCGGCATCGGCTGTATCCAAAGGGAAAGTCAATCTCCATGACTACAAGATGGTGGATCTTATCCTCGGCAAACAGAAGCGATACACCATGGGCAGCGGTCACGGCAGAACCCGCGTTCAATATCAGGCATTCCCCGAATCGTTGCAGAAGGCAATATCCGAGTATCTGCATAAGAACGGCAAGATAATAATCAGTGGACAGTATGTTGCATCCGACTTGCTCGACAGCGCCGCTCCCAACGACTCTATATTTGCCACAGAGGTACTAGGTATATCGCGAGAGGTTGCCAACGGTGCACCGACACCTACTCTCCGCACCCGTGACGGCTTCAGCGCCCGATACTCCTCGACCCTCAATGACAGCCTCTATATAGTTGAGCGTCCGGATATACTTCTCCCTGCCGAAAATGTAAATTCACGCACACTCCTTACGTTTGGCAGCAGTAACGATATAGCAGGTCTTCAGACTTCGACAGGCAAGGGAACGGTTTCGATCTTATCAGTTCCTCTCGAAGCTATCGAGGACTCCTCAAACCGTGCCCGCATCCTTAAACTCCTTTTAGAATAACCCCTACCACTTAGAAACCCCCTACCACCTCAAAGATATGACACCCATACGCTTTACCACTGTCGAGAACCTGCGCGACGAGATATGCCGCCTCCCTCTCGAACAATATATATTAATCACACTTGATGACCGTCCGATCGAATTGGCGGAGAATGCCGAGCACCGTATGCAGCAGTTGGCAGAGGACACTGACTCCAGTCTGATATACTGTTATTTTAAGGAGCGTCAGGCGGACGGTACTTTAATGAACCATCCCGTCAATGATTATCAGCCGGGTTCTGTAAGGGATGATTTTGACTTCGGGCCACTCATCATGCTCAACGCCGCGGATGTCCTCGCCGTCACTGACGATTGGGCTGCCGAAGTTTCCAAATATCCCGACGGGGGATGGTATGCACTGCGTCTGAGGATGTCGGTTGGTCATATCTTCGCCATGATTCCGGAATATCTCTATATCGTCGAGAGAGTGGATTACCGTAAATCGGGCAGCAAACAGCATGATTACGTTGATCCCCGTCAGCGCTCATATCAGCAGGCGATGGAGGAAGTTCTCTTAAAGCATCTTTACGAGGTGGATGCGCTTCTCCCGCCCCGGACCCCCATAATCAACCTTGAGGAGGAAGAGTTTCCGGTAATGGCATCTGTTATCATACCTGTCAGAAACCGGGTTCGTACTATCGCGGATGCAGTTAATTCCGCATTGGCTCAGGTTACGGATTTTGATTTTAACGTCATCGTCGTGGACAATGATTCTACAGATGGCACCCGTGAATTACTCGACGGCATCAAGGATTCCCGTCTGCATGTAATCCATGTCGATGCATCCGAGGGACTACAGATAGGTGGCTGCTGGAACCGTGCCATTCTCTCGGATAAGTGTGGCAGATTTGCCGTACAGCTCGACAGCGACGATATTTATTCGGATACCACGGTACTCAGACGTATAGTTGATAAGTTCTTCGAGGTAGGTTACGCCATGGTAGTGGGCAGCTATACGTTAGTTGATTTCGATGGCAATATACT
>CAZAWP010000131.1:0-2309 GCA_964488855.1 uncultured Sangeribacter sp.
TCACTCACCCCAAGTTTGTGAAGAAGAAGATCTATCACGTCTGGACCGACAAGGACATCGCCGAGGAGGATATGCAGCGCATCGCCGACGGTATCACTCTCGATGACGGTGAGATCCACGCCGATGCCATCAGCTATGTATCCGACACCGACAAGAATCAGGCAGGTATCGAGATCCACTCCGGACGCAACCGTATCGTGCGCCGTATCTTCGAGAGCCTCGGTTACCGTGTCACCAAACTGGACCGTGTCTATTTCGCAGGTCTCACCAAGAAGAATCTGCCCCGCGGTCGCTGGCGCTATCTTACCCAGGAGGAGGTTAATTACCTGCGCATGGGTGCATTTGAATAAAATGCGTTTATATAACTTTTAAGTAAGTTTATATAACTTTTAAGTAAATGGAAAAGATAAAACGCACCACAGTTGCAACCCTCTTTAAGGATCCCGAAGCCTACATCGGCAAGAAGGTTGATGTCAAGGGATGGGTACGCACACGTCGTGGTAACAAATATGTACAGTTTGTAGCCCTCAACGATGGTAGCACCATCAACAACCTGCAGATTGTATTCGACCTCAACCGCTTCAGCGAGGAGGAACTCAAGCCGATAACTACCGGTGCATCCATCCACGTCCAGGGTGAACTTGTAGCTTCACAGGGCAAAGGACAGAGCATCGAGGTACAGGCCGAGGAACTTGAGGTTTACGGTACAGCTCCGGTAGAGAGCTATCCGCTGCAGAAGAAGGGTCACACCCTTGAGTTCCTGCGCGAGATTGCCCATCTCCGTCCGCGTACCAACACCTTCGGTGCCGTGCTCCGCATCCGTCACGCCTTGGCTTACGCCATTCATAAGTTCTTTAACGACAAGGGGTTCTATTATTTCCACACTCCCCTTATCACAGCTTCGGATGCAGAGGGTGCCGGTGCACAGTTCCAGGTCACCACTCTCCCCCTCAATGAGGTTCCTCTCACCGAGGATGGCAAGGTGGATTATAGCAATGACTTTTTCGGCAAGGAGGCATGCCTGACAGTGTCGGGTCAGCTTGAGGGTGAACTCGGAGCGACCGCCTTAGGTTGCATCTACACCTTCGGACCGACATTCCGCGCCGAGAACTCAAACACTCCGCGACACCTGTCGGAGTTCTGGATGATTGAGCCGGAGATGGCCTTCTATGAGATTCAGGACAATATGGATCTCGCCGAGGAGTTCATCAAATATTGTGTTTCCTACGCCTTGGAGCACTGCAAGGATGACATACAGTTCCTCAACGACCATTTCGACAAGGGACTTATCGATCGCCTTAACTCTGTGATTGCCACAGACTTCGTACGCCTGCCTTATACCGAGGGTATCAAGATATTGGAGCAGAGCGGCAAGAAGTTCGAGTTCCCCGTTTACTGGGGAGTGGACTTGGCTTCGGAGCATGAGCGTTACCTCGTGGAGGAGCATTTCAAGCGTCCGGTTATCCTTACCGATTATCCCAAGGAGATCAAGGCGTTCTATATGAAGCTCAACGATGACGGCAAGACTGTGCGCGCCATGGATGTCCTCTTCCCGACCATCGGTGAGATCATCGGCGGTTCGCAGCGCGAGGAAAACCTCGATAAGTTGCAGAAACGTGTCGACGAACTCGGTCTGAAAGGCATGGATTGGTATCTTGACACGCGCCGTTTCGGTACGGTGCCTCACTCGGGATTCGGTCTCGGCTTCGAACGTCTGGTACTCTTCGTGACCGGTATGCAGAATATCCGTGACGTGATACCCTTCCCCCGCTATCCCAACAACTGCGAATATTAACATATTAATAACCGGCTCTCAGGAGCCACATAATTAATATATTTATATTCAAGAACTTGAGACTGATAAATAGCATCCTGTATATAATGAGTGTCCTGCTCGCACTTCTGCCGGCGAATGCCGCAAAAGTGGAGCGGGATTCGCTCATTGTAAGCTTGATTACCTGCGAACCGGGCGCGGAGATATATTCACTCTGCGGTCACGAAGCCATACGCATCCGCAGCGAGAAGATGGACTCGGTGTGGAACTATGGACTTTTCTCCTTCGACCAGCCCAATTTTGTCTACCGATTCGTCAAGGGTGAAACCGACTACATGGTTGCGGGATACCCGTTCGAGTGGTTCATGCCCGAATATCAGGCGGAGAAACGCACCGTTTACGAGCAGGAGCTTAATCTGACTCAAGCCGAGGCGCGAACTCTCCTTGACAATCTCAAAAAGGCGTCACTACCCGAAAACCGGGTGTACCGCTATAATTACGTCAAGGACAACTGCGCCACGCGCCTCATCGACCG
>CAZAWP010000131.1:2409-5841 GCA_964488855.1 uncultured Sangeribacter sp.
CGGCAAAAGATGCAATTTAAGGTGGCTTGTTTCCGTTTGGTATATAGCCATGGGTGTATGCGGATGTGTGGTGGCGTTTTTGGTATTCATCTCATCGCACGAGGCGACGAGTCCCAACATATTGTTGGTATGGCTGAACCCGTTGCAGCTCATCGCCGGCATCACCGTATGGTGGCGCAAGACGAGCTGGTTCACCCTCTTCATGGCATGGTGGAACATTGTATTGGTTTCGCTGCTGCCGGTGATATGGGTCTTCCAGACACAGAGCACCAACATAGCGCTGTTCCCGTTGATGATAGGCACCGTGGCGCTATCGGGTGCATACGCCTTCAACCGCGCCAAAGGAATAAGGCGTTAATTATAAACTAACACGCATTAATAATATAAATGCAGAAATTACTAACCTCGATATTAATGGGTCTGTTGGCACTCCCCGCGGCGGGATGGGCCGAGACTGATCGTCCTAAGCTGGTTGTCAGCATAGTGATAGATCAGTTACGCACCGATTATATCGAATTCCTGCAGAACTATTTCACCCGCAAAGGGTTCAACCGCCTGATGACCGAGGGGGCATATTTCCGCGATGTGGATTTCAAGACCGACCGTCTTGATGCCACGTCTGCAACCGCCATGCTCTATACCGGGTCATATCCCTCCAAGACGGGAATCCCCGCCGCACAGATATATAAACCGGAGCTCAAACGTATGGGACCGGTGCTTGCAGACCCTGCCGGCTTGGGAAATTTCACAGAAACCTCATACTCGCCGGCAAACCTGCGTCTCTCCACCCTTTCGGACGAAGTAGCTATCGACGGTCTGGGGTTATCGATGGTCTACGCCCTTTCCGCCGACCCGCAGCAGGCGGTAATCATGGCGGGTCACAGCGGCACCAACGGTGCATGGATAAACACCGAGACTGGCAACTGGGCGACAACGACCTACTATCAGGATTTCCCCCAACCTCTATCGACACGCAATTACTCCTCATCCATAGCTTCACGCATCGACACGATGCAGTGGAAGCCGATGATCGATATCGCCAAGTATCCGGGAGTGCCGGCACAGAAACGTATATATCCGTTCCGCCACACGTTCCCGCGCAGCGACCGCGATGTCTATAAACGGTTCACCGCCTCCCCTATCGGCAACAACGAGGTTACCGACATGGCTATCGAGTATCTCCGCACCCTCAAACCGGGCAACCGCGGCGATGCGATGGACATGCTCAACATCGGATATACCCTCGCGCCCTACAAGTATGTGGCGGATGGTGACTACCGTATTGAACTTACCGACGCCTATCTGCGGCTGGATTCGCAGTTGGGACGTCTCTTTGAGGCCATCGACAAATATGTGGGTGCCGGCAACGCGCTTATATGGGTATCATCGACCGGTTATTACGATGATGCCGTGCTCGATGACCGCAAGTACAGGGTGCCGACGGGCGAATTTTCGATGAAGCGCGCCAAGTCGCTTCTCAATTCGTATCTTTCGGCACGTCATGGCAATGCAGACTATGTCGAGGCGTTCCGCAACGGCGAGATATATCTCGATCATAAGACACTCGAGGACCGCAACCTCGAACCCTCGGCAGTCCTGGCTGACGCACGCTCGTTTATCGCCAAGATGAGTGGCGTGGCGGATGTGTATACGCTCGACGACATACTATCGGCAAACACTCCCGAGGAGGAAAGCCTGCGCATCGTCACAGACCCCAAACAGAGCGGCGACATATTCGTGACCTTCACCCCGGGGTGGACGGTCACCAACGATTTTGATTATCCGACGACGAGTCATCCGGTACGTTCGACACCGATACTCGCCCCCTCCTTCATCATGGCGCCGGGTGTGGCTCCGGAGGTTATCTCAACCCCGGTTGAGGTCTCCACGCTCGCCCCGACGGTAGCGGGACTGCTGCATATCCGTTCGCCAAACGGAGCTGTCTCACGCCCGTACGCTATCAAGCGCAAATAATTTAACTTAGTGCCGGCAATAAGACGGGCAATATAACAAATACCGGCAATCATAATAAAAAATATAGTGACAGCTCAGTTACTAAAGACCTACAACAGAAAATAAATTACACAATGATATCCAAACTACTTAAAAAAATCTTCGGTGACCAGTCAGAGCGCGCCGTGCGTCCGCTGTGGAACCGACTGAATAACGAAATAAATCCTATCTCGGAGGAGCTCAAGAACGTATCTAACGACGAGCTGCGTCAGCGTGTGGATAATGTACGCAACCGTCTCCGCGAGGGTGCCGGTGAGTACAAGCAGAAGATGGCCGACATCCGTGCCGAGATCGAGACCCTCGACTATGACAAGCGCGAACCGCTATGGAAGGAGATCGACAATCTCCGCGAGCAGATGTTTGATTTTTACGCCCGCGAACTCGATGCCTCTCTTCCCGAGGTATTTGCAGCCATCAAGGAGACTGCCCGTCGCTTCAAGGACAACGAGACCATCGAGGTTACAGCCACCGATGCCGACCGCGAACTCGCGGCTGCCGGCAAGGACTTCATCACCATCGACGGCGACAAGGCAATATACAAGAACGAATGGGTTGCAGGCGGCAACCTCATGAAGTGGGACATGTGCCACTACGATGTACAGCTCATCGGTGGTATGGTACTCCACGGTATCATGAACAACGGCAAGGTGACCCACAATATCGCCGAGATGGCAACCGGTGAGGGTAAGACCCTCGTTGCAACCCTGCCGGTGTTCCTCAACGCACTTACCGGCGAGGGCGTACACGTCGTAACCGTCAATGACTACCTCGCCAAACGTGACTCGGAGTGGATGGGACCGCTGTATCAGTTCCACGGTCTTTCCGTAGCCTGTATCGACAAGACAGAGCCCAACTCTCCCGAACGCCGCAAGGCTTATCAGAGCGACATCACCTTCGGTACCAACAACGAGTTCGGTTTCGACTACCTCCGCGACAACATGGCGACCCAGATGTCAGACCTCGTGCAGCGTGAGATTCCCTACTACGCAATCGTCGATGAGGTAGACTCGGTGCTTATTGACGATGCCCGTACGCCGCTTATCATCTCAGGTCCGGTGCCCAAGGGTGACGACCAGATGTTTAACGACTTCAAGCCCAATGTAGAGAAAGTTGTGGCTGCACAGCGTAAGCTCGCCCAGCAGCTCCTCCTTGAGGCTAAGGATAAAATCAAGAACGGTGATCTCGAAGAGGGAGGTCTCGCCCTGTTCAGAGTCTATAAGGCACTCCCAAAACATGGTCCCCTCATCCGCTTCCTCAGCGAGGACGGTATCAAGCCGCTGCTTCTTAAGGTTGAGGCAAAATATATGCAGGACAACAACCGCGAGATGCCTAAGGCTGTCGAGCCGCTTTACTTCGTCATCGATGAGAAGAACCACAGCATCGAGCTTACCGACAAGGGTATCGAGGTGCTCACCGGCA
>CAZAWP010000132.1:0-5797 GCA_964488855.1 uncultured Sangeribacter sp.
AAATATAGTATTTCGAGAAGATAGAAGTTATACTCATTTCCTCTCATTAGTATAGAGAAACATTAATGACAGAGCAGCGAAACAACCATGGCATTCAAGATACGAAATAAAAAGAAAAACGAGGCTACCGTCGACGCCTCGCAGGCTCCTCCCAAAGGGGGCAAGACCTCTGCAAGCAGCAAGCGGAAACGTGCCGCCAAGGAAGCCCTCGGCAGCGGCGAGGCCGCCGTCGGGAGCATGATTCAGGACCTGCGTTACGGTAAATCGCTCTCGATCGAATTTTTCAAGCAGAATGCATGGCTTCTCCTCCTCATAATCGTGGTAATATTGGGACTGATGGGTTTACGCTACAAGACCAAGACCAAAATGGAGGAGATTAAGAAACTCAAGGTAGAGTTAAAGCGCTCCGAGAGTAATATGCAGCATGAAAAAGCGTTATATATGACACTGATACGTGATAGCGAACTTAAGCATTATGTAGACCAAAAAGGACTTAATTTAGCACATCCTGAGCAGCCTCCGTATGTCATTTATGACGACACCAAATAACCAACGTTTTTACACAGATAAAATCGCGGTTACAACCAAATCGGTTAAATAATCGGTCAAACAAATAATCAACATCCTCAAAACCTCTCAACCCGTTCTTCTCTCTTTGACACATGGCTAAAAAGCAAAACAACAAAAAACACATCCTCTTACGGTACTCGATCATCACGATCTTTTTCGTACTCTTCAGCATGCTGGTAATCGGCAAACTCTTCCGCACCACCGTCATCGACGCCGACGCGTGGAACGAACGGGCACGCCGCGAGCTCTCACGCATCGACACCATAGCGCCCGAGCGCGGTAACATCCTCGCCTCAAACGGCAATATCCTGGCGTGCAACCTCAAGGTTTACGACATCATGCTCGACCTGCGCCACGATAAGGTGAAGAAGATGAAGATGATCAACTGGGCACAGGTGGATTCACTTGCCGACTCGCTTGACTTCTACTATCCGCGCCGCAAGAACCTCCACCAGCACCCCGACACATTTGCCAAATATTCGTGGCGCACACGACTGCACCGCGAACTCGATAAAGACCCCGACCGCCGTCCGCGTGCCCTCCGTTTAGCCGCCAAGAAGACCCTTGAGGACTACGACCGCATCGCGGGATTCCCCTTCCTCAACACATTCAAAGGGAGCGGGTTCCGCAATCCCTTGTATAAGAACTCGCGCAACATGCGCATGTATCCCTACGGACGCATGGCTCACCGCAGTATCGGGCGCGTCAATGAAAATGCCGAGACGGGACAGTTTCACGGCTACTCGGGTCTGGAGAAAGACCTCGACACCCTACTCTATGGCAAGCCCGGCTTGGCGAAGAAGGTAGCCCTCACCAGCGGCATCTCCAACTGGGTCGCCACCCCGGCGCAGCGAGGCTTTGACATCCACACCACCATCGACATCGACCTGCAGGACATGCTTGAGGAGGAACTCCTCAGCGTCTGCCGCGAGGCGGGAGCGGAGTGGGGCACAGCCATCCTGATGGAGGTCAAGACCGGCGAAATCAAAGCGATCTCGAACATCGAGCTGCTTAATGACGGCACTTACGGCGAGGCGCTCAATCGCGCCGTCCTCCCCTTCGAGCCGGGATCTGTTATGAAACCCATATCACTCATGATAGCCTTTGAGGACGGACTGGTCCACAACGTCACCGACACCGAGGACTGCAGTCCGTTCCAGCGCACCACCGACCCTCACGGCTCGGGGCGAAAGACTATGGCGCAGATCATCGAGCAGTCGTCAAATACCGGCATCGCCCGCGTAATCTTCAGAGGCTACAGCAAGAACCCCGAGAAGTTTTACGACCGCATGGCGGGACTGGGCTTCTTTGAGCCTATACGCTCCGGTATCGCCGGTGAGTGCACGCCGCGCATACGCCGCCTCGTCGATAAAGACAGCCGCGGCAACAACATCACCATGACGGCGCGTCACCTCGACTTGGCGCGTCAGGCTTACGGCTACAACACAGAGCTTCCTCCCCTCTTCACCCTCTCGGTCTACAACGCCATCGCCAACGACGGCAAATATGTGCGTCCGCACCTCGTGAAACGTCTTACCGGCGAGGGAGGACTTGACACAATCATGCCGATTCAGTATATTCGCGACAGTATATGCTCACGCGCCACTGCGCGCAAGGTCCGCGAGTGTATCCACGAGGTGGTCTGGGGTGATCACGGCACCGCCCGCATGGTGCGCGACGACCGTGTCAAGGTTGTCGGCAAGACCGGCACCGCCTACCCCGTGGAACACGGCACCTACAACACCTCCAAGCGCCGTTATGCCTTCGCCGGTTTCTTCCCCTACGAGCAGCCGCAATACAGCTGCATGGCACTCGTGCTGAGCCGCGCGGGTAACTCCGCCAACCGTACCTCCGGGCAGGTGGTCAAGAATATCGCCCTCAAGATGTACGCCCGCGGCATGTTGGGCAATACATCCAACTACACCGAGAAGGAGAACGGCGGCCTCCCCCTCTTCTCCGCCTCGGAGGGTATCGACAACACCCGTATGCGTCAGCGTTACGGTATCAGCCGTGCACGCGCCGTGCGTCCGGAGGCAACACCGAGCGGCACGATACCGAGCGTAGTGGGATATGACGCCCGCTCGGCGGTCAAGATTCTCGAAAACCTCGGTCTGAACGTGCTCCTCGAGGGCTCGGGGCGTGTAGTATGGCAGTCGCTGCCGGCGGGTACCGCCCTCAACAAAGGTAACAAGGTGAAGCTCGTGCTTAAAATTTAGGCCTGAGATTTGAGATTTCAGACTTCAGGTTTTTAAATTTGGGCTTAAAAATAGATTAGATAGAAATTATGCCGGCTGCCGGAAACGGAAGCACCGGCACAAAGAAAATAGAATATGACTATCAAGTTATCACGATTATTGGAAGCTGTCGAACCGCTTGAGATCATCGGCGACGTAGACAGAAATATCATAAGCCTCGACAGTGATTCGCGCAAGGCTGTCAAGGAGGGAATGTTTGTGGCAGTGCGCGGTGTCACCACCGACGGACACAAGTATATCCCCGTCGTATCGAGTACCCACGTGGGTGCAATCGTCTGCGAGGAGTTGCCCGCAACCCTTGTCAAGGGTATCACCTACATCAAGGTGGCAAACACTGCTGTAGCGTTGGGTAAATTGGCATCGGCATGGTACGGCAATCCGTCGTCAAAGCTTCATCTCGTGGGGGTAACCGGTACCAACGGCAAGACAACGACCGCTACCCTGCTCTACGAGATGGCACGCTTCGAGGGGTATAAGGCAGGTTTGATTTCGACGGTATGCAACTATATCGAGGATAAGGCGATACCAACAACCCATACTACCCCGGATCCGCTTACACTCAATGCACTGTTGGCAGACATGGTGGAGGCAGGGTGCGAATACGCATTTATGGAAGTGTCGTCACACGCCGCCCATCAGCACCGTATCGCGGGACTGACCTTCGCCGGGGCGGTCTTCTCCAACCTCACCCGTGATCACCTCGATTATCACGGCACTGTAGAGAACTATATGAAGGCGAAGAAGATGTTTTTCGATATGCTTCCTAAAGAAGCCTTCGCGCTCATCAATATCGACGACAAGAGCGGTCGCTTCATGGTGCAGAACACCTCCGCCACTCCCTATACCTACTCACTGCGCAGCGATGCCGACTTCCGTTGCCGCGTCATCGAGACACGTCTCGACGGCACTCTCCTCGAACTCAACGGCAAGGAGGTGGAGGTACGCTTTACGGGACGTTTCAACGCCTATAACCTCACTGCCGTCTACGGTGCATGCTGTCTCTTGGGATGGGATAAAGAGGAGGTCCTGGTTAATCTGAGCCGCCTTGTGCCGGTGTCGGGACGCTTCCAGACCATCAGTTGTCCGGGCGAGGTGACGGCAATCGTAGATTATGCCCACACCCCCGACGCATTGGTCAATGTGCTCGACACTATCCGTGAGATCGTGGGCTCGGGCGAGGTGATCACCGTAGTGGGAGCGGGAGGTAACCGTGACCACGGCAAGCGCCCGATGATGGCAGCCGAGGCGGCATGCCGCTCAAACCTGCTTGTATTGACATCTGACAATCCGCGTGACGAGGAGCCGGAAGCTATCCTAAACGACATGAAGAGCGGTCTCTCAGCCGAGGAGATGCGCCGTACACTTGTTATCTCTGACCGCCGCGAGGCTATCCGCACTGCCCTGCGCATGGCAAAACCCGGTTCGGTGGTGCTCGTTGCCGGCAAAGGTCACGAGACATATCAGGAGATACACGGCGTGCGTCACCACTTCGACGACCGTGAGGAGATACGCAAGGCAGCCGACGAATTGGCAGCTTTATAACCGACTGTTAAAAATTGATTGAGTTTTCAATTCTTATCTATTCTCAATAGTTATTTGGCAGTTACTTAACACCTTACACCTCTAAGAAAAGATGTTATACTGGTTATTGGAAAACGTTGTTGATTTCGATTATCCGGGTCAGCACCTCATGGGATATATCTCCTTCAGAGCAGGTATCTCTTTCGCCCTCGCACTCCTGTTGGCACTGATATTGGGAAGCCGTATCATCCGGCGACTGCAACGCATGCAGATTGGCGAGGATGTGCGCGACCTGGGACTTGAGGGACAGATGTCGAAAAAAGGTACACCGACGATGGGTGGTATCATCATCATCCTCTCGATACTCATACCGGCTCTACTTATAGGAAATCTCTCTAACATCTACCTGCAGCTCATGCTCGTAGCCACGGTATGGATGGGAGCGATCGGTTTTCTCGACGACTACCGCAAGCTCAAGTACCACAACAAGGATGGTCTGAAGGGTAAATACAAAGTCACCGGGCAGGTCGGTCTGGGACTGTTGGTAGGTCTGACGATGTGGCTCTCGCCCAAGATCGTCATGGCTCAGAATATCGAGACCGAACATGTCTCGGGCAATGCCACGGAGGTGGTGATGGCTACGGAGTTTATCAAGAGTCCGCAGACCACCATCCCCTTTATCAAGAACAATAACTTCAACTATGAGTGGCTGACCTCATGGGTGGGAGATGCCCACACAGCCGAGACTTTGGGGTGGCTCCTCTTTGTCTTTGTTGTCATCATCGTGGTGACGGCGGTCAGCAACGGCGCCAACCTCACCGACGGTCTCGACGGTCTCTGCGCCGGCACCTCGGCGATTATCGGCGTAGCGTTGCTCATAATGGGATACCTCGGGGGTAATATCATCTATGCGAGCTACCTCAATATCATGTATATACCGGGCAGCGAGGAATTGGTGGTATATGCCGGAGCGTTTATCGGGGCATTGGTGGGCTTCCTATGGTACAATGCATTCCCGGCGCAGGTCTTCATGGGCGATACCGGCTCACTGACGTTGGGTGGCATTTTGGCAGTCTTTGCCATCCTCATCCGCAAGGAACTTCTCATACCTCTGCTCTGCCTTATATTCTTCCTTGAGGATCTCTCGGTGATGATGCAGGTGGGATATTTCAAATATACCAAACGCAAGTATGGAGAGGGGAGACGTATCTTCAAGATGACTCCTCTGCATCACCATTTCCAGAAAGATGCGGTGCCGGGTGCGCAGGTGTTGTGGAATCATCCGCGTCGCGCCATCCCCGAGTCACGCATCGTGGTGCGGTTCTGGATCGTCGGCATCCTGTTGGCAGCGCTGACATTCGTAACACTCAAAATCCGCTAAGCGAGATTAAGCGGGATTAAGAAATTAAGGATTAAGAATTAAGGCTACGCTTTAAGGAATTAAGAAATTA
>CAZAWP010000133.1:0-3543 GCA_964488855.1 uncultured Sangeribacter sp.
AGTCACCCTTCACAAAGAAATTAAATAATATCTGAACAATGGCAAAGAAAACCGTCGCGTCGCTTCAGAAAGGTGAAGGACGTACTTACAGCAAGGTAATTAAAATGGAGAAGTCTCCCAAAACCGGCGCTTACGTTTTCAAAGAGGAAATGGTGCCCAATGATTTGGTTAAAGACGCCCTGAAATAATATTTCAGTATCTCCCAAAATATAAGGCTGATGCGAAAGCATCAGCCTTTGTTATGTTTGTAGTAAAGCTATTTTTTATCATGTGCAAAAGCCGGAGGCTTTTGTTCCCGGGAGGGACAACCCATTGGAGCGGAGCTCAATTACTCATTGAGGGGTTGGGTCACTCGTCGTTGATTTCTTCGCGGACGGTGTAGCGTTTGCGAAGGATGTTGATGAGCATCATCATGGCGTGATTGGTCGCGCTCTCGATGACCGTGTCTCTGTCACCCTCAAAGCGGATGCAGTCGGTGATGATTTCGTCGAACAGTTTGACCGCGAACCACACAGTGCCAACCGGCTTAAATTTGGTCCCGCCGAAAGGTCCCGCAATACCTGTTGTGGCGATAGCGCAGTCGGTGCGCATAAGTTTCATGGCTCCGTTTGCCATTTGCTCCGCAACCTCGCGTGATACAGCGCCGAAGCGGCTTATATCGTTTCGCGAAACTCCCAAGACATTAGCCTTGACATCGTTGCTGTAGCTAACCACACTGCCTAAGAAATAGTCCGACGATCCCGGAACCTGAACTATGCGGTGAGCAATGTTGCCACCCGTGCAACTCTCGGCGCTGCAGACGGTAAGATCGCGTTCGCGCAAGATATTACCTAAAACTTCGGCAATCGTCTTATCGTCGGTAGTCACTACCTCCTCCTTGAAGAGAGAGTACAGTTGCTGCTGGTACTTGTTCATACGGAAACGGAGCAATTCGATACCACTCTCCACACCTTCGAGCGATACTTTGGTTACCAGATTGCTGTGGTCGATGGTGATCTTCACATATTCGGGCAACTGAGACTCGAAATGGTGTAAAAGATTGCTGAGTTCCTGGTGCGTGTATCCGAAGATAACGACGTGTCGTGTTTCTTTATACTTGGGTTTGTCGTTCATGGCGTTATTGGAGCAAGGAAGATGTATTTATCAGTTCTTTATTTCGACCCTGGTGAAAGGAGGGAGATCCAGAGAACTGAAATCATTATTAAGAAATTTATGATAGCCGACGATAGCCACCATGGCAGCATTGTCGGTGGTGAAGCTGCGTTTGGGTATCCATGCCTTGAGGTGATGGCGATCGCAGTAATCGCTGATGGCCTGACGCACACCGCTGTTGGCTGACACACCACCTCCGATGGCGATCTGACGAACTCCGGTAGCCTTGACCGCCTTATCGAGTTTGTCGAGGAGAATGTCGATAATTGTCGATTGTAAAGATGCGGCAAGGTCGGCTTTGTTTTGGTCGATGAAATCCGGATTTTTCTTTACCTCGTCACGTATCGTGTATAGGAAAGAAGTCTTGAGACCGGAGAAAGAATAATCGAAACCGGCGATATGGGGTTTGCTGAACTTGAATCGCTTGGGGTCACCCACGGCTGCCAACCTGTCGATATGCGGACCGCCGGGATAGGGGAGACCCATGACCTTGGCGCATTTATCGAACGCCTCGCCGGCAGCGTCGTCGATAGTCTTACCTAAAATCTCCATATCGGCGGCGCTGTTTACCATAATTATCTGGGAATTGCCACCGGAGATAAGAAGGCATAGATAAGGAAATTCGGGCACCGGAGTAGATTCATCCTCCTTAATGAAATGGGATAGAACATGGGCGTGGAGGTGATTAACCTCAATGAGAGGAATATCAAGACCGATCGCCATACCCTTGGCAAACGAAGTGCCTACCAACAGCGAGCCGAGCAGTCCCGGACCGCGCGTGTATGCGATTGCCGATAACTGACCGGGGGTAACACCCGCCTGTCGCAAAGCCTCGGAGACCACCGGGAGGATGTTCTGCTGATGAGCGCGCGATGCCAGTTCGGGTACCACCCCGCCGTATGCTTCGTGCACCTTCTGCCCCGCAATCACATTGCTGAGCAGGATGCCGTCGCCGATGACGGCAGCCGAAGTATCGTCGCACGATGATTCTATTCCTAAGATTATGCTCTTCATCTTAATATTAAGGAGCTGATTAAGCAGCAGCTTACCTAATACAAATATAATAAAAATTTTTTAAGTATAGACATAAAACAAATTTTGGCGGTTTATATAAAGACGAAAATTTTGTAATTTTGTCAATTAATAAAAGTTGATAACACTGACCTGCAAATTGCGCAAGCTATATAATATAATTCGATCACTCTTGTTTACGGCTATCGTCCTGGTGGCTGCACTCTATGTGCTCGTTTACGTACTGATCTCAGTGCCGGCAATTCAGAAGGAGATACGGCAGTTTGCCCAGGAATATGTCTCGGACTTCCTCGGAGCCAAGGTGACGATGGATGGTCTTGAGTTAGCACCGTTTAACGAAGTAATCATCACCGGTCTCTATGCAGAGACACCGGACGGCAGGCCATTCCTTCATGTAGACAGACTCGGTGCCGGAATAAACCTGTTTAAACTAATTCGAGACAAGCGCATAGAACTTACGTATGCCGAAGTAATAGGACTTGATGCCTCCATTTGGCAGGATAAGGAGAAAGGCCCTTATAATATAGAATTTATCATAAAAGCCTTTGCGCCTAAAGACAATAAAAAGAAATCGTCGATAGATCTGACCCTTCATAACGTCGTGCTCCGAAGAAGTCAAGTATCATTTGACCGCAATTATATTACTAAAGGCGATGATAAAAACCGGTTTGACGCAAATCACGTATCGCTAAAAGATCTCAAGGCAGACGTCACGATACCTTATATCCGTGACGGCGAACTCGCTGTTTCCCTACGCCGGCTCGCGTTTAAGGCAGATTGCGGATTTGATGTGGAGGGATTAGGAGCAGAAGTTGCCCTGACGCGCAGGGAGCTGAGTGTCAAAAACTTCAGACTCGAATTACCAAAATCACGCATAGAACTCAACGACCAAAAAATCAGTTTCCCGTCCGTAGACAAATTAGTGGAGGGTATTAAGACACAGCAATTGGATGTCAATCTGCGTGCCACCACGCTTTATCCCCCTGAGTTCTCGCCATTTTTTGCGCCTCTTGCAGAGATTGAGGAGACGTATGTATTATATTCCAAAATCACAGGTACGTTAGATCATCTTTCCCTACGAGACTTCAGCTTGTACCCATGCCGGCGCAACACCGGACTGAGGGTTAATCTCACGGGTTCTGCCACTGGATTAGTGTCGGATAAAGCGCATACCGAATTTGATATTAAGGAATTGAATGCTTCCATACCCGCAACTATACTTAATCAAATCAGTTTGGGTATTAAAAAGAGCGACCGGCATTTCCCGACCGCAGTGCTGCGTATATTTGATAATCTCGGGAATACCGAACTGAAAGCTGCCGGGTCGTATTCATTGGATTCAAGAGAAGGACGCATTAA
>CAZAWP010000133.1:3643-5754 GCA_964488855.1 uncultured Sangeribacter sp.
GAGGCATCGAAAGAAGCCACACGGCTTTTCGCCGATATAAAATCAGACAATCATTCTGCCGGCATTCAGGGAAATGTAGAAATAGATTTAGACAAAGAAGCGCGTGCATTACAGACAAACTTGAGTGTCGATCACCTTGACCCTGCACTTGCCGGAATTAAAGGTAAGTTTGCCGGATACAACTTCAGCGGAAGCATAAAGGGAGATGTAAGAGGTTCGACGATCAATGATGTCACCGGGTGGATTGAACTTAACGACATACGGTTACAACCCGAGGAGGGTAAGGGACTTACCCTTAATCGCTTGAGAGCGGATGGCGTAGAGACACCCGGCGGCAGATCGATATATGCCAGCTCCGACTGGTTTACACTCTCGGCAAACGGTGTGGGTAACGTGTCCGCCCTCGTTGATAGAATCCGAAACATGGTAAGTGAAGCGGCACCGGTGTTTGTAAGTCCGGTAGCCGAAAAAGAGGATGAGCCCAATATAACATCCGTCAAGCTTCAGCTCAAGGCGGTCAATGATCCCTACGACTTTTTCGGAATAAAGTGGTGTCCCTATACCGATGCCACTGTCACTGCTGATGTCAATGAAAATACGGATGAGGCTTCATTCCGGGTTAATGCGCCGTATATCCTTAAAGGAACCAATAAGCTAATCAAGAATATTCAAATATCGGGCAATATCGCCGGCAGTCGTGGACTCCAACTAAACCTTAACACCGATTATCCGCTCAAGCACGGCTACGCCCAACTGAAGGGAGATATCAGTGTCAAGGAGAATCATCTCGACACCGAATTGGGTTGGGTAATGGAGAACTCCGATTCTTATGGTAAAATTGTGTTGGATGCCGACGCTTACCGCAATCCCGAGGATAATTCACTCGTGGCGCAACTCCATTTCCATCCCTCGGGGTTTACCCTTAATGGAGTAAACTGGGATATAAGCGAGTCGCTGCTTCAATACGATAACCGGCATATAGATGTAGACCGCTTCCTCGTAGGTAACGGCAGTCAGTCGGTGACAATACAAGGCACCGCCTCCGATACCGATGATGACAAGCTGACGGTGAAATTAAACGAGATTGACCTCAGTTATATATTTGACATTCTTAATATCGAGTATGTTAATTTCGGCGGACTCGCAACAGGACAACTCAGCGCCTCCTCACTTTTCAGCGGCAAGCCGGTAGCGCATACCGACATACTGCGCGTCCATAATTTCAGCTATAATGAAGCAGTGCTTGGCGACGCCGAGCTAACATCGTCGTGGATACAATCGCAAAAGGAGATAGCCATAAAGGCAGATATAGATAATCATGGATTGCGCTCGGTAGTCGATGGAGGAATATGGTTAGGTCGGGATTCATTATCATTTGATATGAATGTCGATAAAATCAACATAGCCTTTTTGCAACCGTTCCTGTCGGCGATAACATCCGACATACAAGGCAAGGCAAGTGGCAAGGTTCTGTTATACGGAACCTTTAAGGACATCAACCTTAACGGCAGGGCGATGGTGGATTCAATAGCAATAAAGGTGGATTACACTAACGTCTATTACAGCGGTGCGGACTCGGTGTATCTGCACCCTGACCATATAGAGATACCCTCATTTACCATCTATGACAAAGAGGGACACACCGCGCATGTACGTGGCGATGTGCGTCACCATACCTTTCATAATGCCCAGTTTGATTTTAATGTAACAAATGCCGACAATCTCCTTGTTCTCGATCTGCCGGGCACTCCCGGCGAGATATGGTACGGCCATATATACGCCTCGGGAGGGGGCAGGATATTCGGGCGATCGGGATTTGCAGGTGTGATGATGGATATGCGCACCATGCCCGGCTCCTCATTTACATTTGTCCTGGAGGATACGCAAGTCGCAGAGGATTATACCTTCCTTACATTCACCGACCGGCGCAAAGCTGCCTTTGAGAAAGTATTCGGTACTGTTGATATAGAGGAGGAGTTCCGCAAACGTATCGCCAAAACATCGTCAGATGATTCACCCTCGATATTTGATATGAACCTGCGCGTCAGTGCAGACCCCGGTCTCGAAGTGATACTGGTTATGGATCCGACAGCCGGCGACAAGATCAGGGC
>CAZAWP010000134.1:0-5738 GCA_964488855.1 uncultured Sangeribacter sp.
GATCCTTTTACCCTCGTAAATCTACCGTTTACATACGATAAACGCTCCGACTTGCTGTATAATAACCTGAGATACAATATCAAGTGGGGTCAAGGAGATGACATGAGAGTCATGGAGTCTTACGTCCGGACTCTTATGCTGATAATCCGTAATAAGGTGTTGCTCAACAATGGTGACCTCTCCAAGACTAAAATAACATGGTTCTACCCTATCAGCATGGCGCCCAAACGTCTGCGCCGTCTGAAAGGAACTTGGGACGATGCATATAAGGAATATTTCGGCAACAGTACCACCAATTGCATGACCGAGTCAGCGGCCCCGATCCAGTACTTCTTCAGCAGGTATTCGACAGCTACCACCCTCGTCAATGTAGACATAGGCGGTGGTACTACCGACATCGCCTTTGCCAAGGATCGGAACATCAATCACGTCACTTCGTTCAGATTTGCTTCAAATGCTCTATTCGAAGATTCGTTCTCAGATCTTGAGCTCAATAACGGAATAGTAAATTTCCATAAGGGGCATATCCTCAAACTGCTCGAAGAGAAAAATCTGTCGGAACTGGTGCGCGTCTTCAATAGTCCTAACAACGACCACCCCTCCAATATGGCATCATTCCTCTTTGGGTTAAAGGATAATTCTTTACCTAAAGCGGTAGGCATAAACGACAAAGCTATCGACTTCAACTATCTCCTGCAGGAGGATGAAGATTTCAAGATTGTCTTTATAGTATTCTATACGTCGATAATCTATCATATCGCACAGATCACAAAAGCTCTCGGTCTCGACGTACCGCGACATATATCCTTCAGCGGCAACGGAAGTAAAGTCATCCGCGTCATTACCACTGATCCCGCACTGCTCGCAAAGTATACCAAGATAATCTTCGAGAAAGTTCTCGGTAAACCATACGGTAAAGAGCTTGAACTGTTGGGTCTCGAAAAGGATTCCAATCCCAAAGACTCGACATGCAAGGGTGGTCTCATCGGTACTGAAGAAGAAAATAGTCGCGACAAGACAATAGTGTTTAAGAGTGATTGCAGCGGCATTGTAAACGCCGGAGATACTTACGCCACCATTACTGATCAATATAAGAATAGGACGGTAAAGGCGGTTGAAGATTTCTTCAGATTTGTCTTTGTTGATATGAACAATGCTTTCAACTTCGATAAGAATTTCGGCGTTAAGATGCCTTCATTCAAGATCGCCAAGGATGTGGCAAATAAGGATCTGGGCACCTTCCTTGACAAAGGTATCTCACAGCGAAGGAAGGAAACCGAAGCCGATGATGTGATAGAAGAAACATTCTTCTTCTATCCTATCAAAGGTGTACTGCAAGCCATGTCTACCGAAATATTCAACTCTTTAACAAACGCTAAAGGCACTAATACACAAGGATGAATACACTAAAAAACTTAATAATAATACTCAGCCTCTTTCTCGGAGGGGTAACTATAACAAGTTGCTCGGATGAGGATGAATACGCAGCAGCTGCAGCGGCTGCCAGTGATAACAATTTTCCGGTGTCACAACCAGTCATTGCACCGAAAGACTCCACAACTCAAAAACAAGAGAACACCCCAACTCAGAAGCAGATGCAGGATTCTATCCTTAATTCTATCTCTAAGTTAGATACCCAAGTATCGGGATTATTAACGGAGGAGAAAGAAGTAAAGGATACCATCGATCAGACGCAGCAGGAAATCAAAGAGTTAAAAGACTCTTCGAACCTTAAAATCCTGATTGCATGGGTAATTGCAGTTATCTCTCTATTGACGGCAATAATTGCACTGATGAGTAATAATACTCTAACTAAGAGAGTAAATCGTCTTCGTAATGATTATAATAATTTGGATCAACAGGTCAAATTATTGAACAACCAGATAGCTGCCGCTGCCAACTCCTCTCGTTCCCGTTCGTCTTATGCTCCGGCAAACAGCAACGAGTATAATAATTTGTCTGCACGTATCAGTCAGCTTGAACGACAACTCAATAATCCAAACCTCAAAAACAGTACTCAGCAGAAACAGGTAGTTAATAATCCTAATCAAGCCTCGGCTCCCGCCACTCCGGTGCGTACCGGGTATTTTGAGTTACCAACTAAAAAGTCCGAAACTGAGGGATACTTTAGACGTTTATTAGATACTCGTGATTCTGACTCACGTTTTAGTGTTGAGGTACGGGATAATATAGCTGACTTTAAACTATTGGAAGGTTCATTGTATTTTAACGATTTAAGATCAAGTGATGCTATCAAGATGGCTATTGAATTAGAAGGTTGTGCTCCCTCTGAAGCAACCCGCATGACCACTAAACGACCCGGTGTGGCTAAAAAAGATGGAGATCGTTGGGATATAACCCAAAAAGCCATCATTGTCCTTTATCAATAACCCCCTCTATTAAGTACCTGTTAAATCTTTAACAGGTACTTAATTTCAGCACTCATTTAATTTCAGCACTCATTTAATTTCAGCGGTCACTTAATTTCTGGTGACAACTTACTTATTAAAACGATTAAATATTCATACTATACCTTAATACATCATGCATGATATAGTTCCTATTATTATCATAGCGATCATTTGTATTCAGATTTTCTTTTTCGTAAAGAATCTGTTGCGAATGAACCAGTTCAGCAAAATCTTTTCCAACGAGACTTCGTGGCGTCTAAGACGTAATGCCGAGACACGCCTTGTGGATGGAGTTAATGGTGAGGGAAATTCTATCTTTGACTCCATCAAGAACTCTATCAATAAATATTTGGGAAATAACTCCGGCTCTGTCATTGACTTCGGGTTGCTTAAAGACGCTGTGGACCGACACTGTGACTCTGTCGAAAACGATATTGCCACCCAAACCCCCATTCCTCTTTACTGGGGTCTTGCCGGTACCATGGCAGGCGTAATTATCGGTCTTACCGATCTGCTGAGATCGGATGCGATTCGCATTCTTATGGGTAGCTCCGGGGGAGTTATAGATGAGGCTTCTAATAATGCTGCTCTCGGCATCGATGCATTGCTGAGTGGTGTGGCTTGGGCTATGCTCGCATCTATTATTGGTATCTTACTCACGACTGCCAATTCGCTGCTGTTCAAGAGTTGTAAACTCAAAGAAGAGAACGGTAAAAACTCTTTTCTCGCATGGATGCAATCCGAGCTTCTCCCCGAGTTGCCGTCCGACACTTCCGAAGCCCTCAATAACCTTGTCAAGAATCTTAACAGATTTAATAATACCTTTAAGGAGAATTCATCTAATCTCGGGAATGCTCTTAACGCTGTAAATCAGTCATACGCAATACAGGCTGATATAATCAAAGCCGTTCATGATATGGATGTCATGAAGATGGCTAAGGCTAACGTGCGCGTGCTCCAGGAACTTAAGGAATGTACCGATAAACTGGAAGCGTTCAATAGCTATCTTGATGATATAGAGGGGTACACAAACGCTATCCATAAATTTGAAACGCAGTTCGGGGAACAGGCTGAAAGGCTTCATGTCCTTGAGGAAATCCGTGACTTCTTCCGTCGCCATAAGAGTGAAATCGCGAAAACTACCGCCGACGCGGACAAGACTCTTCAGGACTCTTTGTCTCATATAAAGGAGTCTACATCCGAGAATGTAAATGAAATGCAAAAACGATTTATCGAACAAAGTGAGCATTTCAAGAAGATCCTCGAGGATGAGAAAGAGGCATTCGAAAAATTTATGACTCAGCTTAACGCTCAGTTCAGTTCGCAGATGTCTCACATGCCCCATATAGCCAAACAGCTTGAGGATATATCCGCCATTCCCGCCCGATTGGATAAACTGATTGAGAAGGTGGAAAAATCCAATAGCAAATTAGCCGCTGATATTGTTGTTGCACTCAAACAGTCACGCCAATCAACTAATGTGATACCTATTTCAGATGGTACCGGTGGTACGGTAATTTCGGGATCTTCTATGCCGTCATGGATGAAATGGACCGGTGTTTCGGCTCTGGTGATAATTGCAGGCGCTTGCATATTTAATGTAGTGGTCTACTTCTTCCCTAAGGAGAGTTCCGATCAATCTCAACCGGATTACATACAACCCGTGGAAGTAGTCACGGCGCCCCAGGCTCCTGCTGCACCTGATACGGTGACAACGGTTGCCGATAATGCTGTAAAGGATAATGCTGTAAAGAAAGACTCTGTTAAATAGACGCTATTAAATAATTGTTACTATAATGGCACAGAAAAAGGAATCTTTCTTTTGGACCAGTTACTCCGACCTCATGACAAGTCTGTTTTTTGTCATGTTAGTTCTGTTTATACTGGTAATTGTCTTACTCCATAAAAGAATGGAGGCTACCGAGGCGCAGTTACAGGAAATTAAGAAAGTCGAAGAATCTACAAAAGATTTGAGTAAAGACTATTTCATGTATCGCCCCGAGTATAAGAAATACGTCCTTAACATTCAGGTACGTTATCCTTCCGGTCAGTCGGATCTAAATACTATTATTGCACCCGATAAAGATCTGCAACTTGACAGACTTGCTCAAGCAGGTAAAGAGATCCAAGAGTTTCTCGATAAGCATAAGGAAAACCAATACGTGCTCATTGTTGAGGGACAGGCTTCTAAAGATAATTTCACTCTAAATTATGAGCTAAGTTATCAACGCGCCCTTGCGCTGATGCGCTTTTGGGTTGAAGACAGAGGTATCAATTTCGGCAATAACTGCGAAATTCTGATTTCAGGAAGTGGCGACGGTAAACTTGACACACACTCGATGAGAGAAAGTGTTGAAACCGAAAATCAGCGGTTCCTCATACACATTTTGCCTAAGAATATTTTTGAATCGACAAATGAGAACAAGTAGACTAATAATAGCGCTATTGACAATCCTCTGCACAGTATCGTGTGCCCATAAATCAGGGCATTCAAGGGCACGACGCTCTTCCGGCACTACTCATTCTGATACACGTCAAAACCAACAGGTCAATCCTTCGGAAGGGGGGCGTCGTAACCTTGATGTGACGGTGGTCAATAACCGTGGCGATAAGAACAAACTTGAGGGCGCCAAGATTTTTGCAAAATATAATACTGCCGTCTTCATGGTATTTACCTCGGATGGTTATAACGGCTATCAAGGATCAGGATTTTTTATAAACTCTGATGGGCTTGCTGTAAGCAATTATCATGTATTTCAAGGCACAAATATCGGAGCTGAACAAATAAAGTTGGCTGGTAACGATAAGGTATATAAGGTAGCTGAAATCATTCATCGGGATGAAGATGAGGATTTCATACTATTTAGAGTTGATGTGTCTGATACAAATTTTATACCGATTGCCAAGTATAAGCCACAGGTGGGAGAAAAAGTATATGCTATCGGTAGCCCACGAGGTTTGGAAAACACCTTCTCCTCAGGCGAAGTATCTCAGTGGCGCGATAAAAACCTTATGCAGATCTCCGCGCTTATAGATCACGGCAGCAGTGGAGGTGCTTTAATTAATGAATATGGAGAAGTGGTTGGAATTACCTCCGGCTCCTTTGCGGACGGCTCACAGGCCAATCTAAATTACGCCTGGAGTATTGATGCCGTCAAACCCTTTATCAATTGTAAATAAATATTCAGCCAATAAATATTTTCGCGAACAATAATAAATTTATATTAATTTTGGCAGACAGTCCGTAATGGTCGGATTGTCTGCCAATTTTTGATCCAATATTGTCAGCTTAAATTTTTAAGCAACTATTGAGAATTAAATTATAAC
>CAZAWP010000135.1:0-5716 GCA_964488855.1 uncultured Sangeribacter sp.
CGTGCTTGAGGCTGTTGAGGCTAAGCTCCCCGACTTCCCCATCGTGCTCCACGGTTCATCTTCAGTTCCCCAGGAATATGTCGACATCATCAACGAAAACGGCGGCAAGCTTCCCGATGCTATCGGTATCCCCGAAGAGGAGCTCCGCAAAGCTGCCAAGATGGATGTCTGCAAGATCAACATCGACTCTGACAGCCGTCTCGCCATGACAGCTGCTGTGCGTAAAGTCTTCAATGAGAAACCCGCTGAGTTCGATCCCCGTAAATATCTCGGCCCGGCTCGCGACGAAATGGAGAAACTCTACAAACACAAAATCATCAACGTGCTCGGTTCTGAGGGTAAAGCTGAGTAAGCTTATCTACCGGCACTTGACTGCATAATTATGAGCTGCACAGTGGTCGTTGTCGACTCTGTGCAGCTTTTTATTATTACTCAGGTTAGAGTACCGATAGGTCTCGGCCTCGGATATTATTAGTTACTTATAATCATGAATGTTGAGAATTGCCGCCGCATGCTTCAGAAAGCGCTCTCTCCGCAATATGGTGAGCGTGAGGCAAAGGCGATAACGTCGCTCATATTCCTATATGTCAAGGGTTGGAATACAACCCAATGTATCATCAACAGC
The DNA here is from genome assembly GCA_964488855.1 of uncultured Sangeribacter sp. Lineage (GTDB taxonomy): Bacteria > Bacteroidota > Bacteroidia > Bacteroidales > Muribaculaceae > Lepagella. The sequence goes on from CAZAWP010000135.1 coordinate 626, forward strand.
GACACGGAGTTATCCGACTTTGCCCTCAATCAGATAGAGAGCATTCTCAAGCGCCTCGAAGCCGGTGAACCGATCCAGTATATAACCGGAACAGCCCGCTTCCAAGGCATGGATCTTCATGTCGCACCCGGTGTGCTGATACCGCGCCCGGAGACCGAGCAGCTGGTAGATATCATAACAGACCGTCATGACGCACGCGATCTCAAGATATTGGATATAGGCACCGGTTCGGGTGCTATCGCCGTGGCATTGGCGCGTACTCTCCCCTTTGCCCGGGTCAGTGCCATTGACATTTCGGATGATGCTCTAACCATCGCGCGCCGTAATGCCTCTGACAAGGGAGCAGACATTACGTTTATCAAGTGCGACGTGGCTCTTTGGTCTCCCCAACCGGCATCTTTCAATATTATAGTAAGCAACCCACCTTATATTGAACCTGTCGAGGCTCTCGGCATGGAGCGCCATGTGTTGGATCACGAACCCGCTATCGCCCTTTTTGCCCCTGCCGAAGACCCGATTTATTTCTACCGGATTATTGCAGACAAGGCTCTTGTGGCTCTTACGCATCCGGGATACCTCTATTTTGAGATAAATCCGCGTCAGGTACTGAATATGGTCGAGATGCTTCGCGCTAAAGGGTTTACAAATATCGACACCATCAAGGACTTTAATGGCCGTGACAGATTCGTCTGCGCAACTCTGATATAATCGTTAGATAGATATAGATATAGATATAAAGGCTCGCTTAAAATAAGCAACATGCTGATAATAAGTAGCCCGTGGATAAATTAGTGACTTGAGGATAAATAACGAATAAGGAATATGAAGAGTAAGGAACCAATCACTGCCGAGGCGGCTTTAATACGTATGGCGGATCTCTGCGCACGCTCCGAGCAGTCCGCGGGTGCTATACGGCGTAAACTCTTCCGCTTGGGACTGACTTCACACGACATTGAGAAAATAGTCGCCGAACTTTATGACCGCCGCTTTATTGATGACCGCCGCTTTGCAGGTGCATTCGTGCGCGATGGTGTCCGCATATCGCATCACGGCAGGCATAAGTTGGCGATGAAGTTACGCGCTCTCAGCATCCCCTCGCAAGTAATCGCCGAAGCTCTTGAGCAGATAGATGACGCTGAATATGAGGCGGTGCTGGAACGTGTCACCCTCTCAAAAGCGGCACGCCTCGATCTCAATGACCGCAAGGATACGGCAAAATTATACCGGTCGCTTATCGCACGGGGGTTTGAATCTCCTCTTGTCGTTAATGCTATCAAGAAAATCCGTAAGGCAGCAAATGAGGAGTAAACTGCGCGACATCAGAGATTTTATATGGCCTCCGACGTGCCATATCTGTAATAACCCGGTCGATGAGTCTTCGCCCGGGATTTGTCCCGTTTGTTATGCTCTCCTCCCTCGCACTAATTATCATCGCGACCCTAACAATCCGATGACGATGAAATTTGCCGAACTTCCCAATCTTGTCGAGGCGACAAGTATGTTCTTCTATTCGCGCAATTCGGAGGTGGCTCTCCTGCTCCACGATCTCAAGTATCACCGTTTCCCGAGTTTGGGTAATATCTTAGGTAGGAATATTGCCACCGAACTATACACTACCGGATTTTTCAATGGTATTGATGCGTTCGTACCCGTCTGCATGCACTGGTGGAGCCGTGTAAGGCGAGGTTATGATCAGGTTGAAAGGTTCGCTCAGGGGCTCTCCGAGATAACACATATACCTATAGTCCGGGCTTTGAAAATGTCGGGCTTCCATTATAGCCAGACACGGCGCTCCAATGTGGAACGCCGTGTAGCCATGCTTGACAAATTTACCTTATCGCCCGGTGCCTCTCAGTTAGAGAACAAGCATATAATTCTGCTCGACGATATATGTACTACCGGAGGAACGCTTCTCGGAGCCGCTCAAGTATTGAGTAAGATCCCCGGCATCAAAATTTCTATCCTCACCATAGCCGTAACCACTTAATTACCATAACAGTAACCCTATATTACTATAACAGTAACTATTTAGTTCCAAGACCCGTAACTACTCAATAACTAAGAATTTAATTACTTCGACGGACTTGCGAAGATTTCTTTAACCGAACCGAGTGAAGAGAGTACCGAGGTAGCTTCGTAGGGGATGTAGACGGTTTTGTTGCCCTGTCCGTCGGTCATACTCTTGAGTGTCTCGATATATTTCTGGGCTAACAGATATGCGGCGGGATCGGTCTGTGATTGTGCCACTGCATCCGATACATTACGGATGGCATCGGCCTCGGCCTGCGCACGCAGTACCTGAGCACGAGCCTCGCCCTCCGCCTTCAGGATGGCTGCCTGTTTCTCCGCCTCGGCACGGTTGATCTGCGACATTTTCTGTCCCTCAGACCGCAGGATGAGTGACTGTTTCTCTCCCTCGGCATTAAGAATCTCGGCACGACGGTTACGCTCTGCCTGCATCTGTTTCTCCATCGCCACGCGTACGCTCTCCGGAGGGGTGATGTCCTGTAATTCCACACGATTTACCTTGACACCCCATTTGTTGGTGGCCTCGTCGAGAATGGTCTGAAGTTTGGCGTTGATTGTATCGCGCGATGTCAGCGTCTCGTCAAGTTCAAGTTCGCCGATCACATTACGGAGTGACGTCTGGGTCAGTTTCTCGATGGCATTGGGGAGATTATCAATTTCATACACCGATTTCTTAGGGTCTACAATCTGAAAATAGAGAAGTGCGTTGATCTCGGTGGTTACGTTATCGCGGGTGATGACCTGCTGCGAGGGGAAATCGTATACCTGCTCGCGGAGGTCGATGACAGTGGTCGTAGTGACACGGATGCCCGAGCGCCCGAAGGCACCTGACTCAACACGACGGGTATATATTACTTTCGGTTTGTCGATAAATGGGATGATGAAATTCAGACCGGGCTGAAGTACGGAATGAAATTTACCCAATCGCTCCACGACCTTGGTCTCGGACTGAGGCACGACCTTTACACCCGCCATGATGACTACCACGACGAGCACAAGGATTACGGCGGCAATTATTAAAAGTTCCATAATATTAGTTATTTGATTTTTATGAGTTAATATTCTCCACTATTTTTTATGAGTTAATATTCTCTACAATCAGGACAATTGAATCGTAACCAACAACCCTGACCTCCGATCCGGGTTTTAGTTCGGCGCTGTGACGCGCTGGTCTGACCTGCCAGAGGTCGCCGTCGATGCGCATACGTAGGGAATCGGCGCCGGCTTTTACCACTCCCGTACGTCCTATAAGTGCATCCATGCCGGTTGCTGTCGATCCGGCACCCTTATGCAGTAACCCCGTTAGCTTGTGTCGCCAGTGGTAAGTCGCGATATACAGCACCGCCGTTGTACCTACCAATGTCAGGATGCATGGTATCCACCCATATCCGCAAAGGGCGCATATCATGGCTCCTATCGCCCCTGCCGCTATGTAGAGACAGGTTGTGGATAAGGTGAACAACTCAGCCACCAGAAAGGCTACTCCTAATATAAGCCAAAAACTCCAGAGTCCCATAATGCTGTTATATTTGTTTAATAATTTTAAGTACCGGTGCTTCCGGGTTTATTATTTCTACTTCAGGCTGCAAGGTGACAGTATCCTGCTCTGCATTAAGATCATCTTCAACATCACCTCCGATATTGTCGTCATCGCAACCTTCAGCTGCTTCAAAAGCCTTAATATCCTCCGATTTTAAGGTGATGCGCAGGTGGGGATGAACATTGGGATCTATCGTCGCCAATGCCTCCGGATTGAGATAGCGCAGGAAATCTATATAGGGTAGTGATTCGCCTCCCATCGACGCAAGATGTTTGGTACGTATCTGCATGTCAATCAGTTTACCTCCTATCTTCTCCATCTTCCGGCATAGACCTATGAGGGCTATCTTGCTCCCTGAGGGTACTAATGAGAACATGCTGTCGCCCATGAAACATCCGTTGATCCAATAACCGTATAGTCCCCCTACGAGACGATCATTATCTTGAGTATCGCGCACTTCGACTGATTTGATCACGCCCTTCTTCCACAGTTTGGTCATCTCCTCAATCAGTTCGGGACCGAGCCACGCTCCGTTTTGTGCGTTGCGTCCATCTACGGTAGCGCAGTGATGTACCACCTCCTCAAATGATTCGTTAAACGTAACTCGATAACGTTTCTTATTGAGCAACGTCCGCATGGAGTGAGATACATGGACTTTTGACGGAAACAATACAAAGCGCTCTAACGGACAGAACCATTCGGTATATTTGCCGCGGTAATCGCTCCATGGGAAGAACCCGTAGGAATAGCCTAATTCCAAACGCTCGGCAGATACATCCGCACTTGCCGCTACCGGAAAGTGTGTACCGGTAGGATCATATCCCAACCGTGGATCCGGAAACCAGATTTCGTCCTCAAATTCGCCGTATTCGACAAAGAAATCGAATTCCAGCCCATTATAAATTATCAGGCTTTCCAGATGCCTTATCATCTCATCTGAAAGGGTCTCTGCTTTAATCTCACTCATGATTCTCTTTGACTCCCTCCTTTGGATTCTCCGGTGCCGGATTGCCGTCATCGTGTGATCTGTCTTCTGACGTCGCAGTTGTCTTTATCTCGATTTCCTTACCGTTAGAAGTGACGAGTGCTTCGCCACCATCTTTAAGGTTGCCGAAGAGTATCTGCCGTGCAAGGGGACGCTTTACGATCCGCTCTATGACGCGGTCAAGTTCGCGTGCTCCATACTCGCGAGAGAATCCTTTGTCAAGGAGCACCCGGCGCGCATCGGCTGTCACTATGAGATCCACATGTTTATGTGACAGCTGACTCTCAAGACGTCGCAGCGATTTGTCGAGGATCATCTCTGCCATGACGGTATCCATAGGATTGAAGACTACCACGCCGTTAAGGCGGTTGATAAATTCGGGTTTAAACAACCTTTTAACTTCAGTTGCCATTGCATCACCGGGGGTTGCCTTACTCTCGAAGCCGAGTTTGGCACGGGATGCAAAACGAGCGCCTGCATTGGAGGTCATGACTATTATCACATTGGAAAAAAGTGCCTCACGTCCCTGATTATCGGT
>CAZAWP010000136.1:0-2632 GCA_964488855.1 uncultured Sangeribacter sp.
GGTACAACGGTTTTCGAGACCGTCCCGATCGACCACTCCGGCATCTTTCCTTGGAATTCCTTATTGTGCTCGGCACAGTATGGAATGCATGTGGCAAAACTTAAGCGAGGAGGAGCATTACATGACGGTATCTGAAGTATAAATACTTATCACAGTATGTGAAGTAGCATACACTTGACTTGCTGTCCGCGCTTTGGGTTTATGATACAAAGATAACGATTTCTCCGGTTATATCAAAAATAATTGAAATTTATTTGATGATGAGTTCGGCGAGGGGACGTTTGGGGACATGGTGGATGCCGTCGGGGGTGCGGTAGTATTTGTAGTTCGCCTCGGGAGTACCGTCCATATCCTCCAATCGAACTGTCTCGGCGGGATAACCGATGGCGAGTACGTACTCGATGTCATATCGTTCGTCGAGGTCGAGGACGCGGGCTATTTCAAGTTTGTTGAACGATTTGATGATACATCCTCCCAACCCTAATGATGTCATTCCAAGAGATATTGCCTCCAATTGCAAGCCGGGATCGCATAAGGGGTTCTTGGTGATGGTGGTATCAAGGCACTGTATCAGATAAGCCACAGGACGCTCGGAAGGTTCCGGACCATCCCAGTCAGTATAATATCCTGCCCATTTAAGATGCGGGTAGATGGCTGCACATTTCTCTTCGTCGGTTACCAATGCGTAGCGCAGAGGTTGAGCATTACGTCCTGAGGGACAGTATCGTGCCAGTTCCACGAGCTTTTCAAGGTCTTGGGTAGTTACACGACGGCTGTTATCGAACTTCCGGACAGTACGGTCGGCGATTAGTAACTCTCTCAGTTTATCAAATTCAACGGCAGACATATTTATTTCGATTTTTTAGTAGTTTTGTTCAGATAACCCTCGGGCATGGTATCGGTGACAACTACCGGCGCTCGGTACATCATCTCAAGGATACCTTGCATCGACTTGACCGCCTCTTTGCGTGCATCCCTTACCGTTCCTTCTTTATAGAGGCGCCTTATCGACCGAGTCTTTATCTTGGCTTTTACGGCATTCTCCTCTTCGTTGGTGAGCTTGGAACTGCGGAGGATTGCAAGTTTTCCGACAGCTTTGGTGTCGATGACGCTCCATGAATGAGGCTCCGTAGACTCACGAAGGGTGATGATCTCCCGGGGGAGGTAAACACGGACAGTATCGTTGATGGTATCGAGTTTAAGAGACTCAAGGTCAAAAGCGATACTCCCTTTCTGTTTCTGAATTGCAAATATAGCTTTATTATTAATAGTATCCAATACCGGCACCTCTTGATATATGTCCATCGTACTTAACTGCACCATACTCTTTATGTCGGCGATTTGTCCTTGTTGGATTTCGAGGATCTCCTTCTTCTTGGATTTGAGACGGTCGTTAATCTGTTCGATACCTACAGCCACCCCTAAAGCGACCATTATGATTAGCAATGCAGGATAAAATATCTTGGAAAATTTCATAGTCATGACTTGATAAGATAATTAAAATAAAACAATTCTTTCCTAAAATTAAAGCATAGAAGTGCAGTAACCGAATAGGAGAGGGTTACTTAAAATTGACGATTGCCGAATATCCTTGGGACTTGAAGAGAGTCTCGAAATAACTGCGGGCCTTCTTTTGGGCAGCTGTCACGAGTTGCTTCTTGAACTCCGGATTACGTTCGACCTCTTTAAGAAAGTCCGCATTGGTCTTCTCCTTAATTGAGGCTCGTTCCTTGGAATCATAGTCAGAACGGAGCAGACCGATGTTCTCATATTCCTTTTTAAGCTGTTCGTCTCTGCCGGTTATCTCTACCTGCACCGGCGGCAAAGTTACTGTGACCGTCTTTTTCTCCTCATCGAAAACGAAATCATCGGGAGTAACCTTGTCTAAATCTATATATGCCTGCAGATAGGACTTATAGGAATATACGGCGATGCGTTTACCGATGGTGTACCAGTCGGAGTTTTCCGCCTTAGCTGTTTTGGAGACAGCCATGGAGGCGAAAACCATCTTATCCGCATGTTGGATACGGCTGATAACGTCGGAATGGTCGGGAGGAGTCTCTTTATGACACCCTGCCAATAAAGTCAATGTCGCGATTAGTGTAAGTGATTTTAAGAGTTTCATCGTACGTTAATTAGTTAAATAAATGTTTGTGTAAGTTAAATAGTTAAATAAATATTTTCGTCAAAAGTAGAATGATAGGTCTAAATCTCCAACTCATTTATTTCATTAGACCTGAAATTGCCAATCAAGTTTAATATTAATACTTATATCAATTCATACGAACTATAACATCGGTAAGGGATAGATATGCTCCTGATCTCAAATTCTTTGCGGGAAGAATCTATTATGAATTAAAATGGAGAGCACCCAGAGTCCGATGGTGCTGACAATCGCAGGTAAAACCTGATTCATCTCAGGGTTGAGGCTGTCGGTGATATAGTGAGTAAACAGAATCCACGGCAGATGAAGTATGTAAAACGTCAGGCTCGCGTTACCAAGGTCAATCAGCGGCTTCCAGTGAAAGAATCTAATAACGATACTCTTGGTTTTGTCACAGGCAGTGAGTATGACAAGAATCAGCGCCGAGGGAATCCACCAGTACACGTTCTTGGTAAAGTTGGTCGGTAC
>CAZAWP010000136.1:2732-5590 GCA_964488855.1 uncultured Sangeribacter sp.
AGTAGGGGAAGGAACAGTACATTGCAGAACATCAGGTCGCTTATAAACCATGTCGCGCCGTTGAGGGCATAATATATATCCTCATTATTAAACCAACTCTGAATCATCAGCAGTCCTGCGCCCAAAGGTTTGGGATTGATATGAAACCGGCATATCAATAGCATTATTAACTCTCCGATATAGTACATCGGCGCAATTCGCAGAAATCTTTTCTTTACAAATTGCGTCACGCTATTTCCGGTGACTGTCAGCTCATCTGATGTACCGGCATATCGGCGGTCGTAAACAGCGGTAAGGATGAACCCGCTCAGCATCATGAACCAATCGACCGCGCAATCCCCAAAGGCTTCGATCACGTGGTTATGAAAGCCGAAATGGTGCACGAAAATCATAAGCGCACCCAAAGCACGCAATGTCTGTAACGACCGGATCATGCTCTATACTGTAGTTACTTGGATTCTTTAATCTGACTATACAGCCAAGCTATCTCCTCGCTCCAAATTTCCTCATTGGGTGTCTCAAGGATAATCGGCATATCGTCGAAACGCGGATCATTGACAAGACGCACGAAAAACTCTTCGCCTAAAGTTCCTTTGCCTATCTCAGCGTGACGGTCTATCCTCGAACCCAAATCGCGCTTGTCATCGTTGAGATGAAGGGCACGTAGATATTTACCGCCGATGATGTCGTCAAACTCCTTCCACGTCCGCGCATAACCTTCCTCGCTGCGCAGGTCATAGCCCGCCGAGTAGGTATGACAAGTGTCCACACATACACCCACACGGCTCTTGTCCTCGACCTTGTCGATGATATGTGCAAGATGCTCAAAGCGGAACCCGAGATTGCTCCCTTGACCCGCAGTAGATTCCAAGACGGCAGTCACCCCCTCGGTTTTGTCGAGCGTCAGGTTGATACTTTCGGCTATACGGTCCAGGCACTCCTCCTCTGTCATCAGATCCAGATGGCTGCCGGGATGGAAGTTAAGCATCGTCAGACCCAACTGCTCGCAACGGTGCATCTCATCGTAAAACGACTTGCGCGACTTTGCCAACTTATCCGGATCCGGACTGCCGAGGTTGATAAGGAAATTATCATGCGGCAGAATCACCTCGGGTGTGAATCCCCCGAGTTCACAATTGGTCTTGAAAGCCTCAATTTCGGCTTCCGGAATAGCTTTGGAAACCCAACGGTTGCTCGATCCGGTGAAAAGTGCAAACGCACGCGCACCGATTGCCATAGCATTGAGAGGGGCGCTTGCCACGCCACCGTTTACACTCACATGTGCTCCGATATATTTCATTTTTTTCTTCTCTTAATTGTGCAAATTATGACTCTTTATTTTGCAGACTTGCAGGCTGATTAACTTTTGTGTAACTTTACATCCGCAATTAGCCCGACGGCTAAGCCTCAAATAAGTCATAGATATGGAACTGTCAAAAAGCCGTATAAGCCTATACTCGCAACTGTCGCGCAAAAAGATACGAGACCGCGAACGACTTTTCATAGCCGAGGGATTGAAATGTGTCGAGGATATTTACGATACCTTCCCGCCCGTTGCCTTTATCGCCACCCCACAATGGTGGGAAACCGCCACAGCAGTTGGAGAGAGATTGCGGCAACAATATTCCGAGCTGTGTTTTAGCGTCGACTCACGGATACTTGCGAAGATTTCATCGCTGTCGACACCCCCCGACATTATCGCGGTTTATAAAAAACCGGAGGCACCCGAGGCGCCTCCGGCACCTGCCGCAGGAAACCTGTACCTTCTGCTTAACGGCATACAGGATCCCGGCAATTTAGGCACTATAATGCGAACGGCTCATTGGTTTGGCGTAAAACGAATCTACGCCTCCTCCGACACCGTCGATCTATACAATCCAAAGACCATCCAGGCCACGATGGGTTCGTTGGGCAAAGTCGAAGTAGTGTACTGCGACCTCTGCGACCTCGTCAAGGATAACCCGCAGATACCATTATACGGTACCCTTCTTGAGGGAACCAACATCTACACTGCACCGCTCTCACAAACCGGCTTCATCGCCATGGGCAACGAGGGAAAAGGTCTTTCGCCGGAACTGCGTTCACTGGTCACCGTGCCCCTTAATATCCCCCCGTATCATACTACCGACCACGGGGAGTCCCTTAACGTGGCGATAGCCACCGCGGTCGTACTGTCACAGTTCCGCATGCGCGCTTTCAGCGGTTCCTGACCGGAGGCATGAAAGCATCCTCGATATAAGTCAGGGAGTATTTCTCCGGAGTACCGATGATAGTGGCAATATCGAACCGGTAGGTAGCATGATATTCCAGGTTGGAGAGGTAAATGTCGGCAGCACGTATCATACGGTTACGTTTACCCTTCGATACCGCCTCGACCGGATCATCCGAACCCTGCGCACGAGCCTTTACCTCCACAAAAGCGAAGAGGTCGCCCGACTGGGCGATGATGTCGATCTCCACCGTTTGCCCTACATGAAAATTGTAATCGCGGACAGTAAAGCCGCGGCGGCGAAGTTCGTCTCGTATCAGCGACTCGCACAGCGCACCCCATTCACGGTTGTCGGCACCCTTCTTGGATTTGGCATTACGGGAATGAGGCATAGGATATAATTTATCAGAAAGCCTTGAATGACATGTCGAGACCCTTGACACTGTGAGTAAGGGCACCTACCGAGATGAAATCAACACCTGCCTCACCGTATTTGCGGAGATTCTCGATGGTGATACCACCCGATGACTCGGTCTCAACACGACCGTCCACGAGCTTGACAGCCTCCTTGGTAAGTTCGGGGGTGAAGTTATCGAACATTATACGGTCTACACCACCGACGGCGAGCACCCGCTTGATGTCATCGAGG
>CAZAWP010000137.1:0-5562 GCA_964488855.1 uncultured Sangeribacter sp.
CTTAACGGCAATACGGAGGTAACGGAGTCGGTACTAATGCGTATCTGACTTAGGGGAACTCCTTTTGCGAAGAAGTCCACTACGTACCCCTGAAATAATTTCTGACCTAACTTGTCAAGATCTCCTTTCTGATTAAGGCGGGCATAAGGGACACTCACGCTTGAAAGGAATTCCTGTATCTTAGGCAAGACGTTGGGATCGTAAGGACGACGTAGCGTTTCACCATAGGCAGTTAATGCGGCAACGGCTGTATCGGCAATATCATCTTCGGATAGGAAGTAAGGCAACCGATTCCGGTCAATCTTCACCTTTAAATCTACGGCAGAAACAGTATCGCCAAAATATCGGCGCATCAAATCGCTCATACCTGCTACGCCACGGTCGTGCTTCTCCACACATTCCTTATGAGCGCGAGAGAAGAATCCTGCCGATTGTCCGCAATACTTACACGTTCCCATAATTAAATATCCGATATTATAGAATGGAGTTTATCTACACCAAGACAGAATTCCAGCTCTGACATACAACAAGAACTATTTGCTGGCTTAGTAAAACTAATTACTTTATCATAATTTTTGCAAATGATAGAATAGTCTATGACTACATTATTATCCAAATTTATACTCGATCGGATTTGTATGCGAAACTTCTCAAATTGCCAAGTTGACTGACTCAGGGGAAAGCCATATTTAAGAGAATAAATATCTACTAAACGTTTTATTACGGCAAGTCGTTGAGAGAAAGAATAGATTTTTTGCGATACTATAACCTTTTCTACGTTAGTGGTCATATTCTGTATATATAATTCCACATACCAATTAGGGATTTCTATAAAATGTGGCAATTTAAAGGTGATTATATTACCGCTTTTCATAACAAATTTACCACCTTTGTTTTTGATTGTTCTTTGAAAAGAAGAGAGGGGGGACCCTAAAGGCACGCTTAAAAAGGAGGCTACTCCCAAAGAGTTGTTGGCAGGATGAGAATGAGTTTTTTGTTTTGACAAAACTGACCCTGGTATATTCACTTCATTTGAAGTCAAGTGTGGGCTATGCGGATGGATGTTCCTATGCCCCAAACCAAACTCAACGCAATCCAGAAAATAATTAACTACTTCTGAATTATAGGCACAATCACTAACAAGAAAATGATATAACCTTGCTCGAGTAGGGCTATTCTTGTCAGCAAAATCGGTTAATGTGAAAGCATCACTACGATTTACAGTTTGGAGAATCCTAATCAAGGGTTTGTCCTTGCAGCCATAGTCTGCCAAAATATTAGCAGCCTTTTGCTCTGATAATACTTTATACCCAAATTCAGAGACTAATTTAGATATAAAATGTCCGAATTCTTGGTTCACCGCTTAGTCCTCCTTCCAGTATATAAGTACTTGGGCAATATCGCACACACGCCTAAAATCGTCTTGAACCATATGGACTTGCTCAACAAAGTATTTACGTTTCCCGATTTTAGGATCAACCATGGCCTGTTGTTTTGACAGAATTTTGCCTGTTGTGGATTTCACGACTACATTGAAAGATAGCCAGTCTGTCTGCTTTGAAATGCCTCCGATAAATTCAAGATTAACGTTGAATGAATTGTAATTAACATTGTATGAAACATTGATGCTTAGCTTTACACCAAGTTCATTTTCTGGATCACCACAGAGCGTTATTACACTATCAAGATAAGCCTCCGCATCGTTAGCATATTGATGTTTAAACTTCTCCGATTTGTTATCGAGTTGTGACTCTGTTAAGTTCAACTGTGAGCCACCTGCATTTGGACGTGTAGGTTTTTGATATGGTGAATTTGATGAAATAGGTGCCGTGGATGCAGCGGGTGAGATTGAGGGCATTGTATTTATCCATCCAAGGCCAAAGGCAAATGAATGAAATATTTTGGTTACTGCATCTTCGTTAAACCCCGTGGTGCTGTATAACTTCTTTATTAGGTCATTTGCAGACGAGCTGAGTGAACCAATTTGTATGAACCTCATGGCAAAACCATCAACTATTATCGCGCGGATGATATACTTTGCTCCTTGAATATCTTGAAAAGCATTCAAGTCATCCAATATGTTGATAAGTCTTAGATCAGTTAGAATGTCCGGACCTTCGTTCTTGATTATATGTTTTAATGCGTGATGTAATTCCATTATTATAACATTATAAAAGATGGTTTAAGTCCTTTGAATGATTTTTTACTGGTTGCGAAGAGTCCGCAACATTTTGATTTTAGAGAACATTTATCGCAGATCGGGAGATATTTGTTCTTCCAATCGCTGATGCTTTTCTGAGCGTATGAATGAATTGATTCCGGGATAAGGCAGCATGGAACGTTGTAAACTACTACTGTCTTTCTATATCAGCCGAGAATCAATATGGTTTCCGTAAGTTTGTCCGCAAAATCTATACGTTTCTATTACGGAGACACCTTTCTTTGAGATAAGGTCTGTGAGGGCGGCGACGAGGCTCATTCTTCCGTGTCGGTTTTAGCAGGGGATTCAACTTCTCTCTCGGGGTTGAGCTCTTTTAGTAGGGTGTCGAGTCGTCCTTGGAGCTTGGTGCGATTCTCTATCGCTCGCTTTTCATCGGCATTGGCGTATTGAAGGTCAATCATATTCTGCTTCGTGGGATTTTCAACCTGCTCAAGCGAGGATTGAATATCATTGGCTTTCTCGATCTTGGCATTTTCATCGGCAATGTGTTTTTTAACGTTCTCAATCTGCCATTCTATCATAGACGTGTAAAGTCTTTCAACCTCTGCAAGATCGAATACCATGGCGATAGACATATCATCCCGACTTCCTATTTTGCTGAGTTGCGGAAGTGTCGTCTCAATCTCAGTGATCGTTTTATCAATTCCCTCTTTAGCAAGGGATTTAAGAATCTGCACATAGAAATTTGCTTGATTGACCTCTGCACCGAAACTGTCATCGATCCCATCTGATCCAAGAATTATGGCTACCGGGAAATCCCCGGTACCACAATAGCAATATCTGAACTCATCAATGGCTCCGCTGTCGCAGATAGATGTGGTCTTATTCAGGAAACAACGGTCATCCCAAGGAATGGGCTCACTCCATTTACCCTCCGAGTTAAGGGCGAAGCATTTTCCATCACCTATCTGAAAGGCAAACCATACGGCAGGGGTGGCTACATACGCCATGAGGGTACACCCATAGACTTTTTCCAGATTATGACCTTTGGAAAAATCAGTAATCCACCGCTCTTCGAGTCCGGGTTTCTCTTGCTCGGCAATTGGATTTGCCGCGGCATGAGCTGACACGCGGGTATTCCATTCAAAAATGATGGAAGAAAACAACTGTCGAAACGCTCGTTCAATAGGACTCAGCTTTTCAAAATCATGGTTATCTATCTGGGTGGAGATAGCCGATTCTTGTGTAAACGGCTGCCCCTCTAAAATCGCGCCCACGGCAGCGACAAACTCCAATGCTTTCTGCTCAGCCACCTCGGCTGCAATCTTTGCCCCTACATCACTGCGGAAATAGCGTGCTCCACCGTGACCGTCGCAGACAATGGCAACGGCATTACCATTCTCATAGACCCGGCTATAAGAATAGTCCTGACATACCTTCCCGGCGGCGATATGGCTTTCGCCTTGACAGCTGAAGTTGATAGAATCCATGTTTAACTATTGGGAATCAATGGGTCTTGATTGGTTAAGTATTTCAATAGTTACTTAGTCCCAATCGTCATCGTAGGCACTGGTGTCCACTTTGGTGACAGACTCGGCACCCTGAATATTCTGTACAGCGTCTTTGACCTCCTCGATAACCTGGTCTTGTTTGGTCGTGTCGCCGGCAGTACTGCTCTTGCTGCCGATCTGCGAAGAAGTTACGGCGACTACATGTATAATCTGCTTGAGGGCGTCAATGTTATGGACAGTAAATACAGCCTCGCTGTTTCCGGCAAACTGTTTAAGCACATCCTTGTCAGCATCATCGCCGATAGCTATGGCTATCTTGATGGCAGCCTTAAACCAGTTGTTGCCTTTGAGTTTGTTAAGACCGCTGTCGTAGTCATCGGTCGGGCCACCATCTGAAAGAAGGATAATAGCGGGGGCAAAAGAACCGCTTGCAGACAGCATATAGCCACTGCGTGAGAGTTTGGATGATAACTCGGCACAGGCTGCACCAAGAGAGGTAAGACCGCCGGCCTTTACATCCTGCCATACAAAATCTGAAGCAAGTTTCGGCTCAGAGTATAGCCAGTTCACGCCACTTGAAAATTCAAGGGCGGCAACTTTGATTTCGGCGTCGGGATTCTCCGCCGAAATTTCATCAAGCATCGGGAGTACGTTGGCGACAGCATCATTAACTGCTCCTATTTTGTTTCCTTCCATCGAACCCGATGTGTCGATGAGGAAGAAGAGTGTCATGGTTCGGCGCGGTACGCTTACTTGTTCATCTAAGAGTGACATATATATGAGGATGTTATAATTTATTTTCTTTAGTGAATTCGCCCTTGTGTGCGTTGGAGAACGCAATCTTTATACCGGGATTGACGGGCATCATCTCGCCGGGAGCAACGATCTTGATTTTCCCGCTGGGTGTCTCTGCCGTCCAGTTGTCCTGTGTGAGATTTTTGAGAAGAATCTTGCTCGGATCATTTGGATGCTCTACGATCTCGGCATCAGGGATGTTGTCGCTGTCAATATACACTTTTGTCCCTTTGGTAAGCATGACACTGCGGGTGCCAATTTTCAGACGTCGGGATACATCAATGTCTGTGCCACAGTCCATACACTTCCGGTTATCTTCGATAAATGTTTCTTCTCCGCAATTAGGACACCGTACCAAGGAGTCGCGTATCCCGGTGATGAGTTTTTCCCATAGGGATTCGATCATTCGGGTATTAGGATTCTTGAGTTTCTCCTGAGAGAACTCCTGCATGAATATCTCGCGCAGTTTAGACGGGAAAGCGGGCCAACGGCGGATTACATTCTGATGAATCCCGCGCACGGGGAGATTGCTCTTGTCCGTAGGGTCGTAAATGAATACAGCCTCCGTTCCGTAGAACTTCTTTTCAAAGGACTCTGTCATGCAGGGACATGCCACTACTTTTGCGCCTTCAAAAGGATGATTGGCGTAAAAGAGCATGAAGAGTATCACTGCGAGCGAAAACCGGTCACTGTATTTGTCGGGCACCCCACCGGCTACAATTTCGGGAGCCATATAGCGGGCTTTGCCCATGATACCGGATTTCTCACCCTGCGGCATAACGTTGTCGTTGTCACAGATAAGTACATCGCCGCTGTCCGGGTCGATAAAGAAATTACCATCGTTGAGATCCTGATAGCTGTAACCGAAACGATGAAGCATCATGAAGCCGTTGCAAATCTTCATGGCAGCTGCAAGCATGGCACTGTATGAGCGGAATGATTTCTTGGCAAGAAGGAAATTGCCGAACTCAAAGTAGTTTTGCGGACGGAGTTTCATGACATACCCATAGCTACCTTTCTCTTTCTTTGTGAGATACTCGGGCCAAAGAAACGCAGGAGACGGAGCACCGTTCATAATGTTGTGCTCAAGGTTCT
>CAZAWP010000138.1:0-5535 GCA_964488855.1 uncultured Sangeribacter sp.
AAACTCTTCAGTAGTCATATATTTTCAATGTCTTACTCATAAGACACCTTATAAAGACATATCGTTACAATAATTTTCGCTATTAAAAATAAATCGTTTATATTTAATCTCTTATAAATGTTTGTTAAGAAGAAGAACCAGATTCTGAACAAGGCGTTGCTGTACTTCGTAAAAAGCGGATGAAGGATTAGTGTCGGAAAAGTTTATAGTTGAATAGTCCTTATTTTGTTGTGGTGCATTATACCTAAGTTCGGCGGCGAGGGAGGTGACGCCTTTGGTGGTGAAGCCGCAGGGGTTGATGGGGCGGAAGCGGGCGAGGTCTGTGATGACGTTGAGGGCGAGTCCGTGCATGGTGATGTGACGCGAACATTTGATGCCCAATGCACAGATCTTGCGGTCTCCTTTGGTGTCACTGATCCAGACGCCGGGCGCATTGTCGAGTCGTGTGGCAGCAATGCCGTACTCCCCCACTGTACGTATTACTGACTCCTCAAGGATGTGTACATACTCCTTTACAGTTAGGTGAAGCCGCTCCAGGTCAAGTATGGGATATAACACTATCTGCCCGGGACCGTGGTATGTAATGTCGCCACCACGCTCTATGCGGTAGAGTTCGGCACCCTGCTCTTTTAGCGTCTCCTCGGACACTAACAGATTACGGCTGTCGGCATGAAAACCCATGGTGTAAACGGGGTCGTGCTCAACACAGAATATAATGTCTTCCGGACATTCGGTCTTATTTCTCTTCGCCTCGACATGCCGGTCAAAAGCCTCACGCTGTAGTCTATAGGCTTCGCCGTATTTCATGCGTCCTAATTCAATAATCTTCATTGGAGTAATCTTTGATCCAAACCTTAATTATCCAAGTAATCCTTTATTTCTAATTACACGTTGTATAGTGTCTTATTTTACATGTTTTTCGGCATGGTATGACGAACGGACGAGCGGTGCACTCTCGGCATGGACGAAACCTTTATCTCGCGCTATCTTACCGTACTCCTCAAATTTCTCGGGCGTTACATATTCCTTGACTTCGTAGTGTTTGGCGGAGGGTTGCAGATACTGCCCGACTGTAATAACCTCGCAACCGGCATCCCGCAGGTCGTCCATGGTCTCGAGTATCTCTTCTCGGGTCTCCCCCAAGCCTAACATTATACCGGATTTTGCACGGATTCCTGACTCTGCTATCTGTCTTATTACCGCTAACGAACCGTCGTAAGTTGCCACTGAACGGACCTCCGGGGTAAGACGCCGGACGGTCTCCATATTATGGGAGATGATGTCCGGTCGGGCATCTATTACGCTTTGAAGTGCCTCGCGGTTGCCTCTGAAATCGGGAACCAACACTTCCATCGTCACACCCGGACAATCCGCCTTGATGCGCCGGATGAGTGCCGTCCAATGCGATGCACCTCCGTCGGGCAAGTCGTCGCGATCAACCGAGGTTATGACTACATGTTTGAGTTTGAGAGCTTTTATGGAGTCTACTATGTGGTCTATTTCAGCAGCGTTAAGTGGTAAGGGTTTACCTGTAGCTACGTTGCAGAACTTGCAGCTGCGGGTGCAGACATTTCCTCCTATCATGAAGGTTGCGGTACCTGCACCCCAGCATTCGCCACGGTTGGGACACATACCGCTTGAACAGATGGTATGCAGATGATGGTCAGTAAGGAGCGAAATAACCTGCTCGGTCTTAAATCCCCTCGGCAGCTTTATCTTGAGCCACTCGGGCTTGCGCCGGAAGTCCGCTTTTGGAGTAGCTGTGACATTTCCGCTTTTTAAAGTATTTTGGTTACTACCGGCTTTCGGAGCGTTTGTATGATTATTGTTAGTTTCCATGGATTCGGTGTTTGTGTGTGTGAGAAGAAGTTTGTCTTCGGGTCGTGGTTGTCAGCGTTTGTCTATGGGTGCTATAATATTTTGTGGCACCATATTTGTTATAAAATCAGTACACAGTACTAATTTCTCAAACTCTAAAAATTGATTGCGAAACCAATTTAGTTTCGAATATAAAAAAAAATGGCCAATTCTGAAAAAATCACTCAATATTACAATAGAATAAGGGATTTAATCTTGGATTCACATCTCAGCGAAGCTATCGCCAAGCTGAAATTCCTTTTCTCCAAACTCTCTTACCCTGCTCTTTCGGCTCGCCTCGGTGAAGTAGAGAATACCTACTCCCACATGCTGCGATATATGGCGCAGGGTGGCAATGATACGAGTCGCGAAAGGATTTATGCGGATATAATCGACGAACTGCTTTATATCAACGAGCTCTTCCTGCGCGAAAGCCGTATTCCGGATAACCGTGATATATATTCGGAGATTATACGTAACAACCGCCAGCGTCAGGAGAGTCTCAAGACTCTGCTTGACCTGTACACGAGCTGTTTTGCAGAGTATTCTCTTGCACAGACCATGTGCGCGCCGGAATTGGCACAGATAAAGTTACGCAAGGAAGAATTGACCACGGCAATCTTCAACCGTATATGGACGGGAGCGCCGGGACGCGGTGACCTTAAGGCGCTGAAAGATTACCTCCTTTCGGCGGCTGCCAATGATGATTTAGTCGCTGTGATCGTGAGCGCGATGACTTTGGCTCTGCTTCAGCACTACAATCCCCATTATTTCGATATTATGTTGGATATGTTTGAGTTTGAGGTTTCGGACAAGGTCAGGGGTCGAATCATTATCGCTATCGTTTTCTGCGAGTCCCGTTACGGTCATTTGCTCAACCGCAACCGTTACCGCAGGGACCGGCTCCGCAATATCATCGACCGTCACGGTATCTCTCATGCTTTCAAGACTTCGCTGCTTAATATAGTGCGCACACGCGATACCGAGAAGGTTATCGAGACGATGAACAAGGAGGTCATCCCCCAGCTGATGAAACTTAATCCGGAAATCCTTGAGCAGATGCGCAAGGGCTCGTTTGACCCTGAGATTTCTGTGGAGGGTAATCCGGAGTGGGAGTCTATTTTGGAGAAAAGCGGTCTGTCGGAGAAACTGCGCAAACTCTCGGACATGCAGTCCGACGGTACGGACGTCATGATGGTGGCCTTTGCCAATCTGAAGAATTTCCCGTTCTTCCGTGAACCCTCCAACTGGTTCCTTCCTTTCGACAGCAGTAATTCGGCAATCCACCATGATTGTGATTCTGATAACCGTCTGATTGAGATTCTCAACCGCACGAGCGGGATGATGTGTGATTCTGACAAATATTCCCTTATGTTGGCTATTGCCAAAATGCCGGAGGCTCAGAGAGACATGATGCGCTCTCAACTCGACATGCAGCTCAGCCAGCTCGACGAGGAGGGTAAGGACCGTTTCCTGCATTCGGGCAATCCTGCTCTCGATGACGAGATTATGTCGGCTACCCGGGATTTATACCGCTTCTTCAAGCTCTTCCGCCGTCTCGACGGTCTGTATAATCCTTTCGCACGCAATATCGACTTCAAGGAATTTATCGACCTTGATATTCTTAACAATGATGTCGAGATCGTGCGGTTGATTAGTGAGTTCTATTTCAAGCGCAATTGCTATGCCGAAGCCCGTCCGCTGCTGGAGATTTTAGGAAACCGCCCGGATGCGGATGGTCTTCTGTGGGAGAAAATCGGGTATTGCTGTGAACAGACTGGTGACCTCTCCTCTGCCCTCGAGGCGTACACGCGTGCGGAGTTATTGAGCGAGGCGACACCGTGGCTTATCACACGGCTGGCAGAGGTGAACAAAAAGCTCCACAATTACAAGGCGGCGGCTCTATACTATGAGCAGTTGGTACTGCAGAATCCTGAGAAAGTCAGCTATCTTGTAAATTTGGGTGATATGTTGCTTCAGGATGGCAAGTATTCCGAGGCTATCACCAAGTATCAGCAGGCACGGTACTATAATCCCGAGGATATACGGATACTAAGGGCAAATGCCTGGGCGGAACTGTCGGCGGCCAATTATGAGAAGAGTCAGGACTATTACAGCCAGATCCTTCTTACTGCACCTATCGCGAGCGATTACCTCAATGCCGGTCATTCGGCTTTACTTTACGGTAATATCCGAACTGCCATTGATTTCTACAGACATGCCATCGAGGCACATGTCGGTGAAACGGCTTCTGATAATCCCAAGGTCTACCGGGATGCTCTCAACGACTTTGAAAACTTATTTAATGCGGATAGGGATTTCCTCGTAAGCCGAGGTGTTGACCCTCTGGTGCCTCCCATGTTGGTGGACTACATGCGCATGACTTACAGTAAGGGTGCCGAGTAATACTACTTGTGATAAGTGGCCGATTAACAAATATCAGAATAGATAGCTGTTACTTATCATATCAATCTTTATACAGGTTCATCTCGCATCGGGCGCAGTCGAAAGCGACTCTGAATGAGTGTGAACCGGTAGTCAGTCTAAGGGGTTCCTTAAGATGCTTACGTAGTGCACTTTTGGGATCCCTTTTCTTACATGCACCCAATTCGCGCAGGATACAGTAACGCGTGGTCATCACGGGGGTGGCTGATGTCGTATTACCGCTGACTTCTATTGCGGGTTCTATTTTCGACACGCCGTGTTGCTCGTAAAATTCCTTAGCAAGTCGATTAGCTACGTTATCAAGTGATATAAGTTGAGTGCTTATATATGGCGCCTCGCTATCTTCTTTAGCTCGGTATTCAAAGGGATAGGAGGTGCGGGCTGCTTCGTCGAGGAGGTCGATGAGCGCCCGACGAAGTTCCGTCAGTCGCGATGCTCGGATAAATATATCATCCCGTATATTCGATTTAAATTCATGCAGTTCGTAGATAGTATTGCCTAATTTGCCCAAAATACCTCTATAATCCATGGGTTTGCGCGATTTCTCCGCCGAACCCTCCCATGGTAATGTCACTTGCACACCCCTTTGGTCGGTTGCTGTTATGGAACGGACATCTAATGTTATATCTACCCCTATCTTGCGGACAGCTGTCTGCGCTGTCATCTGCTTCTCCCATTCGTTGTCGAAGGTACGGTGTATTACCGCTCCCTTGGGCAACTGAAAGGGTCTTGCACTGATAATGCGATTACCCTCCACGCGGTTTACGTGTACTCCTTTATATTCGCCGTTGTCGTAATAACTGATACCGTCTCCATTATGAAGCTCCGTCACCGAGGAAATAATTTCTCCTTGCGATTTCGGGGTGTCAAGAGATGCCCTTTTTTCTTTTGAATTTCTATCCAGGAAGTAATTTGTAAATCCTCGGTTAAAACTTTTGTCCACCTTTGGAATGAAGGTATAAGAGGACACTCCGACTGACGTACGGACATATTTGTCCGGATGGGCGGCAATTATTTCATCGAGGCGGCGACGGTAGGCAGCCACTACATTCTTGACATAACCGGCATCTTTAAGGCGCCCTTCGATCTTAAAGGACGATACACCGGCCTGAACGAGTTCGTCAAGGCGTTCAAGCGTGTTGAAATCCTTGAGTGACAATAGGTATTTATCCTTAACAAGTACTTCGCCGTCACTGTTTTGCAACGAATATTTCATACGGCATAACTGCGCAC
>CAZAWP010000139.1:0-5380 GCA_964488855.1 uncultured Sangeribacter sp.
TGTTGCCCCAGCGTTTGAGCTTACGGGCTTTACGGAATTCAAATGCTCTTCCCATTGTTGGTATATATTTCTTTCTTATTTATCCTTTAGTTCAAAACTAACGACACAGGTCACTTAACGCAACTCAGCGCCGAACTTTCGCAGACTGTCGATGATGCGACCCATCGCCTGCTCTATCTGCTTGTCGGTAAGGGTCTTCTCGGTATCGAGAAGCTCCATCTTGACGGCATACGACTTCTTGCCCTCCGGCAGGTTCTTACCCTCGTACACGTCAAAGAGCTTCACACTGCGCAGCAACTTCCGCTCAGCCTTGCGGATAACATCCTCGATGTCGCTGAAACGCACGCTCTTGTCCACCAAAAGGGCGAGGTCGCGCTCTACCGGCAGAGTCTTGGGCAGCGGCGTGAAGGTTACCTTATAGTTGTCGGCAAGCTTGAAAAGGTCATCCCAGTTCACCGAAGCGTACACTACCGGCTGCTCGATGTCGAAGCGTTTTAACCACGCCTCACGGATGATGCCGATCTCGGCGATCTCCTTACCCTGACGTGTCGAGATTGTAAGTTTTGCCGCAAAGACGCTGTCGCTACCCTGCTCGCTCTTGAATGCATTAAGCGACACTCCGCAGCGCACGAAGATACTGTCGAGGATACCGCGCAACAGATATACATCGCTCTCGGCAGCCTTGACATTCCAGCTGTCAGCCTCTGCCTTACCGGTCATCCAGATACCCAGTTCCATGTGTTCGCTGAATGGTGCCAAGGGTTTCTCCTTGGTGATCTCCTTCTCGCTGTTGAAGCGGTAGACATTGCCGAACTCGTAGAACTTCAGGTCGTTTGCCTTACGGTGCGTATTGTGGGCTATCGACTCCAGACCTCCGTAAAGCAGCGTACGGCGCATCAGCGACAGGTCTCCGCTCAAAGGATTGATGACCTCAACACAGGTATTCAACGGATATTTCTCATTATCCTCGTAATAGTTGCGGGCAGTCAGCGAGTTGTTCATTATCTCATTGAATCCCATCGCTGTCAGCTGCTCGCTGATGATATTCTGCAAGTGGATGCTGCGGTCTGTGGGTCCGCTCTGCGAGAGAGTGGCGTGCATCTCGGCACCAAACTCCACATTATTATAGCCGTAGACGCGAAGAATCTCCTCGACAACGTCGCACGGACGGGTCACATCCACGCGATATGTCGGTACCGCGAGGTGAAGCACGTCGGGGTCTGCGGTCTCCTCAACGGCAAACTCCAATCCCTTGAGGATACATACGATAAGATCCTTGGGAAGTTCCTTGCCGATGAGGTCGTTGCAATATTTTATCGAGAAATCCATCTCGGCGCAGGCGATATTGTCAGCGCAATTATCGAGTACCTCGCCGCAAATCTCACCGCCGGCGAGTTCCTTGATCATCACCGCCGCCAACTTGGCTGCATAGACGGTAATCGAGGGGTCGGTGCCTCTCTCGTAGCGGAACGATGCATCTGTCGAAAGACCGTGACGGCGGGCCGTGCGGCGTACACGCGTCGGATTGAACCATGCGCTCTCGATAAACACATCCTTGGTGCTCTCGGTCACTCCCGACTCCAATCCGCCGAACACACCGGCGATACAGAGTGCCTTCTCGGTATCACAGATCATAAGGTCTGCTTCCGAGAGCTTGCGCTCCACACCATCGAGAGTGACAAACGGTGTACCCTCGGGCATCGTCCGCACCACGATTGTCTCATCCTTGACTTTGGCGAGATCGAAGCAGTGCAACGGCTGACCGATACCGAGAAGTATAAAGTTGGTGATATCTACAATATTGTTGATAGGCCGCTGCCCGGCAGAGATGAGGAGTTTACGCAGCCATTCGGGTGACTCCTTTACGGTCACGCCGCGTACAGTCACGCCTGAGTAGCGAGGTGCACCCTGCTTATCCTCAACGGTAACCTTGACGGCACCCTCGACGGTATCGGACTTGAACGCCGATACATCGGGCAGATTGACCTCGGGATAATCCTGAGTACCGTCGATAAAGGCGTTACACCAGCGGCGGACCTTGAGGTCACGCGCCACGCCGTAGTGGCTGGCGGCATCCACGCGGTTGGGAGTGAGCTCAACCTCAAGCATGTAGTCGCTCGTAACGTTGAAGTACTCAGCCGCCGGGGTACCGGGCGCTATCTCCTCCTCTATTACGATGATACCGTCGTGGCTCTCGCCGACTCCTATCTCGTCCTCGGCACAGATCATTCCGAAAGACTCCTTGCCGCGGATCTTTGATTTCTTAATCAGGAACTCCTTGTCACCGTCATAAAGGGTTGTGCCCACCGTGGCGACAACCACTGTCTGACCGGCAGCGACATTGGGGGCGCCGCATACAATCTGCACCGGTACCTCACCGCCTAAATCCACGGTGGTGACATGAAGGTGATCCGAGTCCGGATGATCCTCGCAGGTCAAAACCTTTCCGATCACCAGACCGCGTAGTCCGCCGCGGATACTCTCTATCTCCTCGACGGTGTCACACTCAAGTCCTAACGAGGTCAGCGTAGCCGCAAGCTCGCGGGGCGTCTCATCGACATCGATGAACCGCTGTAACCATTTATATGATATATCCATTTTACAGGTCTTTTGTCTATTTTATCCTCCACTGCCGCCTTCCTGCTGAGGATTGGACAAGGGGGTGCTACAAAATTAATAATTTTTTTATACTCCGTAAAATATTTTAGATTAGGCAAGTCGTATTCTTACCCTCCGGCTTTGACGCGCGGGAGGTCGATGCGGAATGTCGTGCCCTTACCCGGCTCCGACTCCTTGACATATATCTTGCCGCCGTGATACTCCTCGACGATACGTTTGACAAGCGTCAGACCCAGTCCCCAGCCTCGTTTCTTGGTCGTATAGCCGGGGTTGAAGATCGTCTTATAGTTCTTTCGGGCTATACCCTTGCCTGTGTCGCTTACCTCTATCCATACATTGTTACCCTCGGCACCTGTGCGGATACGAAGTACCCCCTCGCCCGCCATCGCATCGACGGCGTTCTTGGTGAGGTTCTCCATAACCCACTCTATAAGCGCACGGGACACATTCACGCCGTGGTCATCGTCGGATAGTTCCATCTCAATCTTGACACGTCCCGAGATTCGCCGGCTCATATAGTCGAGCGATGCGCCGACCACATCGTTGATATATTCGAGTTGTATCTCGGGCTGCGAACCGATCTTTGAGAAGCGCTCGGCTATGACCGAGAGCCGCTTGACATCCTTGTCGATTTCGGTGGTGACAGCCTTATCAGTACCCGAAGCCTGCAGATACTCGCTCCATGCCATCAGCGACGATATGGGTGTGCCCAACTGGTGGGCTGTCTCCTTGGAGAGTCCGACCCATACACGGTTCTGCTCCGCCCGCTTGGTATAAAGCACCGCTAAGTACAATATCAATGCCAAGATGAGCATGACGGCCATCTGCACGTACGGATACAGGGTAAGCGTACGCAGCAGGTTTGAGTCTTCGTAATAAATGTACTGGGAGATACCCGGACCGAGCTCTACCTCGATGAAATGCCGATCCCGGTTTGCCATCTCGCGCAAGGGGGTGGTACCGCCGGGCGCATGAAGGCGTTTCTGCAGATATTTCTGATTGCGCTCAGAGAGCTGACTGAAGAGCGAAACATCCTCGCCGGTCTTGTCGGGCAACTTATAGTTGCGGAATTCCGATATATTGAACGCCGAATCGGTGATCATCACCGGTATGGAGTTGTTCTGCGCTATGATAGAAAGGAGGAAGTCGAAATCGGCATCTACATCTGCCTTGGCGAGGCGCTCGGTGGCAGCTGCCCATATATTCATGCGCTCACGCTCCTGATGAGCCAATTCCTTGACGAGTCCGTTGGAGATCAGCAGGAAGATCATGACCACAATCGTTGCCACGGCAATGACCAAAGTCTTGCCGGCACGTCTGCGCTCAAACAGATTCCCGTGAAATTTATAACTCAGCGGCTTCATCTCCCCTCAGTAAACTTTAGTACCGGAATAAATCGTTAGCTAAACCGTTTCCATCCTCACTTGTAATCGTCAAGGATATAGTGCGCCACGGCATCTTCGGTATTTGCACCGATCACCTCCGAGGCTCGGGCGATCACCTCCGGGCGCGCATTTGCTACTGCCACGCTATGGTCGGCGATGGCAAACATCGGCAGGTCATTTACATTGTCACCGAACACCACTATTCGCTCAGCCCCTATCTCGGAGGCAAGATCCCTGATAGCGGCTGCCTTTGTCGCCGCCGGCGAAAAGACCTCCATCATCCCCACACTCTCGCCGTACATGTCATGATAAAACACCGGATTGCAGTCGCCGCGATCCTTTATCTTATTATATACATTCTCTACTTCCGCACTCGGCTGCATGGCAAAGAGGAGCACGACATTATCGTAGGCATCCTCGGGGAGTTCCCATTCGCCGCAGTCGATATGAAACGCCTTGAAAGGACTGTTGAGACGCTCCGCTATAAATTCCTCCTCAAGTGGAGAGAGCGGTCCCAAATGATAGATATGGATGATATTGTCACGCAGGGCATAGAGGAAGGTCGGCAGACGGTTGTCACGATATATCGCCACCAATTGGCGGACGGCATCGCTGTCCATCGGTCGCACGTGTGAATAGTCGCCGGTCTGCTTGCACCATTGTGCCGCGCCGGTCATGACTATGGCGGGGAGCCGGAGGTTTACCTCTGCGAGCAAGGGGGATACGGTAGCCGGGGTGCGCGCTGTGGCGACTGTAAAGAGCGCGCCCTCCGCTATTGCCTCATTTAACAACCTTATGGTCTCTGCCGACAAGCGAGCCTCGGGCTGCAACAGCGTCCCGTCCATATCACTGACATAGAGTGTTCTTTCTCTCTCTCTTACCGTCACACCGGTACTCCCGGACGCTTTCTTATCCACCTCGTTTTCTTTTATTAATAATCGGTTCTTTTATTCGGATACTCTACGCCTACAGTATATAATACTCTACGTCGGCAACCTGCTGCTCAAAGGTATATTTGATTTCGGTCTCCGTGGTCGTCGAGAACTCGCGGTACTCCGTAAACTCTATATCGACGGCGTATGCCTGCAATACCTGCGAGATCCGCACGCCGCGCAGGTCGTATGTAAAATCGGCAGCCTCGGCGGCACGGCGGCGTCCCCAACGCGATTTGGGAGATTCCTTCTTCTGCTGCTCGCCGGTAGATTTGCGCATTCGCTCCTCCTCCTTGCGGCTGGGCATACCCATCATGCGTCGCATCGTATCCTCTGCCTTACCCATCATGTAGCGTGTGAAGGCACGCTTCAGTACGGGGAGCAGCCAATACCATGCCGCAAAAAAGAGTAATATGATGATTATCGCTTTTATCATATAAATCA
>CAZAWP010000140.1:0-5375 GCA_964488855.1 uncultured Sangeribacter sp.
AAGATCGTATGGGAGCCAATGGATGGGGAGTCCCCTCTTCTCCATGCCGCGGAACCATGTCATCTGACGCTTGGCAAACTGATGGATGGCGGTCTCCAAGCCCACAAACATCTCCTCATGAGTCAGGACACCGGTTATATATAAGGTTACAAATTTGTACTCCAACCCGTAATAGATTAGGTCAGCCGGCGAGATACCGCTGTTGAGAAGAGCCTGTACTTCGTCGATCATCCCCTCCTCTAATCTTGCTTTCAGACGTTCGGTAATGCGTCTGCGTCGATCCTCACGGGGTATTTCGACGCCTATAATAAGAGCATCGAGGGGTTGTGCCGCTTGTTTGTCAGCTTGAGCTGCCAAGTCCGGATGTTCCCTGTAAAATTCTTCAATTTCGATAGCACGGATAGCTCTCGCTACAGTATCTACGTCAGTCTTGTTATGAAGAGTCTTGTATCCCCTGAGAATCTCAGTCAATTCTACAAGGGATTTCCCGGCATAACGTTCACGTAAATCATGGTTTTGAGGAACCTCCGGCATAATAAGGCCACGCAGAGCATTCTCTACGTACATGCCTGATCCGCCACAGATAATGGCTCTCTTTTCGTCTGCAGCCAAGTTGTCATATACTTGTCTGAAGTCCCGCAGATACTGATATAGATTATATTTGCTCCCCGCCGGAGCGATGTCGATGAGGTGATACGGAATCTCCCCATATTCGTTTAGATCCTTACCGGTACCTATGGTCATACCGGTATAGATCTGACGCGAGTCAGCGGAGATGATCTCACCGCCGAATCTGTGAGCCAGTTCGACGGCACGGCGTGTCTTACCGCTGGCGGTAGGACCGACAACAGCGACAGTTTTTAACGCCATAATGTCTTGTCTTTCTTCTTACGCGTACCATGTTCGCGCCACCATTTCTTTAATTTGTAAAATGAAGTGTCGGAGTTGAACATTGAAACGTGTATCCACTTGTCATCCTGAAAATCGAGATTGGATTCCTCCACATCTTTAAGGGTAAAGGAGGGCTGATAGTTCTTGAGTCCCATCTTACGGAAACCGTCCTCGTCAAATGTCTTCTCGGTTAGAATAATGGTAGCGAGTCGCGTCAGGTCAGCGACCAAGATAGGAGACATCTTGGAGGGATGATACGAATATATCTCCTTAACCTTCTTAAACGATACCCACAGACCGGGTTCATCGAGTTCAGGATAATCCTCGGGAATACCTTTGAGGAAATAAAAATAACGCAAGACGCTATGCTTCTTCATATCAGGCAATTTCCTGCCGAAGAAGAACCGAAGAGACCCCTCTACGCCGCTCATGTCCTCGATAATCTTCTCCACCTCGGGGAATGTCAGGTTATTGACGCTCCGTTTAGTGAAGAAAGGAGTGTCGATGAGATCTCGTTTCATCGTCTCTGGATTGAGACCACCCTTAGTGAGATACATGTTCTCATCACAAACCACGTAGTAGCGCAGATACGTCTTGGCAGACATATCCGAGAGTTCATCGGGAGTGATAATCTCATCGTTATCCTTGAGATCGAGATAAAGATTGTAATATCTGATTACGATATATATCTCATCAATGGCAAATACGCCTATACAAAGCCAAACGAATACGTAACTGTCCCTGCCATTAACATCAGTGTTGATGTAGAAGAAAAGGAAATACACCCACATTATGACAGCCAAGACTCCGAAAAGAACCATAAGGTTTCGCACCTGGAGTCGGGACTCACTTGAAAGAAGAGTAGTCAGCTTGTTGGTGTTCATGGACATGCCGTGTTTCATCTTGCAAGTACGGCAAATCTGAATGCGGTCACCCAGGATATAGAGAACGAGCATTACCACAAAGCTGACAGGAATGAGAATCAATGTGGGTATGAATGGTTCGTTAAAGAAACTCAACTCCCTTGGAATCTTTATTATCCCCCATATATCCAATAAGTTGATTACAATGCCGACAATAGAATACGCAATAATGCAGAAGAAGGTAGAGTACGTAAGTACCATGCATGTTACATTGCGCGAGAATTTGGCATTATATAGACGGGCGTAAAGGAAACCCGCAGCAAACAGAGCGATGATTGGAGAATAATAATGAGGGAAGATGCGAGACAGGAATATAACAGCAATCATGACCAGAAGACTGATCGAGAGATTCTTCCAGAACTGAAAGAACTGATAACTATTTATTTTTTTTAAATCTTCCATGAAAATTAGTCTACTAAAGAGTTCGTAATCACGAACTTGAGAAAGTATGCGTATAGCGATACGAGCGGTCATATCGACCACTTACAATATTATAACACTCTACGCGAGAAATCTATCATGTAAGTAATTGTTAAAAATTAAATTATATCTACATTACGCAATTAGCCATAACTTTATATGACTAATTGCGTCTATATGTCTCTTTCTAATTGCTATAATCCTCCCTATCTGATTGCTATTTCAGCTGAGTATTAAGGAAGTCTACAATTTTGTTGTAGAGAGCTACCCTTGCATTGCACATACCCAAAGAATGCTCGAAGCCGGAATATACCATCATGTCGAAAAGACGAGCCTCTGAATTGAGTTTGGAGGAGAACATCAGAGTATTGAGAAAGTGAACATTGTCGTCATTTGTTCCTGACATTATCAAGAGGCGTCCCTTAATGTTGGACGCACGACCAACGGCACTCCCCTCTTTATAACCTTTCGGATTGGCACCGGGAGTCTGCATGAAACGTTCGGTATAAATCGAATCATAGAAATGCCAATCAGATACCGGTGCCATAGCTATACCTGCCTTAAAAGGAGACGCAGAATCAGTCATTTCCATAAGCGTCATATATCCACCGTAACTCCAGCCGAAACAAGCCATTTTCGAGCCATCTACGTACGGGAGTTGCGAGAAGTACTTGGCTGCTGCCAACTGATCGGCGGTCTCATACTGACCCAACTTGCGGTAAACAACGTTAGTCCAGGCGGCATCGCGGTTACCGGTGCCGCGTCCGTCAGCAACTGCCACAATATACCCCTGCGACGCAATATAGTATATGCCGTCCATACCCCAGCGGTTGAGCACTAACTGTGACTCGGGACCATTATACTGGTACATCATCACGGGGTACTTGCGCGACGGATCGAAATTTTCGGGATATATGATAAACGCATTCATGTCGACACCCTCAGCATTGGGAACTTTAAGAAATTCCTTTTTGGGTATCGCCGCATATTTACGAGCATACTCCTCGTTAAGTTCGAGATCCTTGATCTTGGAACCGGCTGCGTTACACAGACTATATTGAGGAGGCACTGTAGCGCTTGAATATTTGCGAACAAATATGGTAAAGTTGGTATTAAAGTCAGCGCTCTCTGTACCGTCGATGTCATTGAGAACCTTTACAGCCCCCTTGCTATTTATACTGATTACATTGCGGTTGATGGCACCGCGTACAGTTGCCTGAGCATAATGCACACCTGCTTTGTCACAACCGTAGTAGTCGGTGATATTCCAATCCCCTTTCGACAGCTGACGAAGCATGTTGCCATTATAATCATATTCGTACAGATGGCGATACCCGGAACGATCGGAAGCGATAACAAAAGAATTGACACCATATTTAACCATCTGATATGCAGAGGGCGAGAGCCACGTTGTCGCAGTCTCCGTCATTATTTCGTGTGCCACAGTCGATGCCGGATTTACACGGTAGAGTTTCAGGTCGTTCTGGTCACGGTTAAGTGTCATGACCATAAGATTGGTCCCGGAACCGTCAAACTCCATCGAGGGTACATACTTCTCCCCTATCTCAAGATCCATAGTCTTGACAACACGGGTGTCGAGATTGTATGCCAGGACATTTACACGGCAATTGGGATAGCCGGGAAGAGGATACTTATAATTGTAACGCGAGGGATACAGGTCGCTCATCGGATCCTTGTCGCAGAAACTCTTGTATTGGTCAAAGCCGTAAGTCGGTACCTCAGATTCGTCAAACTTCATGAACGCGAGAGTAATGTCATCATTACTCCATCGTATCGTATTGTTGATGCCAAACTCTTCCTCGTAGCTCCAGTCAGGTACGCCATATATAATCTTGTTTACCTCGCCATCGGCAGTCACGGCAACGTCGGTGCCGTAATCAAGATTAGCGACATAGAGGTTATTGGCGTGGGTATAAGCTACCATGCGCCCGTCATGAGAGATGACAGCACCGCGTATCGCGCCCTTATCAGTTACCGGCTTGATGGTATGACGTAATATGTCATACACATAATAATCGGCGGTAAAACTATGACGGTATATCTTGGTGCTGTTATTCCACAGCAGAATCTTCTTTTCGTTTGCCGACAGTATGTAGCCCTCGAAGTCGGAAATTTTATTATCCCCTTTTATATCGTTAATTGAAAACAGAGTGGAAATCTTCTCTCCGGTCTTGTAACTATAGACATCGATCGAACTCTTATCGTCAGAAACGGCTGCGTAGCTTAGACCGTCGGCGAGCGGGGTCATATCCTTAATACTCTTCGGAGCATTGGTCTTAGGGTCGCAATAGTCGGCAATGTTAAGTGCCGCCGAGTAGACAGACCCGCACAGCGACACTACAGCAGCCGAAATAATATATTTCGTTTTATTCATGACTGCAAATAAATAGTATTATGAATGACCATAACCTGCGTTAAGGTCACACTAACTTAATAAGCGGTAGCGAAGATAACGCGGCGTTTAGAGGGTTTGCCGGTGAGCATATCCACACCATCCTCTTCCTCAGCATCGAGGGGGATACAACGGATAGTGGCTTTGGTCTCCGCCTTGATACGTTCCTCGGTCTCGGGAGTACCGTCCCAGTGAGCAAGGATGAAACCACCCTCCTCAACTGCTTTCTTGAACTCTTCGTAGGTATCGACCTTACGGGTACGGCTCTCGCGCAGTTTGAGTGCCTTGTCATAGAGATTCTTCTGAATATCCTCAAGGATAACAGGAATCTTGTCCACGATGTCCACAAGATTATCGGTTTCCTTCTCAAGGGTATCGCGACGAACGATCTCGACAGTACCATTCTCAAGGTCACGCATACCGATTGCGAGACGAACAGGCACACCTTTAAGCTCATATTCGGAGAACTTGAAGCCGGGGCGACGGTTATCTGCGTCATCGTACTTGACGCTGATACCCTTCTGCTTGAGGGCATCAACGATGGGCATGACACGCATTGAGATTTTTTCCAGTTCCTCTGCATTCTTATAGATAGGAACTATAACCACCTGAATCGGAGCCAAGTGGGGAGGAAGTACGAGACCATTGTCGTCGGAGTGAGTCATGATGAGAGCACCCATCAGACGTGTAGAGACACCCCATGAGTTTGCCCATACGTATTCGGGCTT
>CAZAWP010000141.1:0-5355 GCA_964488855.1 uncultured Sangeribacter sp.
CGTGCTTGTTGCTCGTTCCCACGTCTTGAGGCCTTCGCATTGCCTGTCTTTGTAGAAACGAAACAACGCAGAGGCCCACGCAAATATGTACAGTATGCGCACCCGTCAATACCCCAACCCGTGGGGTATGACGCTTGCGGATATGGTTACATATCCTTGCGGCATCTACCGTTGCTCCTGCTCTGACAAAGACTTTTGGGAAGTTGCGAAGTTCCAAGACGTCAGAACCGAAGCGTCAAGTAAACGCTTTCAGTATGTCTTACCGGGTGTACTCGACACTCGGTGTAGCAAATTTAACTAATATTTGCATTGTCACCAAATATTATCTCATAACTAATTGTTAAATCTGCTGCGCTGCCTCTGCGTCGGTTGCAAATATGGCGATTACTTTACATTCCGGCCTCAAATCCGGGCGTTCACTCCGTTCACAACTGTCGTGAACACAATGAACGTCCTCTGATGCACCGAATCCGGCAAAATCAATTACTTTTGTAGCCAACCGGTCATCGGATGATGAAACATCCGGCTATTTTCAGTAAGTTAAAGCTGTAAAATATGATAAACGAGAAAGTAAGACAGATGATTTTGGAGAAGTATAATACTCCGCTGCAATATCCTCAGCAGTGCGAGGCGTTGGCGTTGGCGATACAGGAGGCTACCGGGCAGACCCTCGGCACCACGACGCTCAAACGTATGCTCGGGTTCATAAATGGTCCGGCTAAGGCGCGTCCATCATCACTCGACATTATCGCACAATATTTAGGTTATCCGGATTATAATCTGCTCGCCAAGGATCTCGGTGAAGACAGTGAAATATCGGATTTCAGGGCGGTTGAAAGCATTGACTCGGCAGACCTGGAGGTCGGTGAACAGATTCAAATAACTTACGAACCCAACCGCCTGTTGGTTCTCAGTTATTTAGGCGACAACAAGTATATCATTAACGAGGCGCGCGGTAGTAAACTTCTCAAGGGTGACAAGCTGTTGATAGCCGGTTTTTATGTGGGCTTTGAATTGCTGATCAGTGATGTGGAGCGCGGGGGCACTCATTTAGGTTCGTATCAGGCAGCCAAACAGGGCGGTTTGACAAGTGTGGAGATTATCGGTTAGCGGTCTATCGCTGGTCGCTAATCTATTTCTCCCGTTTACCTATTTCAGTGCTATAAAGTCGGTTTATATCCATGTCCTGTTTCATGAATCTTTTCCACTCTCCGCAGGTACCGAGCAGTGAGTGCACTTCCAACGGATCTGTCAGCCCATAGCGATTCATGACTTCCCGGATTACCGTATCCTGAGCTTTCTCCTGCTCTTTTACATACGATGAAATAGCCAATTGGAGTTGCAGAGAACTTGCCAAAGTATCGGCTGCCAATCTCCGCAGGTATTCATGACGACGATAAAGCCTGGAGTAATACTCTTTTACGATTTCATCGACATCGGGGTTAATCGAAGGAGGTTGTTCTGCGCTATATTCTACTTCTTTTGTTAGGGTTGTGCGACCCTCCACTATAGATGTCTTGCCGGAACCTGAAGATGCATCAATTTCAGGCAACGCTATAGAATCCTTCGGTTGCTTCATCATAGCGGATTGATCGGATTCATGAGTAGCGCGAGTAGTATCGGACTCACCATTTTTCAGCCATATCGCAATGAAGGCAACCGTTATCAGCACTGCGGCAACAATAATTCCCCACAGCGCCTTCGCTCGGGAGTGATTGCGAGATAATGCCTTTCTAACGGACTCGGGGGACACATCCTTGGCATTACAGGCGGCTGCCACTTGTTTCTGACCGAGCTTATCGGCAATCCGACCTATGCCGTGAAAATCAATCGTGCCGTCGGCACATCCCTCGCAATTGTATTTAGAGGGGTCACCCGCCGTGTCGTCAAGCCACGATGTATAGGCTTTGTCGAAATCAAGAAGAGTGAGGGGACGGTCCCTATAGGGGGAAATGATTATATTATCAGCTTTTATGTCGCAATGGATGATATGCCGGTTATGCAGATACTCTACCACATCAGTCAGTTCGTCGAGTATCTTACGGACAAATTTTCCTGACCGCAGGCGGTAATCGTTGCGTTTTATCAGATCGGAAAGGGTATCACCCTCAACAAAATCCATCACTATGTAGTCATCGCCCAAACCGACATACCGAGGTAAGGACGGATGACTGAGGGATACCCCCAGTTCGTACTCTTTTCTGAATGCCGTGATATAGAGGGGATTGCCTCTGAACCGGGCTTTAAGTCGCTTAACAAAGACGCGTCTGTGTTGCATGGTATAGACATACGCATCGCATGTGGAGCCACTCGTCTCCATTCTTTTGGCTTTCCCAAAATCGACTCTGAACGGTGTCTCACTGATGTCCGCACGGCCAAAACCTGATACTATGTCTTCCAACTCTTCCACCTCACTACGTTACCGGATACTGTTATTTGACGGGGTCGATGCAGTATTCGCGTCGTCCGCAGTTGGCACAATAATCACAGCGCCAGACGCTGTCAAATTCCTCCATGGCAGCCTCGACAAGCGAGGGGTCATCGGTGAGGATACCTGCCTCAAAGTTGCGGCGTGTATCGCTCTTCATCCCTAAGCCGGCACCGGTAAGGTTTGCCGATCCGATGTATGCTGTCTTAAAGTCAAATATCAGTATCTTGAAATGCACTCTAGGGCATAGCATCCTCTCCAAGTCGTTTTTCAGTATATGGTAGCGGTCAAAATCATCACGGAATGCCTTACCGGGTTCCTTAGCGTGAAGGAGGCGCACCTCGACACCTCTGCGCAGCAGCTTGGCGAGCACGCTGAGGAAGGGCTCGGATGTATTGCCGGCTTTCACATACATATCCTTAATATCTGCCGTACCGATCCACAGCGACTTCTTTACCGAGGTCACCTTCTCTATCACCCTATCATAATGCTCCCTTCCGGATATAAACTCAACTCCCATATCATAATCGTTTATGCCAATTTATAATAAGCAATTATATTCGCTCATATAGCCACCCGTCAATCCTTCGCCAAACTGAGTAGTTTTTCAAGTTCCCACATACGCTCCTTTACTTCGTCATTTGGAACGCCGAGGCGGTAAATGCGTCCCCGCTCATCGTAATCTTTGATGGTAAGGTAGCCGGTCTGGTAGAACAATGCTACCGGACTGACACTGTCAAGATCCAATCCTACAAGGGCATTCTCTCCCGCCTCTATATCCATAATCTCCTGAACGTCGGTATGGGTCCGTTTAAGTTGCTCCACAAGCAATGACGGCGTTCCTGACTCAATCCAGTAGTTTCCGAAGGTGCAGTTCTCAAAAGTATTAAGCAACGAATAGGGATTATAGATATCCGGAGATATTCTGCTAAAATGATAACCGTCATAGCGCTGCTTCAGAATGGCAATTGTCTCTTCTTTAGATTTCCCTTGCATTTCTGCCAACGACGAAATTCCCTGAGAAAAGTTCTCAAGAAGTTCGGTCTCCGTGATACCGCATATCGCAGCAAAACGGGGATTCATGGAAATGTCGGAGATATTGTTCAAACCTGAAAATACACTGAGTTTGCCGAACCGGCTCACTCCTGTAAGGAATACAAACTTTAGATAGCGCGCAGAACTTTTAAAATTAGAGTAAAGTGCCCCGAGGTCAGCTCTATACTTTTCATACCGCTCCCGGTTATGGAGATTGTTTACAAGAGGCTTGTCATATTCATCTACCAATATTACCACCTCTTTCCCTGTCCGCTCGTAAACCGCCTTGATGACATTGGAGAACCTTATGGAATGATTATCGACATAAGAGGTTACATCATACATTTCTTCCCATTGGCGCAACTGATGTTCTATAAGGTTGCCAAGCTCATTGTCATCCTGATACTTGACGATATTAAGGTCAAGATAAAGCACGGGATATGCTTTCCAGTCCCAATCCATCGAATCTATATGAAGACCTTTAAACAGCTCGCGCTTCCCCTCGAAGAAACATTGCAGCGTTGAGAGAAAAAGACTTTTGCCGAAACGACGCGGACGACCCAAGAAATAATACTGAGAACCATTGACGAGTCTCTCAATATACATAGTCTTATCTACGTAAAGGAAACCTCCTTTACGTAACTGTTCAAACGATTGTTGTCCCACGGGATATTTTACTGGATTGCCCATCCGCTATTCATTTTGATTCTTATTTACAAATATAATTAAAATCCGCGAATCTGTATTAACCCTAATCTTTTGTTGATATGCATTCCCGTATTCATATAATCCCCG
Source organism: uncultured Sangeribacter sp. (assembly GCA_964488855.1). Taxonomy (GTDB): domain Bacteria; phylum Bacteroidota; class Bacteroidia; order Bacteroidales; family Muribaculaceae; genus Lepagella. The sequence continues at coordinate 4,259 of CAZAWP010000141.1, forward strand.
TAATCATATAAAAAGAGATGCGTCCTGATAGGGACACATCTCTTTGTTTGATTATAAGGGTTTCAATAAGATTAAATCCTCTTAGGATTACTTGCAACCGCAGTCGCAACCGAGTTTAGTTCTGACTTCCTGCTTGAATGCCTCAAACTGTGAAGCGAACTGTGCAAAGAGGGGATTCTCTGAATTTTTCTTGATTACATGATGCATGAAACGCATGGCAAGAACAAACTCCTTTGTGTGTTTGTCTTTGGCAAAACCAAGTGATTTTGCTTTTTCTACCATTGCGGCGATGTCGTGGTGACCACCGAAATTAAAGTTCAACACTTCAGCCATCTTACCATCTTTGGCTTCGATCATGTTTACGTAATAAGATTTCTTTTCTTTTTCCATAATTGTATGTATTTAATATGTTTTAAATCGGTACTTTACTTTATTGGCACTTAGTACTTTATTGGTACTTATTAGTACTCTATTAATTACTGTATTGGTACTTAATTTTTACCTCAAGAGATATAAAATCCTTGTTATCGGGTTCCCTATCCCGCTTTCTATAAGTATAACAACTCAACCCAACCACCTGATTATTAAATAAGTCTAAATAATCTGATAATAGTAAAATTTACATCACTTCTAATTATATTACATCATTGCAATCTTGTATAACAGATGGTTGTTTCTACCGACCGGATGAGTGAAATTGGGCGTGGGTTTATAACTGCCGCCCGTCGCGCCAAGCAAGCCGGATTTTGTCGCTCAATTAAAGGCAACCAGCCTCGATGCCTCCCGCTGCTTCCGCTGCAACAAATGCTTCGAGATCTTCGCCACCAAATTCAAGCGCTGCGTCTTCGGCCCCGTCCTCCCCAAACTCGAACAAACCTTCGAGAAATAACGCATCCATAGTCGATATAGAAAAAATCTTCTATAGAAAGATTTTTCTATATCACTATATTTGTGCAATTATAACAATATGTAACCACATTCCGTTACATAGGGAGAACCTTCCCTTTCTTTAGTTCTCATCGGAGAGCCTCAGAGGGTGAAGAGTGGGCTGTGAACGAGTATGAATAATCCATTTGAATATACGCCGTCGGCGGAAT
>CAZAWP010000142.1:0-5321 GCA_964488855.1 uncultured Sangeribacter sp.
TCTCAGCTAACATGAATGTATCTATGTCAGCTCACAAGGGTACACACTACAAAGTAGGTACTAAGATCGGTGAGGTTTATCCCGTAGTAGAACTTTAATCAGCTCTTAGCTTGAATCAGCTATGAGTACCATAGAATCAGCTCGTAGCTTGAACTGAATTATTGAAAAAGTGAATTAGTCGGGCTCATCCCAACGCTGAGTCGATCTCAGCAAGGCTGGGGTGAGCCCGATTTGTTTTTAATTATCAAAAACTTAGGCAATATGAATAATTCCACAACAACTAAATCGCCGGCGGCGACGCCGGATACGACGCCTAAGGGTAGCAAAGCTAAAGTAGCGGGTATCACCACTATGGGGATGACCATCATGATCATCACGACAGTAGTCAGTCTCCGTGGTCTTGCTTCTCAGGCTGAGTTCGGTATCCAGTCTATTTTCTGGTATCTTCTTGCCGGTATTGTGTACCTGGTGCCTTTTGCATTGGTCTGCGCCGAGTTGGCCTCTACATATACTCACTCCGGCGGTCTTTACCGTTGGATCTCCGAGGCTTTCGGTACCCGCTGGGGTTGGACCGGTATGTACCTCGAGTGGCAATGTCTTGTAATATGGTTCCCTGCGGTACTGATGTTCGGTGCCGTGTCATTGGCCTACATTTTCTGGCCTCAATCTTTTGACAGCAGATTGGCTGCCAACAAGCTATACACCATACTTATAGTGCTCGGCGTTTATTGGTTCGCCACTTTCAATTCCTTCCGCGGAATGAAAAAGGCAAACTTCGTCAGCCAGACAGGTGGTCTCTTCGGTACCATCATCCCGGGTGCGGTCCTTATCATCATGGGTATCGTTTACCTGCTCATGGGTGAGAAGATCGAGCTCGTTCACGGTAGCTTCTTCCCCGACTTCACCAAGATCAGCACCATCGTGTTTGCCGCTTCAATCTTCCTCTTCTTCGGAGGTATGGAGATGAACGCCGTGCATGTCCCGATGATGAAGAACCCCCGTACCGGTTACCCTAAGGCATTGTTTATTGCAGTAATCGTTATCCTCGTGGTATTTATCGGTGGTACGCTTGCCATCGGTTTCGTCACACCGGCCAAGGATATCAACCTGCTGGCAACGCTGCTTACCACTTATCACAAGCTCTTTGAGACCATCCACTGTCCGTGGCTCGGTAACGTTATCGCCCTTATGGTGACTTACGGTGTTATCGGTCAGGTCAGCGTGATCGTCACCGGTCCGTCTACCGGTCTTGTGGCTGTAGGTGAGAGCGGATTCCTTCCCCCGGCACTGCAGAAGAGCAACAAGAACGGCATAAATACTCCTATCCTCTGGATCCAGGGTATCTTCGTTACCGTCCTCTCATTCGTGCTCGTAATCCTTCCCTCTGTACAGTCTGCTTACCAGATCCTGTCACAGATGTCTACAATCCTTTACCTGATCCTCTGTATCATGATTTACCTCGCCTTCCTGCGTCTGCGTCACACAGAGCCCAACAAGAAGAGAGGTTTCAAGATCCCCGGTGGTAAATTTGTAGAATGGCTTATCGGTATCGTCGGTATCGCCGGCTTGGTATTCGCCTCTATAATCAGTTTCTTCCCGCCGTCGCAGATCAACACCGGTTCACCCGCCGTTTACGTAGGTGTGCTTATCGCAGGTGTTGTAGTCTTCGTAGCCCTTCCTCTCGTTGTTTACGCTTGCCGTAAACCGGATTGGAAAGATAAGAATGCCACTTTCTATCCTTTCGACTGGCAGATCGAGGATCGTAAACCCGGTGAAGTTTCTAAATGGAGTGCTGATTTCCAGCCCACAACCGCTATGATTGAGGCTGCAAAACAGCGTGACGCCATGACTGTCGAGGATTGGATCTCCAACCGTCAGGCTCTCCTTAACACCTATCATGATGTTGAGAAACTCCAGTCTGAGGTTAATGACCTGGAGCAGAGAGTAGACAGTGATGAGACCAAGGCCGCAGCAAAGGCTGATACTTCAACTGCCGATAAGACAGCGACATCAGCTGCAACTGCCGACAAGTCTGACTCTTCCGCTACACCCACCGATAAGACAGACTCTTCCGGTGCAACTACCGATAACCAGGCTAAATGATGTAATCCCACGTCGCAAAGCTGATTATCTGTAGATAATATATAGAAAATAATTTTATTCCGGTCCGGAGAAATCCCAAGGCAAATGCACGGGGATCCCCCGGACCGGATTTTTTATTTAAATGGATTCAGTATGAAAATGATAAATACCGGAAAAGGAAAGATAACGGTCATTACACTGTTGGCTATCTGGTCGATCTCACTGGTGGTGGATCTCCCCGGACTGGCTATCACGCCTGTGATGAGCGATATTGATAAAATTTTCCCGCACGCCTCCGACCTTGAGATACAGCTGCTGAGCGTTCTGCCTAATTTCTGTATCTTACCCTTTATACTGTTGGCGGGAAAGATGTCTGTCTCCAAGAGCAAACTGTGGCTAATCTGTCTGGGTATGGCAATCTTCCTCGGAGCGGGCATAGCCTGCTTCTTCGCCAAGAGCCTTACAGCCCTCATCATCATAAGCTGCTTTATCGGCGTTGGCTGCGGTATCGTCATACCGTTGGCTGCCGGTGTTATTGCAGACTTGTTTGTCGGCGAACAGCGTATGAAACAGATGGGTATCAAATCAGGTATCGCCAATTTCTCCCTTATCATCGCCACACTCGTGGTCGGATGGATCGGTGCTAAAAACTGGCATCTCCCATTTATTGTCTACCTCATACCTGTAGTGCCTCTCGTGTTGGCACCGTTCCTCACCAAGGGATACCTCAAGCGTACAGCCACCCCCTCCGAGCTTGAGAGCACCACTACTGATACCCCTCAGGAAACTGCCGACAAAACCACGGATCAATCCTCTGCGCAGGCTGACTCCTCCGTGCAGACTAAAGCTAATACCTCCGTTCAGGCAAAGGCAAACACATCCGTACAGGCTAAAACTTCGACCGATCCCGCTCTACAGGCAGTCATGAGCAGTGAGTCGAAACGTAAACGCTCGATTGCCGGAATTATGGTCTTCTATTTCATCATTACGTTCTGTACTATAGTTGTTTCATATTATGTACCGTTCGCAATGCAGGATTTCGGCATGCCCTCGTGGTGGTCCGGTCTTGTGACCTCTATATTCTTCCTCTTCATCACCTTGGCAGGTTTCTGTCTGACCAAGTTCGTGAAGATTGTAGGAAACTCGACTTCATGGGTATGTATGGCACTGATGATTGGTGGACTTGTATTGATGGCATTGGTACACACATTGTGGGCATATATCATCGGAGCCATCATCGCCGGCATGGGTTATGGCACGATGCAGCCTATATTCTACGATAAGGGAGCGTTGCTTGCCAAGAGTTCATCGACAGCCACTAACACCCTGTCATATATCATGACGGCAAGTTACCTCGGTACGGCGGTGGCGCCGCTGCTGATGACCGGCATCAAGGATCTGTTACACCTGAGCGGCAACGTATACGCCTTCTGGCTTGGCGCCATCATCCTGGTAATCCCGTTGATCTGGTATCTGATCGAGCGCAAGAGCTACATCTTCTACGTCTCCGTCGAAGACTGCTGATACTAACACCACTATATAAGTAACTATTGAAAATTAATTAATACTAAGCAACCAAGACCCATGAATGCTAAAACTTGTTCTTTTTGGCTACTTTCCGCTTATCCCTCAGTCACATAGCCCGCTATGCTCCTTCGGTCTGCACGGAAATTATCCCAAAAATAACTAAGTTTTATCTATTCATTAATTCTCAATAGTTACTTACAATATCATTAAACTCGTAACATTAATCGCGCCAAATTTACTAAAAATAACGTAAAAATCGCGCCGGTTTGGCGCGATTTTCGTATAAAATAGAGCAATATTGGCGCGATTGCTAAAACTTGTTCTTTTTAGTTACCCGTCACTTACTACTCTGTCACCCGCCGGATGCCATATTCTTTCGGTCTGCACGAAAATTATCCTCAAAATAACTAAGTTTTTCAATTCATTAATTCCATATAGTTACTTATATGATAGATTTTGATAATTACTTTTTATATGGACACCGGGAATTGATAAATTTTCAGCCTCCATGTATAGTCCCTCATCTCATTTTATGAAAAATACTTATCTTTGCAATGAAGCTGCTCTACAGCTATCGGGATATTACAAAAACTATCAATAGATGAAACGATACATTACCATATATATCTTAGTTATCTGCATCCTTGCCGGGTTGTCTAACCGACTATTAGGTCAAGTCTACACCCCGGCTGAGATGCCCAACGTCAATATCGAGAACCGTTCGCGTTACGTATCCGACCCTGCCGGTCTCCTTACTCCGCAGACCCGCGAACAAGCGGACAAGATGCTTTGGGACCTACGGCAGCAAACCACCGTCGAGGCGGTCGTCGCATTGCCTCCGTCGATCGGTGATGAGTCTATCGAAGACTGGTCTCTCCAACTCTTCGAACTCTGGGGTATCGGAAAGAAAGACAAGGACAACGGCTTATTGTTGGTCATCTCACCCGAATCAAGGGCTGCCCGCATCCTGGTAGGTTACGGCATGGAGGGTGTCTTCTCCACAATCGTCTGCGCCCATGTCATCGACGATGAGGTGATACCCAACATGAAAGATGACAACATCAACGCCGCCGTGCTCGATGCCGTGTCCTCTATATGCAAGATAGCATCCGACCCCACGGTTGCCGATGAAATTCGTTCGTCAGAAAAGGAGAATTACTCCGGTGCCGGCATTAAGACTCTCGACAGCAGCGTTTTCAAGACTTTCATCTTATGGGTGGCGGGGTTGATGTTCTTGGTTGCCCTGATTCTGTTTGTCAGAAATTATTTCGCTTTCCGCCGTCTCGACCGCTATCACCGTTCGTTGGAATGGCGCAAGACCATCCTCATCTTCACCATCCTCACGGTCTGTTCGTTGGGTAGTGGGTTGATATTCCTCCTTTTGGCAGTATGGTGTTATCGCCACGCCCGTACCGGCAAGCATATATGCAAGGAGTGCGGCAACAAGATGCACCGCCTCCCCGAGGATAAGGATAACGACCATCTCAGCCTCAGCCAGGACTTTGAGGAACAGATAAAGACTGTTGATTATGACGTATGGGAGTGCGACAAGTGCGGGGCAACCGAGCGCTACGCATATCCTGAGTACCAGAAGAAATATACCAAGTGTCCACGCTGCGGCACCATCGCCATGACCGTCAGCGAGGACCGCACCGTAATACCGGCTACATACTCTCATTCAGGCACCGGTGAACGGATATCGGAATGTAAGT
>CAZAWP010000143.1:0-3073 GCA_964488855.1 uncultured Sangeribacter sp.
AATTAGTAATTAGGGATAAAGGAAAAGATTCCCTTTCGGCGAGAGTGCTGAAAGGGAATCTTTTTTGATATATCTTTATTAGCTATTCGATCTATAAAACTAAATTTGCTATTTGATCAATAAATCTAAACCGAGGATTTAAATATTTACTTTTTATCAGAGAACCGCAAAATCTTATTACATGTTCGGGTACTGCATGTTCTTGGATTACATGTTTTTGGCGAATGCGCGGTATGAGAGGCGCTCCTCGGCACGGCGCTGACGGCGCACGCTCGGCAATACAGAGGGGAAATACTTACCTAACTTGATAATCATCCTGCCAATTATCAGGGCACGACGTGTTAAAACGAAACAGTCCGGATCGTTGATAACCCGTCTGCCGTATAAAGCACGCATGCTCGCGCGTAAGATGTCGGCGGTAACCTCGGGATGCAACTCTCCTAATGATTTTCTTGAAGGATCAACCGATATGATGCGTGTAGCTGCCATGATGATTTATTTTAGCGTAAATGTTCAAATCTCTATGAATCAGCAACTTACTTAAATTTTAAACTTAATTTAGGCAATTATGAATATTTAAGTAGTTGCTTAACAATACTATAACAATTTAAATTAAAAAATTGTTTTCTTACTGCATAAAAATTTGTATATTCGCATTATAAGAAGTTCCCTACTATAGAAGTTGCTTAGTCTTAATACAAGGTATAGAACAGATATAGGTAATATAATAGTTAAAAACTTCCGAAACCCTGAAAGCAGTCATCTCGAGAAATTGCGGAGCTGCTTAGGTTTAAAGCCTTTAATAATCCTGATTACATCATGAATAGATTAGGGAAATTATATTTCCGTTACGGTACCATGGGCTCAGCCAAGACCGCCATGTTACTGACGACAGCATACAACTTTGAGGAGCGCGGCATGTCATACCGTTGCTTTAAGCCCATCATAGATAACCGCGACCAGAAGAATGTAATCCGCAGCCGCATAGGCATCGAGCGTGAATGCGGCTGGATATATCCAGAGACTGACCTCTTCACCGAGATTCGCGACATGATCATCAACCATGCCCCCCAGCCGGAATGGATACTCATTGACGAGGCACAGTTCCTGACTGCCGAACAGGTAGATCAGTTGGCTCGTCTCGTGGACACGTATGGTGTAAACGTGATATGCTACGGACTCCGGACTGATTTCCGCGCAGAGTTGTTTGAGGGTGCCAAGCGCCTCTTTGAAATCGCCGATACCATCGACGAAATAAAATCCACATGTTCTTGCGGCAGAAAGACTATCATCAATGCACGCATCGACAGTCACGGTGACATCATCACCGAGGGCGAAGTTGTAGAAATCGGTGGTAACGAACGGTATATGGCGGTATGCCGCAACTGCTGGCGCAATAAGCGTATTGCCAAATCATACCGCGGACGACTTCCGCTCGACGAATTAGGATTATATTGACACTCACCTTTCAATACCGTTCCCATGGAAGATACTACCTGCAAAATTAGTCGATTGTCCGAAGACACAATTGCCGACATACTCACCCTGATACACAAGGAGGTTGTGCCGGCATTGGGGTGCACCGAACCCATTGCCGTGGCGTACGGGGTCGCTTGTGCTGTCAAGGCATTAGGACATGTCCCGCAGAAGATAAAGGTAGAACTTTCGGGCAATATGCTAAAGAATGCCATGGGTGTGGGTATCCCGGGAACAGGTATGATAGGTCTTCCCATCGCCATAGCGTTAGGAGCGGTTGCCGGCGATGCCGACGCCGGACTGGAAGTTCTTCGCAACGTAGATGGAGATGCCGTTAAGCGTGCGCGCCAATATGTCGAGGAGGGTCATATCGACATCCGTCATGCCTCTGACTCCCCCTGCCTGCTGTATATCGTTATCGAGGCGGTTTATGATGCAGATACCGTCAGGGTCATTATAGCCGACAGTCATACCAATATCATCAGTCTTGAGCGTAATGGTGTCTCTCTTATAGGTAGTAACGGCTCACTTAGTGAAACCGCCCACGAGAGTGCTCCAACACTTGATTTTGATACGGTTTACCGATTTGCGACCACTACACCGGTTGAGAGATTACAGTTCATAAATGAGGCAGCCAAACTCAATATGGCAGCCGCAAGAACTGCCCTCGATAGTGAATATGGTCATTCCTTAGGTGCTACGATTCGCGGTGCGGGTGAAAAATATTTCGGTCACACTCCGGTAGCTCACATCATCTCTTACACTTCGGCTGCGTGCGATGCCCGCATGGGTGGAGCACAGGTTGCTGTGATGTCAAACAGCGGTTCGGGAAATCAAGGTATTACGGCTACAGTACCGGTAGTCTGTCTTGCTGAAGATCTCGGCAGTGACAGCGAGACACTCACCAGGGCACTCATTTTAAGTCACCTTACAAGTATCTATATCAAGCAGAGTTTGGGTCGTTTGTCGGCTCTCTGCGGTTGTGTGGTGGCTTCGACAGGGGCTGCTGCGGGTATGACCTATCTTATGGGTGGTGATTTCAGCGCTACATGCTATGCGATCAAGAATATGGTCGCCAATCTCACCGGCATGATTTGCGACGGAGCCAAGCCATCATGCTCGATGAAGATTGCCTCAGCCTCATCTACGGCTCTTATGTCGGCGATGCTCGCTGTCAATAACCGCTACGTCACTTCGGCAGAGGGTATCATAGCCGATGACATTGACGCAACCCTCCATAACCTGACCTCGATAGGTCGGGAATCTATGCGCGAGACCGACCGCCACATCCTCAACATTATGGTAAATAAATAACTCTTCTCAATATGACAATAAAGCATTCCCTCCGGATATTGACAGCAGCAATTGCTACTGCGGTGACTTTGACAGGTTGTGGCACCAAAAGCCGTCTCGACATTTCATTTTCAGATGAAAGATTTGAGAACGAACCCGTGGAGATCATGAGCTATCGCGACTCCACAATCATAGCATCGACTGTTGTCAAGGATGGAAAGGCAAAATTTGTTTTATCTGAGAATGATTCATTGAGGTTCCCACTTATCACGCAGGTACTTGTGTCTAACAACACGCGGGCATA
>CAZAWP010000143.1:3173-5278 GCA_964488855.1 uncultured Sangeribacter sp.
CATTGAGGTTCCCACTTATCACGCAGGTACTTGTGTCTAACAACACGCGGGCATACTACGTCATTGAACCGGGGAAAGCTTATCTCGTCGATTCAATCAATGTAGCCAAGGGTACTCCTCTCAATGATAATTTAGGGCGCATTATGGCGCGCCTCGATTCCATCGAGGATTCGGAGGATATTAATCTGTACAATGCTGCCGTGGAGACCGAATATAATGCCAATAAGGATAATGTACTTGGTGAATTTTTAGGTGTCGAATGGCTTAAATACGCGGATCCTGCACGTGTGGACTCCATGCTTGCGGTGGCACCCGAGGGATTCGCCGAGACACCGCGCGCAAAGCATTACATCAACTTCGCCCGTCTGCGTGCGGCTACTGCTCCCGGAAAGAAATATACCGATTTTGCCGGCGAGGATGCCGACGGCAAGGTTGTAATGCTCTCTAAATACGTTAAGCCCGGCAAATATACTCTCGTTGATATGTTTGCGAGCTGGTGTCCTTACTGCATCAAGGAGATTCCCGATCTGAAGAGTCTAAAAGAAGAATTTGGTGACAGTCTCGAAATCGTCGGGGTAGCCGTTCGCGACTTACCGGACGATACCCGTGCGGCAGTCTCAAAATTTGACATAACATGGCCTATCGTTTATAACACGGCGCGTGTACCATACGACATCTACGGCTTCTCCGGAATCCCGCACCACATCCTCCTCGACCCCGACGGTATCATCGTCAGCCGTGGCGAAGGCTCGGCACAAATCCGCGCCCGATTGGAGAATTTGATTCAACGCTAATCTATTAAGTAACCTTTGAAAGTTTAATAAACTTTCAAGGGTTACTACATCTTATCTATTTATTTTCAATAATTACTTACACATTTCGTAAGATCTTACCCTCCTTTCTATTTAACCGTTTACTATTTTTCAACAATCTCAAGAGACACGAGATTTGAGATATCATATTTTTGTGGATAGACGCAGTAAATCATCGTATCCCCTGCAGTGGTTATGAAATAGATTGATTTGACACTTCCGATGGTTATCCATGTCGAGTCGGCTTTTTGTCCTCTTAACCTGAAATATTGAAAGCGTTTATTTTTCTCATAATGCAAATCCTGGCGGCAGGCGGGATCAATCACTATACGCGACCTGTGCAGATAGATCTTGTCATGACCCTTGAGCTGTACAGATTTGTTTTCATCAAAATCTTCCAATTCCTTTGGTACGACGGCAAAGAAATCTTTACCATATTTATTCCTTATACCCATTTGCGTAAATGCGTTTCTCCACATCTCTTGCGAAGGGTATCTTAAAGTATAGAAGGGATACAACTTATCTCCCAATATTTCAGTAAATATGGTCCCGCTTTGAGATTTATCCATCTCTTCCAATATACGGGTATATTCCTCCTTTACCCTATTCTGATAATAGATAGCTGTCGAGATTATGGTTACCGCTATCAGGAGTGATACAACACCTATTGCGTTTTGTATCTTGGTGGATAGCGAGAGCCAATAATCCCGCAATATTATGCCTATGGAGATAATACTGCAGATGGTAGGGAAAAACATCACCCTGTTCCGATACACAACCACCAGGCTTATGGCACACCCGACCGCAGCCGCGACTACAAAGACCGCAAGTAAAGTTGTCTCATCAAGTCTTTTGAGTTTCTTACGTCCTCGGCTACTACTTAAAAGAATTATTAACCCTACGAAGAGAAATGCTGCCGTTATGTAATCTACGAGTTGCCCGGCGCTAAGTCCTAAGGAAATCTGACTCATCTCCTTGTCCGCACGACCTATAATCCCTGGTGACAACGTTACTGCCAATCCGCTTATAATATAGATTATTATAAACAGTATGGTAATGGGGTTATGCCATTTCTTATCCAAGACACACTTGACACAAAGAGCCGCTGCTACCGGCACATAAAATCCCTCGTGCCAGCCGGCTGCTATGATCAGCATTAATACACCCAATACGTTTTGCCACCAATTTAACCTGCGCACCGATCTGTAATAAACCACATATATTGCAATGAGGCTAAGAAGCGCGCTCCATACATAATTTAAAGCAAAAGCACGGACGAAAAGATTATCTCTC
>CAZAWP010000144.1:0-5274 GCA_964488855.1 uncultured Sangeribacter sp.
TTATATATTAGACATTCTAACCCATTTCAAGCAATGAAAATCCAATATGCCTCTGATCTACATCTTGAGTTTGGTTCAAATACTGCATTTCTCAGAGAACATCCTATAATTCCTGTCGGTGAAATTCTTGTTCTCGCCGGCGATATAGGCTACTTGGGAGACGAATCTACGGAAGACCATCCCTTTTGGGATTGGGCCTCGGATAACTTTAATGAAGTCATTGCCATTCCGGGAAATCATGAACTGTATAGACACTTCGATATAAACAGGTTGTATAACGGATGGGAATTTTATATCAGGCATAATGTCAGATATGTATATAATAAGGTCATTCATCTTGATGATAAAACCGATTTAATTGCATCAACATTGTGGTCAGAAATATTGCCGAAGAATGGACTTATTACACAGAGTAATGTAAGCGACTTCTATCGGATAAAACAAGGAGAAAGGGCGCTGACATGGAAGCGTTTTAATAAGGAACATAGAAACTGTAAGACATTTATTAAAAAAGCAGTTAAGGAAAGTCATGCAGACGCAATCATTGTAGTTACGCACCACCTACCCTCTTTCGCACTGGTGGCTCCCGAATTTAACGGCAGTCCCATAAGTGGGGCTTTTACATCAGAATTAGGTGACTTCATTGCCGGTAGCCGGATAAACTATTGGATTTACGGGCATTCCCATCGAAATATAACAGAACAGTTAGGTAATACACGATGTGTAAGCAACCAGCTGGGCTATATCAGAGGATTTGAGCATATTAATTTTAGAAATGACGCTGTCATTGATATATAAAAAGAACGCTGTCATTGATATATAAAAAGAATTCTGTTATTGATACATTAGAGCAGTATTTGCAATTCGCGAATTGCAAATATATCGCATAATATACCGTCTACAACTACTTTATCATAAGTGTTTTTTTAGCTTACATTTTTAATTCATCCACATTTTCTTAATGAAGCCTCCACCATCAGGAGTGGTCTGGGATCGTAGGTCTCCCGGCCTGCGCAAATACCACCTCACTTCAGGGGGATGGGAGGTAAACCCGCAGCTGTGAAACCGGCGGAGCCGGTATACCACTCACAACATGCAAGGTATGTGCATCAAGCGCAACGCTACCGACGCTGACATCGACGCCCTCACCCCGGGTCTCTACATCATCGGCGGCAAGAAGGTCGTGATAAAGTAAGATCGTTATGATAAAATGAGAAGATTAGGATAATATATCCTGTATTTCCACATATTAAAAGCTGTGTCGTGATTGATTCGCGACACAGCTTTTTGGTTTTAAGTAACTATAGAGAGTTAATGAGTAGAAAAAACTTAGTTATTTTGAGGATAATCTTCGTGCAGAGCGAATTAGTATGGCACCATGCGGGTAAATGAGTGATAAGAGGTGAATAACTAAAAAAACAAGTTTAGCAATCGCGCCAAAATAACTCTATTTTATACGAAAATCGCGCCAAACCGGCGCGATTTTTACGTAATTTTTAGTAAATTTGGCGCGATTAATATCGTTGCATTTAAGCGTATCTTCATCGACCAGTTCCTCTTTGCAGTCAAAACCTATTTTTAGAACTTAATATGATTATAAAGTGACACCTAATTTTTTTCCCTCCTTTATATGTCTATATGTCGCCTCAATGGTGATGGCGGGTTAAGCAAAATATAGATACTTGATGAGGAAGGCGGAGGCTATCGAGACAAGGATAAGGACGGCGAGGGCGATTTTCTCTTTACGCGACAATAAAGTCGGAGGCACGGGTTTGCCTTCGGCTTTATTCTTTTTACGGTGTTCGCGACGCGCCTCGATAAAGAATCCTATGCCGGCAAGATAGAATATCGAGGTCATCATCAGGGTCAAAAGGCCACCGGCGTATGCCATCCACAGGCAGAAAATCAGGGCAAGTATGGCGACGGTGCGGATTTTGGGAGTGTCGGCTACCTTAAGCAGATAGAGGGCGGTAAAGAGGTAGCAGGGTATGATCATGAGTCCGGTGATATGGAGGGCCGCCATGTACACGTCATCAGCCATTATGACGAGCAGGAGGAAGAGCTCCATCGCCATGCTTGAGGCTGCCAAGCCGAAAGCGGGCATGCCGTGGCGGTTGGTGCGCTTGAAGACCGGAGGGAGAATACCGACGACGGCAGCCTCATAAGGTACCTGCGCCACGACCAATGTCCATGCCACCCATCCCCCGACGAGTGATATGATGAGGGCACAGATGACGAACCAATACGCCCATTCGCCACATGTGGAGCGGAGGATATAAGCGATCGAGGGGTCTTGCAGCGAAGCTAATCCGGCGCGTGACATCAGACCGTAGCAGAGCAACCCGACGGCAAGATATAGCACGAGAGATATTATAAATCCGGCGACGCCGGCGCGGCCTACATCTTTAGGACGTTTGGCACGGGCGGACATCATCACGGCTCCCTCGACGCCAAAGAAGCAGAACAGTGTCACCATCATCACCGAGCGTATCTGCTGCCATGTCGAGCCAAGCGAGGATGTTGGGGTGGTGATATTGGCGCTCAATACGTCCCCCTTAAAGGCGATGATAAAGATGATGATAATCATCGCCAGCATCAATACCTTTATAAGGGTAAGAAGGTTATTGACAAACTTGGCGGTGCGTAAACCACGGGCAACTATGAAGAACATCAGCCATATAAACGCGGATGCAAAAACCACCGTCTGCCAGCTGTGTTTAAGCAACACCGGGAAGAAGGCACCCACGGAGTCATTGAGCATTACGGCGTAAGTGACATTGGAGAAAGCTGCGCACAACCAATATCCCCATGCGATATTGAAGCCGGCGAAATTGCCGAACCCCGCCTGCGCGTATTGGTACAGACCGGCATTATACTGCGGATAATGAGTGCTGAGCCATTGAAAGGCAATGACAAGTTGCACAATTCCGGCACCTGTAATCAGCCACGCGGGGAGCACGGCCTGTGGGGTTGCCGAGAGTGCCATGTTTTGCGGCAAGTTATATATACCCACGCCGACAACAAGACCAAGTACCAGGGCAGTCAATCCCCAAAATCCTAATTTTCCGCTACTTAACATATCGTAAGGAAGTTTTAATCGAGAGAAAGTTTCTAAAAATGTTTATTTGAGTTTTTGCAGAGTAAAGGATTCGCCGGTATCAAAAGAGAATCGCAGATACCCCTCGGCGATGAGTTGAGCCTGGAGGTTATTCTGCTCGACAGACCTGTCGGCATTATACCAAATTACGTCAAAAATACCGTCAGCGACGGCGGGAGTCATACGCGCTTTGATGTCACCGTCGCTCCATGTATCGGGATTTTTGGCAGCTCCCGCCAAATAGACAATGCAGTACCCATCATCATCGGGAACTATGCGCAGACGGTAGTTGCCGCCGGGACGATGCCGGTTGTCTTCGAGCGAAGCATCAAACCATCCCCATTCGCCGCAAATCATTTGTTGCTCGGGGGATAACTCCGCCAATCGGGTGGTGTCTGACACAGACTTGACCCTTTCGGGAGAAGGAGCGACCGATAGAATAATATCAGAGAACTGTATCCTCTCTTTAAATTTGGCAACCCCCGCATCACCCTCCTTGTCAGCTCTCTCCCTAACGCGTACCTCAAAGCCGAACCCCGAGCACACATCACTGCAGGGTATGGTGGCAATGGGAAGATAGTTGCGGTTGCCCGCAGACAATATTAGCGTCTCGCCCGTACGTTTGAGTTGCCAAGCGTTGGTCCCGTAAACATTCATCCCCTTATGAAAATCGGTGGCATATAATTGGGATATGACCGGTTTATCCTCTCCTGAAGAATTATCCCCCGTACCGTGTGAACGGGTTACAGTCAGATGAAAGGAATCGCGTTGGTCGGAACCAAAGAGGGAATGTTTATCACTACCCCCTTTAAATGCGATGGTAAAGCGAAGAGTATCGGGAACAGAGTTTTCTGTCTTATCGGGGTTTAACAGAATGATGAATGACCAGAGGCATTTGCGAGGATTATCAAGGGGCGTGACGCGGGACGAAAATAAAAAATCGCCGTCAGTTCGCAGCGACTTAACAGCGATGTCCGTAGTCAGATGATTGCACCCGAGGGGTAGCACTAAATGTTGATTATCGCCGACGCGACAGTCGGCAGGAAGAAAATCATCATATCCTCTGACGGCATTGTAATGATGTCGGACGGGCGTGGGTGAAATCCGGGTAGCGGAAGCCAAAGCGGAGATGGCGGTAATCATGCCCACGGCGGCAAAAATAAGTATCACCCCGCCGGTGATTTTATTGATAAGCCACATTGATCTGAGATTGAAATGTGACCGGACTTTAGAAACGATAAAGGTTATCAGCCACCACCACAGGAGTGCTCCGGCGACTATCGCCAGATAGCCGACTACGTAGTAACCCCATGATAATTCGGGTACGAGGAAGTTAAACCGAGCAAACAGACCGATTATCAGGAATATAATCAGGGGATTTGAGAATGTAAACAGGAATCCGCCGAGGATATTCTTGTGTGGTGCTATGCGTCCCTCCGACGGCGGTTTGATGCGTCGCGAGGGATTTGATCGGAAAAGGTATATACCAAATACCACAAGCACAACCGATCCCAATAGCTGGATGATATTTTGGTTGCGCGTCAGGAAGTCCTCGATAAACGAGAGTCCGAAGCCGGTGAGGAGGCAGTAGAAAAGGTCGGAGATGGCAGCGCCGACACCTGTGTAGAATCCGGTGCGCCGCCCCTTGTCGAGGGTGCGCTGCAGACACAATATGCCGACCGGACCCATCGGAGCCGAAATAATCACTCCGATGGCTATCCCTCGCCATAGTGTATATATAATAGATTCTATTACAGACACTTCTCTAATCTATTTAGCGCAGTGGAATCAATACTCGGCAGCTTGTCAGCGTATCAGATAGCCCCCATATACGGACTGATAACAGGAGTACCTGCGCAGTCCGAGTTTGGTGGAGCCGGTCAAAGCCGGACCCGAGACGGGCGACCCGCCTGCCATCGTTACATCGTAATGTGAGCCGCAGACCGGGCATATCGCCTCAAAGGTCGAGGCATCAACGCGCACACGTATGTTGGGGTCGCACTCGACCGGACAAGCCAGGTCGTATGCCAGTGCCATGTCGGTCTCTGCGGAGAACGGGTCCATGCCGCGAATGAGCAGCACACCGCCAAAACCGGTAGCCGACTCGGCACTGTAGAAGAAACCTTTGGGTTCGCCGAGGGCAGGCACGAAATAACGGGCGTCTCCGAAACCGAAAA
>CAZAWP010000145.1:0-5272 GCA_964488855.1 uncultured Sangeribacter sp.
TAGCGAGAGTAACAAATATCTAATCGGAAAAGTGAGTTATCGGAGCTATTAGAGTAATTGGAGCTATCGGAGGTATTAGAGTAATTAGGGTTATTAGAGTAATTGGAGTTATTATAGCAATTGGAGGAGCTGCGATAGCTCCGATTACTCCGATTACTCCGATTGCTCTGATTGCTCCAATTATTCCGATTAATCTGATTAGAAGCCGAAGGCGAGGTTGTCGATGTAGAGGGTGAGGCCCTCGGTGCCGATAAAGGCGGTGCCGCAGGTGCTCGACGCCATCACCAGGACGTGGGTCGGGGTGGCGTCGGCGGGAGCCCAGCCGACTTCGTTCACGGGAACGAGTTTACCTTTGGAGTTATAGGCGTAATAAGCCTTGGTGCCGCTGAGAAGACCCATATAGTCGCGGTAGAAAGGTTTGCCGGTGATGTCGCCGTAATGGATCTTTAGCTGATGTCCCTTGGTCATGGGGACGGTCTTGTTGTATCGCTCTCTGCCGGTGCCGACGCGCTTGGCATATAAATTGCCTTTCTCGTCCTCCCAGCGCTGCTGCAACAGCACATACACCTCGGCATTGTCACGCCCCTGAAGTTTCTTCTTGCCGCCGAAGCCCGTAGCCTTGACGCGGTAATCACCCTCGGGCATATCCACCTTATAGTCGAATACCAAGGCTGCCGGACGCTTGGTATAGGGCATGCCCATCTCCATCTTGGCGTACGGATCCTTGGTCGAGCTGACAGGTTCGTTGAGTTTGCCGATGAATACTGTCCCCGTCACCATGACATCCATATTGATGAGTCCCAACACCTTGACCTCCTCGATCTTGGTCTCGAGTTTTGCCATGCGGTTACCGCTGACATCGACAGGGCTCACGGTGTTTGAGGCTTTGGTGATACCCGAGACGCGGGCGTAGACATTGCTTGTCGCCCACGGTGAACCACCTTGGTTGGTATACGCCTTGTTGCCGTTGATTGTAGCCGTCGGGCCGATGGCGTAAATTGTCTTGGCTTTACCGCCGATGAGCTTGGACTCGCTCAGGTTGCGCGTCACCCACTGCGAGAAATCACCGTAAGGGATCGGCTCCAGACGAAGAGCCGGGGACTGTATCGTTGCGAAAAAAATAAGTAATGCAGCAATTGCTTTCTTCATGACCTTTACCGTTTATTTGCGTGGAGAGAGTGCCATACATTCCATTTCTATCAGCCAGCCGGGGCGACACACCGGGGCATGTACGATGACGAGGGGGGTATCACCCATCTGCCGCTTAAGAATAGGCTCCACTACCCGCAGGTCGGAGGGGTCGCGCAGATAGACGATGGCGTGCATGAGGTCGCTCCACCGGGCACCGGCCTCGTCGAGGAGCACCCCGACGTTGGTCAGCATACGTTCAGTCTGAGCCGCCACGTCACCGACATGGAGGATGTCGCCGCGGTTGTCGATACTGGCGGTGCCCGAGATCATCGTCAGGCGACGGTCGGGGAGATCGACAGCTGTTCCGCGCTCGAATGCAACGCCATACTCTGCCGTCGGGTTAAGGTGTGTGGATCCCTTGAGGTAGACAACATCGGTATCGGGAATCGTCGGGAAACTGAGCAGATCGAGTGCCACGATACTATGGGGCTCCTCCGAACATCCCTCGATACCCG
Organism: uncultured Sangeribacter sp.; assembly: GCA_964488855.1. Classification (GTDB taxonomy): domain Bacteria; phylum Bacteroidota; class Bacteroidia; order Bacteroidales; family Muribaculaceae; genus Lepagella. The sequence continues at coordinate 1,647 of CAZAWP010000145.1, forward strand.
TGCTGGTGATAAAGTGGGTGTCGGCGGTGAGTCCTATGCGGTCGAAATATTCGTTGCGTCCGGTCACTACCCCCTGATAGTTGTTGTCGATGTCGCGGGCGAAGAACCATGTCCGGTGACAGTTGCGCGCTATCGAGCTGTCTATCTCCGCGAGCATTGACTCTGCCTCTGCGAGCAACTCAAAGGTAGCCTTATGCGACTCGACACCTGCCGGGGAGCGGAGAGAGTGGCATATACGCTCCGGCTCATTGCGCTCAACCAACCACACCCAAGCCGCCACCTTGGGATTGTCGCCCGAGAGTGGGCGCTGACCGAGTATCGAGCTGTTGGGGATAGACCTGTCGCAGTACTCAATCTGATTGGCGGGGTCGCTGAGATAGATGCGGCTGAAGAGAGTGTGCAGCGGCAGCGACTGCGCACTGTACTCCTTGCCCAACTCCACCGGCAAGCGGCGGAGAGCATCCTCGACATCGCATATAGCTTTACGTGGAGACGCGTCGGCTTCTGGATGTATCATGCAGAAGATTTCACACCCCTGCTGACCGCCATATATAGCGGCATCTACCCGTACGTCACCGAGGCGTAGAGAGCGGTGGGATACCCCTCCGGACTTATCTGTTGCTGACATATCGTGCGGGGGTTGCATCTTTTTTAAGAGTGTTAAGTATCTCATGGCGCGACAGGGTCACGGGGCGTGCCATGAACTCGGGTATATTATACGACTTCATGCGGCGCTGCTCGTAGTCGGGATCCTCCTGCGGGAGAGCGAAGGGTTTCGATGCCTTGCCATCCTTGCCAATATGGGCGATATAGAGACGCGTGTAGGAACCGTCGTCGCGGCGCGAGGAGAAGATCATCCATCTGCCGTTTGACGACCATGAGTGATAGCTCTCCACGTTGTCGGAGTTGATTTCATCCATAGGCCGCACGGAGCCGTCCGCCATATCCATCATGTAGAGGTCAGCCTCCTTGTGCCAGATGGGGAACGTACCGTAATCCGCCATCGTGAAGACAAGGTATCTGCCGTCGGGCGACACGCGGGGATGCACGGCGGATTTACCCAACGCCGAGGCCTTGAAGATGGTATCGGGAGCCGAGAATGTACGCGATGCGGGGTCAAACGTGCGTCGCAGCAGGTTGTATTTGAAATCCTCGTAATGTGTATTGAGGAACTCCGCGGCATCTGCCTCCTTGCGCTCCTCCATGTCGGCGACGGCATAGAAGAGGCTCTTGCCGTCCGGGTGCCATGAGGGGAAGGTCTCAAGCGAACTCTTCTCAACCGAGATGGGATAGACCTCGTTTTTGTCGGGGTCGAAGAGGACAATGTCGGATGCGGAGTCCTGCACCTCGACCTTGTTGTTATCGCGCGAGTGGAAACTCTGGGTGGTATTGTTTACCGAGTAGGCGATGAGATCGAGCGTCGGGTGCCAAGCCGGATAAACGCCGGCGGAGAGCATGTCGCCGTTCTTGAGGTTCATCTTTATGAGCTTGTCGCCGCGGGCGATGAATGTGCCGCCGTGTCCCTGACGGGCATGGAACTGCATCCTCCCTGTGCGGTTATAGTCCTGATAGGAGTGGCAATTGACGCACTGACCGTTCTCCTCGGTGGTGAGGTTCTTGCAGTGGACGATGACACGTTCGTCGAAGTTGGTTATATCGCGCTGATAGAGTCCCATGTTCTCAAACGCCACATACGAGGGTTCTATAAGGCGGTAGGAGATGTAGGGGTCGATACTGTCGGCGACGGCGTGGACGATTGGGGCATGACGCTGCCATTTGCCGCCACGTTTCACATAGACATCAGTATAGATCGAGTCACCATACGCGCTCTCAAGGAGCTTGTGCCAGCTCTCTACGGGGAAAGCGGTTGTGTTGCCTTTAGCCACGATACCCTCCGGATCCTTGCGGCTGCGTACATGCACTATCACCTCGTCGGCGGCAGTGTCATTGACGCGGAAATTTAGGGGGGCGATGTTACGCGGTATTGTGGAGCCATGGGTGGCGGGAAAAACGTCGGGGCGCGATGCCAATTTCTCGGCAGAATCAGGGACGGCGGTCTTGCCGCATCCCTGTACCAGGGCACCGACTGCGATGAGGAAGAGATATTTAAATTTCATTCGTATTGGTCTTGTTGTCGTTTAATCAATTGGTCTTGATGTCTTTATCAATTAAATTTGATATGGTCAATCAATTGGTCTTGATGTCGTTTAAGAAGAAATAATAGTACCAGTAGGTATTGCCGAACTGCGGGGCGAACGATGAGAGATTGTAGTCGTTGGACATTCCGGCATTGGCACGCGCCTTATCCATAAACGCGTCGAAGCGCTTGGCGACTTCGGGCGAGACGGGGAGCTGATGCCAGTCGACCTGATGCTCGAGTTCGGAGAAGAGTATGGCGGCTTCCTGCATGTGGACGGGCATCTTGCCGCCGGTCTGGTTGAGATAGCGGAAGAGACGCGGCCAGAAGCGCTGTATATCCTTGAGCGCCAAGTTATACATCACAGAGAGCTCGGTCAGTTGCGGCGAACCGGGGTCCATCATCGCCAACGAACGCATGATGTAAGCCTCGACGAGGCCGCCGTCGCCTCCTATATGGTTGTTGAACTGCATCAGTGGGCGAATCTCGGCAAACTCAGGGTCTTTGTCAGCCAAGGCGGGATTGTCGCAGTAGGCGAGGTATTTGTTTGCCTCCTCTTTGTGGAAGAGTGTCCGCGACAGCGGTACGAGGTAACGGCGCGCAAGGTTGTACTCGCCGTTGATGAGGGCGCACTTCGCCATCTGGAGATAATACTCGGCGGTCGGTCCGAACTCGACCACATCCTCCATGCACCAGCGGTAGGCATCATTGACGCGACCGAAGCGCCAGTTGAGCGCACGCCCCGAGGTCTGACGCATGGCGAGGTCGGGACGACCCGTCTTATACTCATTGACGGCACAGGGGAACTGATACATGCGGTCGCCCAACTGTCCGAGGCGCGCCAAGGCTACCTGCGTGTCGAGGCCGACGAGGCGCGAGGGGGTACCCTCCTGATTCTCCGCCAACTCTACCACCCGCTCATAGTCGCGGTTGTTGAGTGCCTCATCCATCTTGAGGGCGAGGGTGAAGTTTTCTTCAGAATACGACCCGAAGATAACCGCCGCCACACACGCCGCTCCGATGGTCTGCATGGCGATCACCCACAACAGTTTCGGCTTCTCGGCAACCTTCTTAGGCGCTGCGAGCATTAACAGCACTGCCACTCCGGCGGCGACAAAGGTCGGTGTGGCGAGTCCCATCAACTCCGGCAAGAAGCGTGGCGTGGGGTAAAGCCACAGTGAGGCAGACATCGTCTCACCGGGAAAAAACTGATAATAGGCAAACGGTGCGGCGACAGCCACGGCGACCGTGACAGCCATTACAATCCAATTGCGTCTACCGCGCAACTCGGTGCCTATATAAAGCAGCTGCGCGAGGGTGGCGTAAAATCCAAACAGGGGGAACCCGATGCCGGCGGTAAGAACCGCGAGACACCCGCGGCTGACGGGATTGCCAAGGTTTTTATAGAGCCATGCACACAGCAGAGAAATGAGGAGTCCCAACGGGTTGGTAAACACCCATCCCTGCGATTTGATAAGGAAAATACTGT
>CAZAWP010000146.1:0-5260 GCA_964488855.1 uncultured Sangeribacter sp.
ACATCGTGGAGCGCTACGGTGCCGATACACTGCGTCTCTACGAGATGTTCCTCGGTCCCGTGGAGCAGTCCAAGCCGTGGGATACCAACGGTATCGACGGTGTAAACCGTTTCCTCCGCAAACTGTGGGGTCTCTTTGAGAAAGTCGATATGGACAGCGATGCCCCGATGACCAAGGAGGAGCGCAAGGCAGTCCATAAACTCGTCAAGAAGGTTACCGACGACATAGAGAATTTCTCGTTCAATACAAGCGTGGCAGCCTTCATGATCGCCGTCAATGAACTCTCACAGCTCAAATCGACAAACCGCGAGGCACTCGATATTGTCACCCGCCTTATCGCACCCTTTGCTCCTCATATCGCCGAGGAGTTCTGGCACCGCTTGGGTCACGAGGGGAGCGTGGTTGATGCCGCATGGCCCGAGTTCGACCCCACGGCTGTCACCGAGGATATGGTGAAATACCCCGTCAGCTTCAACGGCAAGATGCGCTACATGGTCGAGGCTCCCGCCGGTGCTTCAGCCGATGAGGTACAGAGCCTCGCCCTCGCCAACGAGGGGGCTGCCAAATGGCTGCAGGGTAAGGAACCGCGTAAAGTCATCGTCGTCCCCGGTAAGATTGTAAATATTGTTCTCTGATAGGCTTGATGTCTAAACCGCTTGTCTCTATAAAGTGTCTGGCGTATAACCACGGACCTTACATCGAAGATGCCCTCAAAGGATTTGTCTCCCAGAAGACCGATTTCCCCTTTGAGGTCATCGTTCATGATGATGCCTCGACCGATCAAACAGCTGAGGTCATCCGACGTTATGCCGCGGAGTACCCCGATATAATCAAGCCGGTTTTTGAAGCAGTCAATCAGTATTCACGATATTACGAGGTAGTCGAGCCGATGATCAACGAACTGATGACCGGCAAATATATCGCTTTCTGCGAGGGAGATGATTATTTCACCGACCCCCTCAAGCTGCAGAAACAGGTGGACTACCTTGAGGCTCATCCCGATGTCAATATGGTATATGGCAGGGTAGAGCGTATAGATGCCCTCACGGGCAGGAAAATCGATACATGGGGCGGAGCTGCCGAGAAGTTTGATGACCTTGTCATCGGCAATACGGTGCCCACTCCCACGGTGATGTTCAGACGCGACGTCTACCAGAGATTCCGTAAGGAGATTGATTTAGGCAGTCATAAGTGGCGTATGGGAGATTTCCCGATGTGGCTCTATTTCGCCGCCACCGGCGGTGTCCGGTTCATGCCCGAGACCTTTTCGGTGTATCGCGTCATGCAGCAATCCGCATCGCATCCCGATTCGCTCGAGAAGTGGATACTCTTTCAGGAGGATTACCGTGATATCAAGCTCTACTTCCTGGAGCGTTACCACGACGATGCCGGCATGCGCCGACGGATCCTTGAGGAGCATATCAAGCTCCTGCTGCGCCGCCGTATCGAGAGCAATCCCTCCCTGTCGCCGATAGTCGATTGGGCTATAGATGATGCCGGCTTGCCATGGCACAAGAAGGTGTTATACCGGATACTGAACTCCGGGGTAATCGGCAAGGGAGTCGGTCGCTCGATGTTCAGCGTAAAGAAGAAGCTTTCTAACTCATAACCATATTGCAGATATGGAGTTGATGCAGACAGATAAATTTTTTGACGAGGTGATGATTGTCACGGTGATTTATAGACGCCGTCTCAAAGAGACAGCCGTCTATAAGACATTGCTGCACGACAAGCCTCACGTTACCATCATAGACAATACCCCCGATGCGGAGGATCCCGGCGATCTTCCCTCAGGATGGATATTCCGCAAAGCTCCCGACAATCCCGGTCTCAGCAGTGCCTATAACCGTGCGTCCCGATTCGCCGGCGAGAGCGGTTGTAAGTGGCTCCTTATCGCTGACCAGGATACCGTCTTCCCTGACGAGACCGTAAATGCGTACACCGAGGCGGTGGCAGCCGAGGCGGACAGGGGTATAAGCGTTTTCTTCCCCGAGGTCAAGATCGGTGACGGCTCCTATATCTCTCCCGTCCCGATGGAGCATTACCGTACCTTCCCCGCCAACGGGCCGCTCGATGGAGTCGTGGATCTCGATAATACCGCCGTCATCAACTCCGGACTCATGGTGAGTGTGGAGGCTTTTGAAAAGGCGGGCGGATATAAGGAGGATGTCTTTCTCGATTTCTCGGACTTCCAGTTTATCGAGCGCCTCTGCCATGCCGGGTATCGGCACGGCTTTGTGGTGCCGATAGTGTTGCGTCAGGATTTCAGCAACCTCACCGACAGCAGCTCCCAGAAGCAGCATCGCTACGATATGTTCTGCCGGTCGCTGAGTGCTTACGAGCCCTACGCCCCCAACAAACGCCGCCATATCCGCGACATAGCCTTCCGCCGGGCACTCTCGCTCTGTGTGGCGACCAAGAGCATGCAGCCGTTGCGGACATTTGCCAAATATTTCAGAAAAAGTGATAAACGATGATATCAGTAGCCCTCGCGGCATATAACGGAGAGAAATATATCGCTGCGCAGCTGGAGTCGATACTTGCCCAGCTCGGTGCGGACGATGAGGTTGTGGTCTCGGACGACGGTTCGACCGATGCCACACGCTCTGTCGTGGAGGGTATCGGTGATTCGCGCATACGTCTTATCTCAAATGAGCGTCATGGTGTCAATGGCAATTTCGACAATGCTTTGCGTCATACACGCGGTGAGATAATCTTTATGGCGGATCAGGACGATGTTTGGGCTCCCGGCAAGGTTGAGGAGTGCCTCAAGGCGCTCAAAAACTGCGATCTTGTGGTCCATGATGCAATAATTACGGATTCTGATCTCGTTCCAAATAATAATACACTCTTTTCTGAGTTAAAAATTAAGGAGGGGTTTATAAATAACCTCATCCGCAACCGTTTTACGGGATGTTGCATGGCGATGCGCCGTGAAGTCCTCGGATATGCGTTGCCCCTGCCCGATGATTCTACTTTCTTTCACGACCAGTGGATAGGACTGATGGCGGAATTGAAAGGGAAGGTGACGTTTATACCTTACGGCGGTATATATTTCCGCCGTCATGCCGCCACGCACTCCGTGTCGGGGAAAGGTAAATCACTCTCGTTAGGTTCCAAACTGAGCTACAGAGCGCGTTTGTTGAGCCGCATAATAACAAGACTCACAACTAAGAGATGACTACAGCATCAATAGTTATATATAATACACCCGATGAGGAGTTGCTTGCAGTGCTCGAGAGCGTGGAGAAGTCGTCGATTGCAGAGGTATATGTAATTGACCATGCCGCCACCCCTCACAGCGAGGAGCTTTGCCGCCGGTTCCCCAAGGTCCGCTACGAGGCGCATCCTAACGGCGGATACGGCACCGGGCATAATCACGGACTGCGCAAGTCGCTCGAACGCAATGCTGACTATCACGTCGTCATAAACCCCGACGTATTCTGGCACGAGGATATTATAGCGAAGTTGGAGAGATTTATGGACGAACACCCCGACTGCGGTCTCGTGATGCCCCGCATAATCTTCCCCAACGGTGAGGAACAATATCTCTGTAAACTTCTTCCGACCCCCTTTGACCTCATCGGCAGACGATTTATCCCGTTAAAGGGTTATACCGAGCGGCATAACAATTTCTACGAACTCCGTTGGAGCGGTTACGACACTGTCATGGAGGTGCCGTGTCTGTCGGGATGCTTCATGTTCCTGCGTAATGATGTGATACGCAAGATCGGCGGCTTTGACGAGCGATATTTCCTCTATGCCGAGGATATGGACCTGTGCCGCCGTATCGGTGAGGTGTCAAAGACGATGTTTACCCCCGATGCAGAGATAACCCATACATATAAACGCGAGAGCTACAAGTCATTTGCATCCCTCAAGCTGCACATGGCTTCGGTCATCAAATATTTCAATAAATGGGGATGGTTCGCCGATAAGCGACGTAATGAGATTAACCGTAAATGTATAGAGCAACTTGCGGCTAAGGGGAAGTACCCCGATACTAAATCCTGATACAGCTGATATGTGGTATTACTACGCCCTACTTCTGGCTTTTCTGTTCTTATCCTACCGGTACGATTACAGGCAGCGGCATCTCTTCCGCAGCTTCTCGTTCTATGCCATGTATGTGGTATTGGTACTCGTTGCCGGGTTCAGGTACCGTATGGGTGTGGACTCCCTCTACTATGAATGGGAATACATCTACCAGGTGCCCACGCTCGGGGACATGTCGTGGAAATATATTACCGAATCGCGATACCAGCCACTGTATGTGCTGTTTGAGATAATATGTAAGACGATTTCCAAGGAGTTCATGTTCTTCCAGCTGGTGCATGCCGCCATAGTCAATGGCATCATCTTCTGGTTCTTCCGCAAATTTACCCGACATACCTTCTTTGCCCTCTTCCTTTACATGCTGCTCCTTTTCCTGCCGTTCAATATGGAGGTTATGCGAGAGTCGGTAGCCGTGGCTTTCTTCCTGTTGGGATGGCCCGCTTTCCGCCGGGGTAACTGGTTCGTTTACTATATATTCGCTTTCCTGTCGTTCGGCTTCCATATCTCGGCGATAGTGACGATGTTGGTGCCGATATTCTGGATAAAGGGTATACGCAATATCTTTATCTTCGGGCAGCGCACCGTCTTCCTGTGTGCCGGACTGCTCGTGCTCAGTTTCGGTCTGTACAAGGTGTTTTTTGAGGTCATCCAGGTTCTCTCCATCAACGAGACCGTCACCGAGCGAGCCAATACCTACAGCGAGAACGAGTTGGGTTCGTCAATGCTCAACATAAAGGGTATGATCGGATACCTGCTTAAGTTTGCGGTCTATCCACTCCTGGCACTCTACTTCATGCAGAAGGGTAGGGTGGTCAAGAAGATCAAGAACAAGCGCGAGCGAACCGCGATGGTCAAGGAGGAATATATGACGATGTGGAACATCTATATGGCGCTCGTGACCTTGGCTATTGCCATCTTCCACCGCTACAACAACTATTTCGCCCCCTTCGCGTTCCTCATTGTCGCCGACTGGGTCTATACACCACTGAAACTCGGTCGCAAGAAACTCAAGCTGAATTTTATAGGGTGGGTTTTATTTTTTTCGCCCCTGCTGTTTATTCACATCTACTCCTTCTACGTGTCGGTAAATCAGCGCCCCAACCTGAAGCAGTATATGATTTATGCACCCTATAAATCGCGCCTCAATCCCGAGTTGGATAAGGACCGCGAGGAAGTATTCCGTTCCTACGACTACTGGTGGTAA
>CAZAWP010000147.1:0-5142 GCA_964488855.1 uncultured Sangeribacter sp.
ACAAATCCGACACTAATAGTAATAACAGGGCCGACTGCTTCAGGTAAGTCGGCCCTTGCAATTGATGTGGCGAAGCGCTTGCAGACCGAGATCATATCTGCCGATTCGCGGCAGATATATCACGGCATACCCATTGTCACCGCCATGCCTACACCCGCCGAACTCTCAGCCGTCCCGCATCACCTTATCGGCATGCTCCCCCTCGATGCCTATTACAGCGCCGCGCAGTTTGAGACAGATGCACTGCAGATTGCCTCCCGGTTGTTCGAGCGGCATAATGTAGCCGTCGTGTGTGGCGGCTCCATGATGTACGTCGATGCCCTCTGCCACGGCATCGACACATTGCCGACCGTCCCCGCCGAACTACGGGAGTCCTTGACGGCGAAGTGGAAAAGTCATGGCGACATCTGGCTTAAAAGCCGGTTAGTCGAACTGGATCCCGCTTACGCCACAAGCGTCGATCCATATAATCTTAAAAGGATATTTCACGCCGTAGAGATAAGTCTGACGGCAGGGCAACCCTATTCTTCACTCCTTTCCGGCAATAAGACCGAGCGACCCTTCCGGATCCTCAAATTCATGCTTGCCCCCGGGCGCGAGGTATTGTTTAACCGCATCAACACGCGCGTGGAGCAGATGGTACGTGACGGTCTCGTCGACGAAGCACGCGCAGTCTATCCCCTGCGGCATCTGAACTCCCTCAACACCGTGGGGCTCAAGGAGATGTTCGAGTATTTCGACGGCAAAATGGATTTCGACACCGCTGTGGCGCGCATCCAGAAGAACACACGCGTATACGCCAAGAAGCAGATGACCTGGTATAAGCGCGACACCGAGATCATCCCTCTTGACCCCGCTACGGATTGCACCGAGACCATCCTGAGCTACCTCTGACTCAATCTACCTTGACCCTCTCAAGACATCCCGTAACCGAGTCCATTATATAACCGGCTACGCGAATATCCTTGGGCATCAACGGATGATTGCTGATAAGATCAACCGTCTCATTGACAGCCGTCTCACCGTCATCAAAGCCGTGCAACCAGCTATCGAGATCGATACCGCAATGGCGCATGAGAGTGATGTGTTCGTCATCGATACCGCGTTGCCGCATGAGTTCGAGCATCTCGTGAGCATTCATCCCCTGCACTCCGCAATTGGTATGCCCGATTACCATGATTTCCTCCACACCGAGTTCGTAGACCGCCACCAATAGCGAACGCATCGTCGAATCAAACGGATTGGTAATGGTGCCGCCCGCATTCTTGATCATCTTTACATCTCCGTTACGGATACCCAACGCCGCCGGAAGCAGCTCAACCAACCGTGTATCCATACAGGTCACGATTGCTATCTTCTTGTCGGGATATTTCGATGTCTCATAACGTTTATAGTCACCGTTGGCTACAAACTCACGGTTGAACTTCAGAATCTCTTCTATCATAATTGATTATATTATTTCAAGTATGTTTTTGATTTAGATTAGTGAGAGTATTTTTGATTACATCAGCGTGAGTATTATTCACCCTCGCATTGATTGATTTCCTCAGTCCTCCGATAGTCCGGCGTCCGAGATACGCAACCTCAGCGGGCCGTCATTTCTGAGCGAATGCAACCTTCTGCCGAGCGCTTTTGCTTCTTGATAGAGTTCACCCTCATGCTTGCGCCGCACAGATTTATGTACCACCACCTTTTTCGGGTTGTAGTGGTCCACCAATCGTTTCAGGTCACCCTTATGTCCCCCACCGATTATCAGGATGTCACAACTTTCCGCCCTCTCATCAAAAGGATGGTCCTCCTTGGCATCACACGGCATATCGACAGCCACTATCGTCTGCCCTCGTAATTGAGTTTCGGTGACCGACCCCCGCGGTAATGTAAAACTGTCAGTCTTGCCCTTATGATGCAGACTCAAGCTCATACCCTCATATCCGTCATGGACTATAAGCAACGGCGCTTGAACCGGTGTGAGCGACATTACAACCAACGAGGCTATCATCAGTGCACCGCCCGTCCACAGCAATCGTTTGCGGCGATGATACTCCAAATATACCCCGATGAGTATGACACCTGTTACCCAGATATATAGCGTCGCAGCACTCACATCGCAATATACTGCGTTTTCATTACCTATAAAATTAATAATAACCTCCAACTTTTCAAAACCGAAATTCAAAATATCACCGATCAAACCGATTTTTAAGCCACATGCGACTCCTATCAGATATACGATTGCCAAATAAAGATAAACGGGAAGCAAGGGGAGCATTACCAGATTTGCCCACAGGAATGCCGGTGTCACGCTTTTGAAATAAAAAGCATTGACTACCCACAGCGAAACCGACACACATATTGATGCCGAGAGCAACGTCGCCACTCTATAAAGATACGGATGACGGCGCTGCGATACCGGATTGAAGCGTGCCGCAAAAAATATGAGCATCGCCACGCAGAGGGCGCTCATCTGCAGCCCTACATTGTAGAGGGCTGACGGATTGACAATCAGTATCAGTATAAGGGAGAGGGCAAGACCGCGCAAAGGTTCATTACGTCGCTCCACTATCACGCCGCCCGTCATGATGCTGAACATTATCGCCCCTCGGATCGTCGAGGGGTTCATCCCCGACACGAACACATATCCCCAAAGCATTATGGTAGCTAAAAGGAGTTGCCATTTATAACGCCCCACCAATGTAAGGGGGAAGAAAAGCACCAACAGCAGTCCCGCGATTATGGAGATATGCATACCGCTCAACGCCAACGTATGTGACACTCCTGCCACCGCAAACGATTGACGCGGTTCATTATGCAGATATTCACGGTTACCCAACAGTATGGTAATCAGGAAATGGGAAGTACCGGAATTAAGACCGCTCTTTTCGATAAAAGTTGTAAGCCGGTCACGTAACCGGTGGGAATAACCCGCCATGGTCGAGACATGCCCGGTAACGGTGATTGCCTCCTCATCCGCTCTGACGAAATAAAAGATACCTCTGCGGTGATAATTGTCTATATAGGATGTATCCGGCATGTTGCGGTTCGCGCGTATGGAGCGCACCTTACCACCGACCACTATTCTGTCATCAACGTTTGCCTCAGTAGTGCCGGCTCTTACTTCGATGTCAAGATTACGCATTCTCTTACGCGTTATATCTGAGCCGTTACTTAGGAAGAGTTCTTCGACCTTGAGTGTCAGGCGTTCGCCGGTCGATAATACTCTCTTCTCAATCACCCTACCCTCTACACCTACGATATTTTCCACGGGTTGAGGCAAAGCTGTGTCGCGCTCGTTGAGAAATGCGGTAAATATACCCAACACCACGAACCCCGCACCGGCAATCACGGGCGGCAGACCCCTGACTCTCCATGCACGGACTGCGTTTTTCTTACCGCCGATATAGACGACCGTCATTATCACGATTAATATAACGGCACAAATGGCTGCCGCAAGTCCGTAACCCGCGCCATAACCTGATATGCCGGCTATTAACCCCGCCAACAGTATGCAGGTATCACGCACCGAGCGCCCTCGTGCCTCCACTCCGCTGCCGCCGTTCATGACAATCGTTTATTTTAACCATTCATGCTAAACAACTGATCCTGATAACATAAATTTACCATTCACGCTGTATGATTGATACTGATAACACAAATTTACTCAAAATCCGATAATCAACAAATATTAACGCCCGGCTCACGGTATGGTACAAATAAATTGAGGTCTGACAACCATTTAGTACACAGATTATCGTCACTTTAATTTGGATATTTAATATAGCTGATGTAAATTTGTACTCACGTGCGGATGTATGCACGGATTAAAACATAAAGTTATGGATACAAACAAAATCTTAGCAGAAAAACTCCTGCAAAGCAACGCGGTTAAGTTACAGCCGGCCATGCCATTCGTATGGGGCTCGGGTTGGAATTCTCCGATATATAATGACCATCGCCGGTTATTATCGTATCCTGATGTCCGTAACTTCATTAAGATATTGATAGCAAAGACAGTAATCGACAATTTCCCCGGTGTGCAGGCTTTGGTGAGCGTCGTGACCGGTGCTATCCCCATGGGCGCCATAGTAGCCGACACTTTAGGTCTCCCCTTCGCCTTCGTACGCGATACACCCAAGGATCACGGCCTCGAAAACCTGATTGAGGGTAACCTCAAGCCTCGCCAGAAAGTGGTGCTGATAGAGGACATCATCACCACCGGCGGAAGCGTATCGCGCGCCGCCGAGATCGTCAGCGATGCCGGCTGCGAGGTCTTAGGCGTCATATCGCTGTTTACCTACGGTTTCCCGATGTCGATAAAACGTTTCCGCAACGAGAACCTCAACGTTGTCTCTCTTACCGACTTCAGCACCCTTATTGATGTCGCTGTCGAAAAAGAATACCTCCACCCCGACGATGTCGAGACGCTGATTGACTGGCGCCGCGACCCCGCCGTTTGGGTTCCCAATAACCGCAATCTCTAATTACACAGACTGTCGTGTGACAGCTACCCGTTAATTATGGCTACATATTCAAGCAAAGAAATACCCTTCGGTCGCTCCGCTGCCGAGGCTTATAAACTTTTGTCAAACCTGGAGAACCTCAGCGATTTGCTTGCCAAGGCTCCCATGGATCAGATCCCTGCCGACAAACGCGACGTTTTCGACAAGGTACGCATAACTTCCGATACAATCTCTTTCCCTGCGGGTCCGGTCGGTGAACTGACTCTGCGCAAGGCTGATTGCATCGAGCCCTCGCTCATTAACCTCGTGGCTGAGAACTCCCCCGTGCCTTTGTCAATGAAATTGCATATTCGCCCTGCCGGAGCCGAGAGCAGCGAACTCAAAGTGGAGATCGACGTTCAGATTCCCGCTATGCTCAAGCCTATGATCGGCGGCACGTTGCAGAAGATGGTGGACGACACCGCCGGGATGTTTGGCAAATTAGTATGACGATCCGTGACAGAATACTGCTGCCGCTGATTTCTCTTGTGGTTGCCCTCAGCGGGTGCAACGGCGTGGATGACGACCGCATACCCAACATGCCGGTAAATATAAACCTGTCCGACCCGGGGGTATGGAGCAAGTATGGCGTTTTCGGTTTCGGAGACGCCCGTTATTTCGTGCCTGCCCTCGGCGAACCCAAAGG
>CAZAWP010000148.1:0-3625 GCA_964488855.1 uncultured Sangeribacter sp.
TTTTTTACAATCTCCGGAAAATAAAATGTGAAATAATTTTGGAGGAAAAGAAAATTTGTTGTACCTTTGTAAAACTTTCGGGTGGATACCAGAGTGGCCAAATGGGGCAGACTGTAAATCTGCTGGTTTATACCTTCGGTGGTTCGAATCCATCTCCACCCACATCAGGGACTTCAATCCCCATTAAAACAACAATACAACTTACAAAAATGCGACTTCCGTGAGGAAGCCGCATTTCTTATTTTGTACCGCTCAAGCTACATCTGCTCCATGTTGGCACTGTTTCATGTCATGGATGTTTCAAGCTGTCGCTACCGCCATGCCGAGCGTACCTTGCGCCGTATCAGCGTCAGGTTGAGCAGGATAGTCACCACTGTCAGCGCACAACCCACTATTATCGGCACCCACGGAGAACCCGCCGCACCTAACGCACTCAGCGACGGCAGATAGGCACCACGAAGCAGCAGGACTATACCGACAGCCAATACCAGCGCACCTGTTGACGTCAGGATGACTATGCGGTTGTATAACGCGCTGATAACTCCGACATCATACCCCAAGTTGAGCAGACGATGGATGAGGTGACGGTTCTTCTCCAACAGCAGCGAGATAGAAAGCACCAGGATAGCGACTGCCAAAATCATGATGACCAGACCAATCACACCCGCAATCGAAGCCAACACCCGCACGAGGAATGCTCCCTGCGAATTTCGTCCGTCGCCGGCACGCTCCATATCGTGGTCGGCAAGATACCTGTTAATCGCAGCATCACCCGGCTTGCTCACATCAATAACGAGCCGCGAGGGCAAGACCTCCTTGCCCGAACCTAACTGACGGTTGCTCCACTGCATGAAAGCATCGGGGACGAGGATAGTGTTCAGACGATTGGAGAAACCGACGATACGTGCCGGCAGAGTAAGGGTTTTCGAACCGTCTTCGGCGGTGAGCGTCAGCTGCAGCGGTATATCGGAAGTGATGCCCTCGGTGAGCTTGGGCATTCCTGCGGAGGGGGCGAAGCCGAAATTGTAAAGGGCGAGGTAATCCTTTGAGATGACCATCGGCACCATGGGGCGCTCAGTGTCAAAGTACCAGTCTGCACCTTTATAGTCACTCAGCGAATCGGGAATTGCCTCGAAGAAGAGGTCGGTCGAGAGACCGCGCATCCCCGTGGCTATGGAGGCACGCACCCGATAATGTGCCGCCGTAAAGGGTGCCACTCCCCTCACCCATGGCTGACGCTCGATGTCTGCGACCTCCTCGGGAGTAAAACCCTGACGGTCGGCACCGAAAGCGCCTGTAGAGGTCACCCGTTTATTGACCACTAGATAATCGGTATTGAGGAATCCCTCTCGGTCATCGAAGAGTGAACGGCTGTCGACATAAAACTGTATGGCAGCCATGATAATCGTCAGCCCAAAGAGCGCAGCCACGCCGAAGCCTATGATGCGCCCCGACGAGAGATTATGATGCAGCAGTTTATTGAGTAATTGTTTTGACGCCATGTTTATCTTCAAAGATTTAGAGTAGTGCATCCCTCGATAAGCAGGGGGTTACCGACCGAAGTCACTATCACACCGGCATTATAGCGATCGGCATACTCGGCAACGAGTCCGGCAGCCAGGCGGTTGTTTGCCTCATCGAGGTGACTGACGGGTTCGTCGAGGAGGATAAAGTCAAAGGGTTGGGCGATGGCACGTATCAGCCCTACACGCTGCTGCTGACCGATCGAGAGTTTGCCTGCCGGATAGTCCATGCGGTCGGCAAGTCCGAAGCGTGAGAGGAGTTCGCGTATCTTCGCCTCGCCGAGACAGCCGGTGAGCGAATCCTTGAGCATGATATTCTGCAGGGCGGTCAGTTCGGGGAATAGTGCCGGATCCTGCGCCAGATATGCAATATTTGCACGGCGTATCGACTGCCATTCGGGTAACGACAGGGTGCGTATATCAGTGCCGTTAAAGCTGATGACACCGTCGTAATCAGTACGTGCTCCAAAGAGGTAGGCGCACAGCGACGACTTACCTGTGCCCGAGGCAGCCTCGATCATATAGCGCTTACCGCGCTCGAAGGTCACATCGGCGGTGCGCCATATCTCCGAAAAAGAGGGTGGCGTGTGCCTGAAAACTTCAGGTACAACGCCACTCAATCTTATTTTATCAATTCGCTCCATGACCAATCACATTATGCTACTCGACCGATCAAATATCTTCAAGAAGAGAGACGAGGAGATGTTTTTCACCTTTCTTACCATAAAGGTTCACTTCCATTTTAAGGCCGGCGCCGTCGGGGTGAAGGGTTAGGGCAACGTGACTGAAAGCGGGGTTTGCTGCCGAGGCGCCATCCTTAAACATATCGGAGAGAGCCACCATGCCACCCATGCTCCCTTTGAGGTATTCAGCCATATCCTTAACGGGCATACCCTGTGTAAGTGGCTGCACGCCGGATGCCAGACGGAGATATTTACCATCTTTTGTCACGGTGCCATCGATCATGCCGGTGAGCGCCTGTGATAATTCGGTAGTGCCCTCGCCGGTTGTCGTGATGACTCCTGCGAGGTCTTTGTTGCCATTCTCGGCAGCAATTGCAGCAGTACCGTCGATACAACTCAATGCATTAAGATATATGGACATAACGGTAAGGGTGTTACCGGCGGCGAACTGTTTCTTGAGATGATTTATGAGCTTCTTCGGCACCGAGGCAGCGACCAAAACGTCGGCATTGCCACCGATGCTTGCGATAGCCTTAATATCGACCTCGCTGACGGGGAGCAGGAACCGTGCAAGTTTACCCTTGGAGTTTGTGACGGTCATCGACGACTCCATGCGGTCATCCTTGATATCGGCATAAAACTCGATGGCGTTGGCATCTTCAAATACCGATTCGAGCACGACACGGTACATGGCAGCCTGCGAGAAATCAATAGAGGAGGCACGCAACATGCCGCTGATATTACCCCACCCCACGAGGTCGTGGTCGAGTTCCTGAAGTCTCTCGGCACCTGCGGCGGCAAGTATCGACTGTCCCTCGGCGAGGGTGAGGAACCGGTTTACGTCAGCCACGTTGATGCGGGGTGAGGGCCCTGACATAATCCAGAACTGGTTGGCCTTGAGTGCCACACAGCCGAGGTAGTCGATACCGTCGGAAGTGGCGAACTCGCCCCCTAATAGTTCGGCGATGCTCTTACGGAATTTATCGGGGTCAGCGAGGCCGCCCGTGAAGTATTTTTTCTCACCCTCAAAGAATGCTGTCAGGACGGTGGGGTCTATTCCCGATTCGCCGTTAAAGAACAGGCGGACAAAGCGCGATTCACGGGAGGTGTCGGCTTTGGCGATGAGTCGCTTGACGGCTTCGCCGGGCACTATCTCCGACCCTTTTATCTCGCAACCAGCCTTCTCCAGGAGATCCTCGAGATCGACGGTCATTACAAAGGAGGCATCTGCCGGAACTGTCGACAGAAGCTGGCTGACATCCTTGGGTTCATTCTTGTTACATCCGGTGACGATGAGCACCAGTGCAATCAGTGTAAAAAGCAACGACTTGCGCATAAGTATCTTATATATTTTTATTTCTATATTACCTTATTGTCCTCTGATATTATTACCCTCTGAGAATATTATTGTTATTACCC
>CAZAWP010000148.1:3725-5140 GCA_964488855.1 uncultured Sangeribacter sp.
TTATTACCCTCTGAGAATATTATTGTTATTACCCCGGAGAATATTATTGTTATTACCCTCTGAGATGCCAAATATAATAATTTTTTGACAGCAATCTAAAACTAAAACATATCTAAATAGAAATTACAGCCAAAATTTATTATATTCGCATAGGGAAACCGGCGGGGAGCCTCTCCTCGTTAGTATCCTGACAATAGTAACCAGCTTCAAACCGATATATCATGCAGATATCAGAAAGAGTAAACAATCTTGCCGTTTCGGCTACGTTAGCGATGTCACAGAAGAGCGCCGACCTAAAGCGCGCGGGTATCGATGTAATCAATATGTCGGTTGGTGAGCCGGATTTCGACACTCCCGATTTTATCAAGCACGCCGCCGAGCGCGCCATCGAGGAGAATTATTCGCGCTATACTCCCGTGCCGGGCTATCTGTCTCTGCGCGAGGCCATCTGCGACAAACTCCGCACTGAGAACAATATCTCTTTCACTCCTGACCAAATCGTTGTCGGCAACGGCGCCAAGCAGGAACTTGCCAACACCATCCTTGCCACCATCAATCCGGGCGACGAGGTAATCCTCCCCGTGCCCTGCTGGGTTAGCTATGTGGAGCTCATCAAACTCGCCGGCGGCATTCCGGTAAAGATAACTGCGGGCGTTGATTCTGACTTCAAGATTACTGCGGAGCAGTTGCGCGCCGCCATCACTCCCCGTAGCCGGATGTTCCTTCTCAACTCACCCTGCAATCCTACGGGTGCCATTTACTCCTACGACGAACTCAAGGCTCTCGCCGAAGTACTCGCGGAGTATCCCGACATTCTGATTGTCGCCGACGAGATATATGAGCACATAAATTTCGTGGGGAAGGTACACAGCATCTCTGAGTTTGAGGGTGTCCGTGACCGGGTGGCGATCATCAACGGTGTGTCCAAGGCTTACGCGATGACGGGGTGGCGTATCGGCTACGTGGCTGCTCCGACGGCGATCGCCAAGGCTGTGACCAAACTTCAGGGACAGTATACATCGGGAGCGTCGTCGATAGCGCAGAAGGCTGCGGAGGCTGCCTACCGTGGACCGCAGGATTGCATCGAGACGATGCGCGAGGCTTTTGAGCGCCGCCGCAACCTCATCGTTGAGTTGGCGCGCACCATCCCCGGTTGGATCGTCAATGAGCCGCAGGGTGCGTTTTATCTCTTCCCGGAGGTGTCGGCATATATCGGCACGCATGTCGGTGACCGTGTCATTGAGTCGTCAGCCGACTATGTGATGTATCTGCTTGAGGAGGCACATGTGGCGACGGTCGATGGTTCGGCGTTCAGTCTGCCGGGGTACCTGCGTCTGTCGTACGCCACGAGCGACGACAACATCCGCACGGCGATGTCGCGCATCCTCGCTGCCTCCCTCCGCCTCCAAAAATAA
>CAZAWP010000149.1:0-5080 GCA_964488855.1 uncultured Sangeribacter sp.
ACTTATTAGCAAAGATACCAATTATTTAATAAACTCTCAAAATATTTTCGTCATTGACACAAAACAAAAGGTGCGCAGCATTACTGCGCACCTTTGTAGCGGGATCGAGAATTGAACTCGAGACCTCCGGGTTATGAATCCGACGCTCTAACCAACTGAGCTATCCCGCCATCTGCGTATGACAAGCATACGCCTTAACCCCTTTTTGCGGTTGCAAAGTTAATACCTTTTTTCATTTTTTCCAAATTATTTTTCAATATTTGTTGCGCAATTTTCATATCACTCTAAAATTTAATTAGTTACACGCCATCGAAATTAGACCTAATCATCACTTCATCGCCGTTGATTTCTAACAATCACTTATTTTTCTTATATTTGTAGTGATATTCTCTTGATTATTACACTCCGGAATATCGACCACTCTCCCACCACCATATACTCTCCTCCAATTATATATGAAGAATTATTTTCACATTAATATAAGTACGCGCGCGAATAACGGCAAACAATCGGGTATATCCTTGCTATCAACATTAGCATCCCTAATCGTGGCTATACTTATGGGCAGTTGCAACACAGGCATAGAATCCACCAAGACTATCCATCTGTCCAAAAGCGACATGCAGATACTCAAGCGCAGTCCCGAACAGCTCCTGATTGATTCGCTTGAAATCCCCACCCTCGACAAATGGGATATCGGAAGGGAGTTTATCGTTGCCGATAGTCGTGCCTCATTAATCTATAATCCCAACGGCAGAAAAACCGATCCTGCAGATTTCGATATGAAGGGGCGCACGATGCTCTTTGACGGGGTCAGTTATCAGCAAAACCCTGCCGGTGATAAAGAAGCGATCTTAAACTTTACTGTAGATGGCACACCCTGCACTTATGCCACCGGCAAAAACGAGGCAGAAGTGAAAACGATAAGTGCTGTCGACCTGCCTATGATAATTGATGTGAACACCATCAGCAATGCAGACCGTCTGTTGGCAGGACGTACACTATATACACGCAGCCCGTTATGGTATGACCAGGATGGGAATCCGTTCAACGGCAGACGCTTCGAACAGGTTACCGTGGCGGGAGTTGTCCCGGGAAACAACGTTTTCCCGCTTGAGATTGTCTTCAGCGATCAGTATGCGCAGAAGGCAGGTATATTTATCAACATGAAGACTACCGGTGTCGAGAGTCGTCCCTTTGAGGCAATGTTCTTCCTCACAGACCCGCGGAAGCGGTATGAGTCGATCAGCGACGAACATTGGGAATCAATCCGCCGCGGCAACGTCAAGATAGGCATGACCAAAGAGGAATGTCGTCTGGCATGGGGCAATCCGAGCGATGTCGACGAGGGTCACGACTGGGATCGTGTGGTAAATCTATGGCATTATCCCGATGGCTCCTATCTCCGCTTTCAGGATGGACTCCTTGTCTCCTACCGTAAATAAACCCTCTATCAAGCTCACTAAACATGGAATTTATCGAAAATTACGACATAACACATCTTACCACTTTCGGCATAAAGGTCAAGACCCGTTACTTCGCCGAGTATGCGTCGGAGCGTGATCTGCTGCGCATTTCACGTGCTCCGGTATTTCTTGACAATGAGGTCCTGCATATCGGCGGAGGGTCAAACCTTCTGTTTCTCTCGGACTACGATGGATTGATATTGCACTCCGCAATCAAAGGCATCAAATATTACCGTAAGGATGAAAATACTGTGTATGCCATTGTCGGAGGTGGTGAGACGTTTAACGATTTTGTGCGTGACGCCATCGCCCACAATTATGCGGGGGTGGAGAACCTTGCCGGCATCCCCGGGGAAGTAGGTGCTTCGGCAGTCCAGAACATTGGGGCATACGGGGTCGAGGTTTGTGACGTGATTCATTCGGTCGAATGTTTCGACCTTATCGAACGTAAGACGGTACAGTTCAGCGTAGACCAATGTAATTACGGTTACCGCGACAGTGTCTTTAAACATGAGGGTAAGAACCGCTATGCTGTCATCCGTGTAGCCTTCAAATTAAACCCTGACGGTGTGCCACGGACTCTTCACTACGGACCTGTACGCAAGTTTGTGGAGGGTTTGGATCACGAGCCTACGCTCACCGAGATTGCCGACGAGATTGTGAAGATTCGTGATTCGAAGATTCCCAATCCCCGTGTCATGGGCAATGCCGGCAGTTTCTTCAAGAATCCTGTTATCGACCGGTGGTTCCACGCCGAGATACAGAAACATGCCGGCATGGATATTCCGGTGCATCCTGTCGATGATAACGAGAACGATAACGATAGTCGTGTCAAGATTTCGGCAGCGTGGCTGATAGATCAGGCAGGAATGAAGGGTGTGGCCGTAGGAGGTGCCAAGGTTAATGAGAAACAACCGTTGGTAATTGTAAACACCGGCAATGCAACCGCACATGATGTCAAGGAGTTGGCAGAGAGGGTTCGCCGTGCAGTCCGCAAGAAGTTCCTCATTAACCTTCAGCCTGAGGTCAATTACATAGACACGACTACCACTATTACAGTGTTAGGCTCCGGGACATCCAAGGGAGTTCCGGAGATGACTTGCGACTGTGATGTCTGCCATTCGACTGACCCTAAAGATAAGCGCCGTCGCGCATCTGTATATGTAGAGACACAGCAATTGCGCCTCCTCATCGACGCATCTCCGGATCTTCGCATGCAGGCTCTTGATGCCGCCATATATGACGTAGATGCAGTTCTCATCACCCACAGCCATTACGACCATGTGGGTGGCATTGATGACCTTCGTCCATTCTGCCTGCAGAAGTCGTTACCGCTCTACGTTCGCAGTGACGTGGACAGAGATCTCAGGGCACGCCTCGATTACTGCTTCCGCGAACATTTATATCCCGGTGTACCGACATTTGATATGAAGATAGTGGATGGTAGCGAGTTTACCATCAACGGCGTAAAGATTACTCCGATCGACGTATTGCACGGCAAACTTCCCATCTGGGGTTACCGAATCGGTAATTTCGCATACGTCACCGATGCCAAGACGATTGCGGAAAGCGAAAGGGACAAGCTGCGTGACCTCGATGTGCTCATCGTCAATTCGCTGCGCGACAAACCTCATTTCGCCCACTTCAATTTGGAGGAGTCATTGGAATTGATAGCCGACGTAAAACCGAAGCGTGCCTATCTTACGCATTTCAACCACGAGATGGGGTTCCACAAAGATCTTGAGAAGCGTCTCCCACCCAACGTCTACCCCGCCTACGACGGCTTGGTCATCAAGTGCTGACGTATCGTACGTTTCAAGGATAAAAGCTGTAAAGACATGCTTTCACAGTACTTTTACAGTATAAGATAAGAAGTTTTCAATTCAAGAGAAAGAGCTGAGAAGCCATACTCTTCAACAGATAAGAAGGATTAACTATACTAATCATTACAAATATACATGGATAATGTAAAAGAGAACTTTGGGAAAAGGTATCTAATATTTCTTTTGGTTTTTTTAGGGATGCTGTCCGCATTCGGTCCCTTTGTCACCGACATGTACCTGCCGGTGTTACCCGGGATGGCGGAAATATTTAACTGCGCTCCCTCCACGGCTCAATTAGGATTGACCATGAGCCTTGTCGGACTTGCCGCAGGTCAATTGTTTTTCGGTCCCCTAAGTGATAAGTACGGCCGTAAGTCTGTGCTTATTGTCTCGATGATACTCTTTATCGTATCAACGGTGGTTATTATTTTTTCACCGACTATGCAATGGTTCAACATATGCCGTCTGTTTCAGGGCATAGGTGGCGCGGGAGGCATTGTTTTGTCCCGCTCGATAGCGACGGATTATTATTCAGGACGCGAACTCGCAAAAATACTGGCAATTATAGGTGCTATTAACAGTATAGCACCGGTTATCTCACCCGTAGTCGGTGGTGTAGTATCTACTTTTACAGGTTGGCAAGGTATCTTCCTGGTTCTTCTTGGGATCGGTGTGTTACTTGTTTTAATGTGCATTGTTTTCAGGGAATCTCATCCGATAGAAAAGAGAACGGGTGAAGGATTGTTGAAAACGTTCGGATCATTCATTAAGCTTTTCCGTCTACCATACTATATAGTATATGTACTCATGTATGCATTCGGGTGCGCCATTCTCTTTGCATACATATCGTCTGCCGCTTTTATCATCCAGAACCATTACGGTTATTCGCCGTTGGTATTTTCCATCTGCTTCGCCATAAATTCAGTCTTTATAGGTGTCGGATCAGGTTTATCGGTGAAAATCAAGCATAGTCAAAAAGCTGCAATGGTTGGCAGTATATTGCTATTGGCAACTGCCTTATGTCAGTTCATAATATGTAGTATATATGATACCTTCATTATCTATGAGGCTGCCACCCTATTGATTCTCACCGGAGTCGGGTATCTTTTCACCGCCTCGACCACCCTCGCCATGTCAGAGGGAAGATCATATATAGGTAGCGCCTCGGCGATTTTTGGCGCGATGGGATTTCTATTTGGTGGCATTATCTCCCCGATAGTAGGAATCGGCGATATTTTACGCTCCACCATGACCGCAATGCTGATATGCGCCTCCGTAATTTTTATTCTTGCAATAATAACAATACGTCGCAAACAACAGTAGGACAAAGATAGAATCACATAATTACTTAGGAAAATTCTGTGTAAATAAATAGAACGAATATTTATCTATGTATTATTTTGACACTATTGATTTTATTAGGAAATTATATTAAATTTGCTATACATTATATCATTCCATGGTTATATACTATTCGTATTTATAGTATGTAATACTGATGATATAAAGAATTTTCTTATAATTAAAAATAGCGTTTATCTTCGCTTCTTCTTGACCATCTGAAATTCTCGCAAAATTTCAAAACCAAAGTCAAGAATAGTGCAACGATAGATGCCCTTAGTTGTGTAATGTATAGCATTCGGACTTTGCCATTATAGGCAATAATCTGAATGCCAATATTACATATACTAGCGCGGGCTTCTGCGTTGCCGTTCGACTTTGGTTAGGCAATGCGAGAAGCCTCAGATGGAAGAACGGTAACGGATACAGATTCCTGCGCTTCTTTTTTTC
>CAZAWP010000150.1:0-5018 GCA_964488855.1 uncultured Sangeribacter sp.
GTGTGGTGATGTGGTCGATCGGTAATGAGGTGCCCTCACAGTCGAGTCCTGACGGCATCGCCGAGTTGGTATTTCTTCAGGACATCGCACATCGGGAGGATCCGACGCGCCCGGTGACCTGCGGTATGGATCGCTTTAACGATGTTGTATATAACGGTTTTGCAGCCGCCCTCGACATCCCCGGCTTCAATTATAAGGTAGACCGCTACGAGCGGGCTTTCCCCCGTCTGCCGCAGAATCTCCTCTTAGGTACAGAGACAGCCTCGACAGTCTCCTCGCGCGGCAAATACTATTTCCCTATACAGTGGGGCAAGCATATCATGCGCGATGACCTCCATTCCAACTCCTACGATACCGAATATTGCTACTGGAGCAATATCCCCGATGATGATTTTGTCGCTGATGATGACCTCGACTACAATATCGGTCAGTTCGTATGGACGGGTTTCGACTATTTAGGTGAGCCGACGCCCTACGATACCGACACGTGGCCCTCGCACAGCAGCTATTTCGGCATAATAGACCTTGCCTCAATCCCCAAGGATCGTTACTATCTCTACCGTTCGAAGTGGAACACCAACGAGCCGACACTCCATATCCTCCCTCACTGGAACTGGGAGGGTCGCGAGGGCGAAGTGACGCCGGTCTTCGTATATACCGACTCACCGCGCGCCGAACTCTTCATCAACGGAAAGAGTCAGGGTATGCGCGAGAAGAACGATTCGACACACGCCACCCGTTACCGTCTGATGTGGAACGAGACCGTCTACGAGCCGGGCGAGGTGACAGCCGTCACTTACGATGCCGAGGGTCGCGAGACCGGTCGCAAGACTGTCCGCACCGCCGGCAAACCCCACCACCTCGTGCTAACACCTAACCGTACCAAACTCCGTGCCGACGGTGACGATTTGGCATACGTGACCGTACAGGTTGCTGACAAGGATGGCAACATCGTACCGACCGACGAACGCGAGGTGCGTTTCAAGGTGAAAGGAGCGGGGAAGTTCCGCGCCACCGCCAACGGCGACCCCACTTCTGTAAGGCAGTTCCATCTTCCGGTGATGGATCTCTTCTCGGGAGCCGCCACAGTGATAGTACAGTCCGGGGAGACACCGGGCGACATGCAGCTCGAGGTGACGGCCCCGGGTGTAAAGGGTGCAAAACTTAATTTTGAAGTTAATTAATTAAATATAACAATCATGAAAGCTACAATCGAAAAAGTATTCAAAGAGAAATTCGGCGAACCCGCCGGTACCATGTATGCCTCAGCAGGCCGTATCAACCTCATCGGTGAGCACACTGACTATAACGGTGGATTCGTATTCCCCGGCGCAATCGACAAGGTGATCGCAGCCGAGATCCGTCCCAACGGCACTGACAAGGTTCGCGTTTTCTCAATAGATATTGACGAGTACGCTGAGTTCGGTCTCAAGGAGGAGGATGCTCCCTCTCAGTCATGGGCACGTTACATCTTCGGTATCTGCCGCGAGATCCAGAAACGTGGCGGCGTTGTCAAAGGTTTCGATGCTGTATTTGCCGGCAACGTACCCTTAGGTGCAGGTCTTAGCTCATCGGCTGCCCTCGAGTCTTGCTTCGCTTTCGCTCTCAACGACCTCTTTAACGACAACACTATCGACAAATTCGAGCTCGCCAAGATCGGTCAGTCTACTGAGCACAACTATTGCGGTGTAAACTGCGGTATCATGGACCAGTTCGCTTCTGTATTCGGCCGCAAGGGTAACCTGATGCGTCTCGACTGCCGCTCGATGGAGTATGAGTATTTCCCCTTCAACCCCAGCGACTACCGTCTCGTCCTCGTAGACTCTCGCGTTAAGCATGAACTTAAGGATTCTCCCTACAACCGTCGTCGCGAGTCTTGCGAGCGCGTTGCCAAGGCCCTCAACCTCGAGACTCTCCGTGATGCAACTATGGAGCAGCTCGATTCCATCAAGGATCAGATCACTGCCGAGGATTACTTCCGCGCTAAATTCGTCATCGAGGAGAAACAGCGTGTGCTCGATGTCTGCGACGCTCTCAACGCCGGCGACTATGAGACTGTAGGTAAGAAGATGTATGAGACTCACGACGGTCTCTCCAAGGACTATGAGGTAAGCTGCGAGGAGCTCGACTTCCTCAATGACGTTGCCAAGACTCTGGGCGTAACCGGTTCTCGTATCATGGGCGGTGGCTTCGGCGGTTGTACCATCAACCTCGTCAAGAATGACCTTCACGATGATTTCATCGACGTTGTGAAGAAGAAATTCGCTGACAAATACGGTCACGAGCCCAAGATCTACGATGTAGTTATCTCTGACGGTGCTCGTCGCGTGGCTGAGGATGAGGAATGGGCTGACTAATCAGTGGATTGATTTATTATGAAGATCACTAAATCAACATTCCCCTCACCCAAGGGTGAGATCACATGGTTTCGCCTTGAGAACGATAAGGGTGGCGTGGTGGTACTCTCGACCATGGGTGCCGGCATCGTCGCTGTCGAGGTGCCTGACAAGGCCGGCAAGATCGAGAATGTCTGCCTGTCGTACGCCAACGCCGCCGACTATATCGCTGACGGTCCGTGCTTGGGCAAATGCCCGGGTCGTTACGCCAACCGTATCGCCAAGGGTCACTTGGTGGTAGACGGCAAGACTTATCAGCTCGCCATCAATAATGGTCCCAATGCACTTCACGGTGGTCCGGAGGGTTTCCAGAATCAGAACTGGGAGGCCCGCGAGCTTGCCGACGGTGTGGAGTTCACCTATCGCGCCAAGGATGGCGAGGAGAACTACCCCGGCAACCTCACCATGAAGGCTGTCTACACCTGGAGCAACGACAATGTGCTCACTCTCCGCTTTGAGGGCGAGAGTGACGCGGATACCGTTGTAAACCTCACCAACCATGCCTACTGGAATCTCGAGGGTGCCGATGCCGGTTCGGTGTTCGACCATGAGATGCAGATCAAGGCATCTAAGTGGCTTCCCACAGATGACACTTTGATTCCTACGGGCGTTATGGCTGATGTAGAGGGTACTCCGATGGATTTCCGCACAACCAAGACAATCGGTCGTGACATCAAGGCGGATTTCGATGCACTGCGTTACGGTAAGGGTTATGACAACTGCTGGGTCATCGACACTCCCGCCGAGGGTACGATGATCGAGGATGTTGTCACTCTCCACAGCCCCAAGAGCGGTCGCACACTCGTTGTAGGCACAGACCAGCCGGGTGTGCAGGTGTACACGGGTAACTGGCTTGCCGGCTCGCCTGCCAACAACTCGGGCAAGTCCTACGAGGACTATGACGGCGTGGCAATCGAGATGCAGGGTTTCCCCGACGCTCCCAACAATCCCGCCTTCCCCTCGCAGCTCCTGCGCAAGGGCGAGAAGTACGAGCGCACCATCCGCTTCGCCTTCAAATAACCCTCGTCCCCACAGCCTTCGCCAAGCTGGCTATAGCTAACATTTTTAGCCAATATAGCCTAAGTGCAAACGCGGTAGCCCACCCGGCAAAGGCTAAATACATAGTAACAGAGCCTGACGGTCATCTCGTCAGGCTCTGTTTTGTCTTAGATTTAAACGCTGTTTATCCGGTTATGGTCAATTTCAAGATTATACGTCGAGGGAATTGGGGTTTAGCAGGAAATCATAGATACTCATTATCGTAAAACCGTCATCATTTACATATAAAGGCTGATGCGTTCCCACGACTACGATTTTTTTGAACGAGTCATCAATATTGCGCAGGGATGCCAATTCCTGACGGATTTTCTCATCCGTTGGTAATTCCAAGGCGGGCTGAATATAGTAACGTTGGTACCCCTTATTGCATACAAAATCCACCTCTAATTGAGACCGTTTCCGTTCCCCGGCTAACATGGATTGTACGGGGACGACACCAATATCGACACTGAATCCTCGGTATATCAATTCATTATAGATGACATTCTCCATGATATGCGATCGTTCAACCTGACGGAAATTGAGACGCGCATTTCTCAGACCATTGTCGGTAAAATAATATTTATATGAACTGTCGATATATTTCTTCCCCTTTATATCATATCGTTCCGCCTTCTCGGTAATAAAGGCATCCTGCAGATACTCCAAGTAGGAGGAAAGAGTCATCCGGTGGATTTTCTCATGATGGACGCTTTCAAAGGTATTGGCTAATTTGGTAGGATTAGTTAGTGCTCCGATACCTGATGCAAGTATATTAAGGAGTTCGTCGAGCATTTCAGTATGCTTTATGTTGTAACGCTCTACGATATCCTTGACATAAGTATTGGTAAATAAATCCTTAAGGTAATCGCGTTTCTCCTCATCTTCTTTGAGAAGTACAACCTGAGGCAATCCACCGTAATACATATACTGTGTCAAACCATCTTCCTTACTGAGCCCCGAAGCCGGTAAATATTCGCTAAAGGCTAGTGGATTAACATGAATCTGAAACCCGCGTCCTCTAAAAGTGGTCACTACATCCTTGGCGAGAAACCGTGCATTGCTACCCGTGACATACACGTCGGCATTTTTCATTCCGAGGTAGCTGTTGAGCACATCTTCAAATTCAGGTACATGTTGGATTTCATCAATCATTATATAGTGCATCGAATCATCGTCGAGTCGCGCATCTATGTAGTCAAGAAGTTTGTCGGGATCACGTAGTTCGCGGTTACGTCGATCCTCGAGATTGATAATTATTATATGTTTCTCATCAATCCCATGTTCTCTCAACCAATCGGCATATAGAGTGGAAAGCAGGAAAGACTTTCCGCAACGCCTGATTCCGGTTATTATTTTAATCATACCGTTATGTTGAACGGATATGAGTTTTTTAAGATAGTTTTCGCGTTTAATAATCATCCTATTATCAATCTCTGTGCAATTGCACACAATTTGCTAATACAAATCTAATGAAAAAATATTTAAAGCCCAAATTATCAGACCTACAGACATTTATATACACAATAAATTCCATTAGCAATTTGTGTGCAATTGCACACAAATTGCTAATGGAATCGGATA
>CAZAWP010000151.1:0-4990 GCA_964488855.1 uncultured Sangeribacter sp.
CCGAAAACCAATTCGGCGACAGCGTTAGAGTTCTGTCCGGGAGTGTTCATCACGCAGATACCCCTCTTGGTGGCAGCCTCAAGGTCAATATTATCGTAACCGGCACCGGCACGGACAATCACCTTCAGTTCCGGAGCATTGTCCATAACCTCAGCGTCGATTTTGTCCGAGCGGACAATAAGTCCGGCGGCATCCTTGACAGCCTCAAGGAGGTCAGCGCGAGTACCGTATTCAACCAATTCAAGATCCTGACCGGCAGCGTCGACAGTGTTCTGAATAGCCTTGACAGCGGCCGGTGCAAACGGTTTCTCTGTAAATACCAATATCTTCATAGCATTATACGATTAATGTTTAGCAACTTAATATCGAATTTGATGCTTGATTCTCTAATTAATGTTTAGCCTCAAATTCCTTCATGCACTCTACGAGAGCCTCTACGCTCGATTTGGGCAGTGCGTTGTAGAGAGAAGCGCGGAAACCTCCGACTGAGCGGTGACCCTTGATGCCGACCATGCCCTTGGAAGTGGCGAACTCCATGAACTCCTTCTCGAGTTCGGCATAGTTGGGATTCATCACGAAGCATACGTTCATGATAGAGCGGTCCTCCTCGGCTACGGTGCCCATGAAGAGTTTGTTGCGGTCGATCTCATCGTAAAGGATTGCTGCCTTCTCGAGGTCACGGCGTTCCATCTCCTTGACACCACCCTGCTCCTTGTAATAACGGAGCGTCATCAATGCGCTGTAGATAGGGAGTACCGGGGGAGTGTTGAACATTGAACCTTTCTTGATATGGGTGCGGTAATCGAGCATGGTCGGAATCTCGCGGTGAACGTGACCGAGAACATCCTCCTTGACGATAACGATGGTCACACCCGAGGGTGCAAGGTTCTTCTGTGCACCGGCATAGATCAGGCTATATTTAGTCGGGTCGAACACGCGCGAGAAGATATCGGACGACATGTCGCAAACTACAGGTACGGGAGAATCGAAATCGTGACGTATCTCAGTACCGTAGATTGTGTTGTTTGAAGTGAAGTGGAAGTAATCAACATCCGACGGGATAACGAAATCCTTGGGTATATAGTTGAATTTGGTATCTTCAGATGAAGCGAGAACCTCTACCTCGCCGAAAATCTTAGCCTCCTTTATGGCATTGGTAGCCCACGTACCGGTGTTGATATAGGCAGCTTTCTTGTTGAGAAGGTTGAAGGGCACCATGCAGAACTGCATGCTTGCGCCACCGCCGAGGAAGAGTACATGATACCCTTCGGGGAGCTGAAGCAACTCTTTGGTCAGAGCCTGCGCTTCGTCGATGACAGCCTGAAATTCCTTGCTACGGTGAGAAACCTCGAGCAGGGATAGTCCTGTGTCAGCGAAGTTGATAACGGCATCAGCAGTCTGTTTGATAGTCTCGGGAGTCAGGATGCTGGGTCCTGCGTAGAAATTATGTTTTTTCATGGGGTTAGTATTTAGTTTTAAGTGTTTAGTTTTTAGTTTTAAGAGTGTTTTTAGTTTTTGGTGTTTAGTTTTTAGTAGCTAAACGATTATAGGAAAGCTCCAATACAATTTTAGATTGCCTTACATGGAGCAAAGGCGGAGGAATTCGGAGCGGAGATGGCGGTCATCCTCAAACTTGCCGCAGTATTCCAAGGTGGAGGTTACCGAGGATTGTTTCTCGACACCGCGCATCTTCATGCAGAGATGTTCGGCGGTGCATGATACTATCACTCCTTCGGTCGGCATCGCCTCGGCAAGGAGATGACACACCTGGGCGGTGAGGCGTTCCTGTACCTGCAGACGGCGTGCGAATGATTCGACGATGCGCGCCAGTTTGGATAATCCTATCATCTTACCTTTGGGGATATACCCTATCGACAACTTGCCGAAGAAAGGTAATAAATGATGTTCACAGATACTGTGAAACTCAATATTGCGTACAATCACCATCTGCGAGCCGCCATACTCAAAGATAGCCTGACGGGCCACGCTCAGCGGATCTTCGTGGTAGCCGCGTGTGATGTCAAGCATCGCCTTGGCGGTACGCTCGGGAGTCTTGAGAAGACCTTCTCTTTGCGGATCTTCTCCGATCAGCCGGATAATAGCCTCGTAATGCGAAGCTAATTCCTGGACTAATTGGGGATCATGAGTTAATTTTCTTCCCACGTTATTTTATTATCATTATTTGACTACGTACCACGCGCATCTCCCCGGCATATTCGGGGAAAGCGTTCTTCAACTCCTGGAGAGCCGCAGAGGCCTCAGCCTGACTCTTGAAGTTGCCGATACGAGTATACCAGTTAGGAGCCGCCGACTGGGTGTAAACCTGTCCGCGGTATTTAGGAAAGCGGGCCACGACGGCATTGCCGCGGGCGCGGGCACGTTTCTCGAGAGTGGTCTGGTTGCGACCGTCGCTGAATATCTGGATACGGTAGCCGGCAAGCTTGTTGATGCCGGGGTGGAGAGTGACCTCATGACTCGCCTTCTTGGGTTGATCCTTGTCGGAGAACAGATTGCGTACAATCCAGTCCGGTATATCGAAGACAATGCGGTTGTCAGACTCGGTCTCAATGCGGCTGAGAGCCTTGCTGCGCTCCTCCTCGCTTTCGGCTGTAGAAACAGATTGAGCCATGATATTGCTGACACTCAGCAATATCATGGCTACAACTATGTATTTACGAATAACGATTCTCATACCGTATTCAGTAAGTTACAACTTAAGTCCGCAAGCATCCACTCAGGGACGGGGACCGTTAATTTCAATCGAACGTCCTTATCAATCAAAAGCCTCGATGATGCCCATGAAAGAGTCAGCCTTGAGGGCTGCACCACCGATCAGACCACCGTCTACATCGGGCTTTGAGAATATCTCCTTGGCGTTTGAGGGCTTGCAGCTGCCACCGTAGAGGATAGAAGTATTGTCTGCAACCTCTTTGCCATATTTATCCTCGATAACCTTGCGGATGTGAGCGTGCATATCCTGAGCCTGCTCTGCAGTAGCGGTCTTGCCTGTACCGATAGCCCAAACGGGTTCGTAAGCGATTACGATCTTGCCGAAATCTTCGGGAGAAAGCTCGAAGAGAGCCTCAACCTGCGAACGGACTACATCGTTGTAAGTGCCATTCTCGCGCTCCTCAAGAACCTCACCTACGCAGAAGATAGGTTTGAGATCATTGGCGAGAGCAAGCTTGGTCTTTGCCAAAAGCTGCTCATTGTTCTCGCCAAAGTACTGGCGACGCTCGCTGTGACCGAGGATTACATACTCGGCACCGGTAGACTTTACCATAGAGGCGCTAACCTCGCCGGTATAGGCTCCCTTATCGTGCTCTGAGCAGTTCTCTGCGCCCAACTTTACGAGTTCGGGCTCGAGGACAGCGTTTACAGAAGTGAGGTGAGTGAAAGGAACACAAACGATAACCTCGCAATTAGCTTTCTTATCCTTAAGAAGGGTATTGATGTCGTTTGCCAACTCCACGCCCTCGTCGAGGGTGGTGTTCATCTTCCAGTTACCTGCTACAATATTCTTTCTCATTGTTATTATAAATTGATTTTGTCAGTTTTGGGTGTGTTACGCAAAAATAGCATTTTTGAGGGATTACACAAAATATATAGCCATTAATTTCCTTTGCCATGAAATGACAGATTGCAACACTTGCTATCATCCGTCCGGAAATGGCAGAGAAGATATGTGGCTGTATTATTTCTTTGCCGGGAGTTCGTCGCGGAGGAAACGTGCAGTCGGCGTGTCACACATGGCAACCTCCTCGGGAGTGCCGTATGCCATGATCTCGCCACCCTCGCGGCCACCTTCGGGACCCAACTCGATGATATGGTCGGCACTCTTGATGACATCGAGGTTATGCTCGATGATGATCATGGTGTTACCCTTATCGACCAACTTGTTGATAGTCTTGAGCAATACCTTGATGTCCTCGAAATGAAGACCGGTCGTGGGTTCGTCGAGGATAAAGAGTGTCTTACCCGTATCTCGCTTGGCAAGTTCGGTTGCCAGCTTGACACGTTGGTTTTCACCGCCACTGAGAGTACTCGACGGCTGACCTAACTTAATGTAGCCCAAGCCTATATCCTGCAGAACCTTGATTTTCTTGAGGATTGTAGGCACATTCTCGAAGAAATCGACTGCCTGGTCCACCGTCATCTCCAATACGTCTGAAATTGACTTACCCTTATAACGTACCTCGAGAGTCTCACGGTTGTAGCGTTTACCGTAGCATTCCTCGCACGGCACCAGCACATCGGGGAGGAAATTCATCTCGATGGTACGATAGCCGTTACCCTTGCAGGTCTCGCATCGACCGCCGGCGACATTAAACGAGAATCGCCCCGGCTTGTAGCCACGTATCTTCGACTCCGGCAACTCCACAAAGAGTTTGCGTATGTCGGAGAAGACACCGGTGTATGTCGCCGGATTGGAACGCGGTGAACGACCTAACGGAGTCTGGTCCACGGTCACAATCTTGTCGATATTCTCTATACCGGTGATTTCGCGGTAAGGAAGCGGTTCCTTGAGCGAACGGTAGAACTTCTGACTTAATATGGGTTGCAAAGTACCGTTAATCAATGATGACTTACCCGAGCCGCTGACACCTGTCACGCATATAAATTTCCCTAACGGAATAGTCACATCGACATCCTTGAGGTTATGGCCGGTAGCACCCTTAAGTTCGAGGAACTTACCGTTCCCTTCACGACGAGTCTCGGGTACCTTGATCTCCTTGGTGCCGTTGAGGTATTGCGAAGTGAGAGTGTGGGATTCCAACATCTTATGTGGTGAACCCTGGAACATCACTTCCCCACCCTTTTTACCGGCACCGGGACCTATGTCTATGACGTAGTCAGCTTCGAGCATGATGTCCTTGTCATGCTCAACGACGATAATGGTGTTACCGGTGTCGCGCAGACGCTTAAGGCTGTTGATCAGACGCACATTATCGCGCTGATGCAGCCCGATCGAGGGTTCGTCGAGGATATA
>CAZAWP010000152.1:0-3811 GCA_964488855.1 uncultured Sangeribacter sp.
ACATAGGTCTTGTCTTTATACCTATAGAAAATGATATGATAAAGAGGTAATATGATAACAAAGTAAAAAGAGGTAGGGAGATAAATAAAAAAGCAAGAGAAAAGAATCTCTTGCTTTTTTATGCAGTGTATATAAATTTATATACTCAAACGTGGCTTACTTGCTTGCGATGCTGTCAGAAACAGTGAGTGAAGCGCGGCCTTTGGCGCGACGACGGGCGAGAACCTTGCGACCATCTTTTGTCGCCATTCTCTCGCGGAAGCCATGTTTATTAACTCTTCTGCGGTTAGAGGGCTGATATGTTCTTTTCATTGTTTAGATGTTTTTATTTATTCAAAATAAAGAGTAGCCCTCATTAATCTGAGCGATCGCTGAAGACTTCGATATGTACCGTCGGTACACGTTGTAGACGAATGAGCATGACTCATTGCCGGACACTCCACGTGTTCGGATTGCAAAATTAATAAATGATTTTTGATTAGACAAATTTTCTCTGTCAAAAAAAAATATTAATTTTGTGGCTGAATTTGAATTATGCAGCTCACCATGCCACCTAAGGTATGTGACAGCCGCGAAGCGGGAATCTTCCCTCCCGCATAATAAGGAAAATTAATAAGATAAGAAAATATATTATCATTATGATGAACGCTCAAGACATTAAGAACGGCACTTGCATCCGTCTGGATGGCCGTCTTTATTTCTGTATCGAATTTTTGCATGTAAAACCCGGTAAAGGTAACACCTTCATGCGTACCAAGCTCAAAGATGTCGTAGACGGTCGCGTTATCGAGCGCCGCTTCAACATCGGTGAGAAACTCGAGGATGTACGCGTGGAGCGTCGTCCCCACCAGTACCTCTATACTGACGGTGAGGATGATATCTTCATGAACAACGAGACATTCGAGCAGATTCCCATCAGCAAGGAGCTCGTTACCGGTGCAGCATACATGAAAGAGGGTGATACAGTGGAGGTTGTCAGCGACGCTTCGACCAACACCGTTCTTTACGCCGAGATGCCCATGAAGACCGTCCTCAAGATCACATACACCGAGCCCGGTCTCAAAGGCGATACTGCAACAAACACACTCAAACCCGCTACAGTTGAGACCGGTGCTACCGTTAAGGTACCCCTCTTTATCAACGAGGGTGAGCTTATCGAGGTAGATACCCGCGACGGTAGCTATGTCGGTCGTGTTAAAGCTTGATAAGATCTGTATTTCAGTAAGTTATTTCAGGAGACCGACAGTTTCATACAGTCGGTCTCTTTTTTTGCTTCAAATAAAACTCCCTTATTATTAATCCGTAAGTCACGATATGGCAGCACCCTCCGATATGCTTTTTTCGATAATAGTGCCGGTGTACAACCGCCCGGACGAAGTCGCCGAACTCGTAAGGAGTCTTCAGCAGCAGACCGACAAGAATTTTGAGCTCGTCATCGTCGAGGATGGAAGTACGGTGCCTTGTCTCGATGCCAATGCCCTTCCCGAGAGTCTTGGCGTGCAGTACTTCACAAAGCCTAACGAAGGTCGGTCGATAGCACGTAATTACGGATTGGAACACGCCCGGGGTGACTACTTTATATTTGTAGACTCAGACTGTATCCTCCCCGAGGATTATATCGCCACGTTACGCCGTGATCTCACCGAGCATTATTACGATTGCTACGGAGGTCCCGATACGGCACATGAGTCGTTTAGCGATACTCAGAAGGCAATCAATTACTCGATGACAGCCTTCCTTACCACGGGGGGTATCCGCGGAGGGAAAGTATCGATGGAGAAATTCACACCCCGTACATTCAACATGGGTTTCTCGCGGGAAGTCTATGACAAAGTCGGAGGATTCAGGGAGATGTTCAGCGAAGACATCGACATGAGCACCCGTATACGTCAGGCAGGATTCTCTATAACCCTATTCCCCGACGTAAAGGTCTTCCATAAGCGGCGCGTCGATTTCCGTAAATTCTGGCGTCAGGTTCATGTATTCGGCATGTCGCGAATCACCCTTAAACTCCTCTATCCCGACTCGCTTAAGGCGGTTCATCTCCTCCCGGCAGTCTTTACGGTAGGGTGTATAGCGTTAGCGATAGGAGGAATATGGTGGCATTGGCTATGGATACCTCTCGTAGTTTATATATTGCTGCTCTTCGGCGGGGCATTGCTCTCTACCGGCAGCTTCAAGATAGCGTGTTTGGCGGTCGTGGCGGCGTTTGTCCAGCTTTTCGGCTATGGTACCGGGTTCCTTAAGGCATGGTTCCTCAAGATAGTACTCGGCAAGGGGAGGGATATAAATAAGGAAGTCGAGATACGTAAAGGCGCCAACGAGAAACTATGAAATCAATCATGCGAGAGGAGGCTCCTGTTTACAGTAAGCCTATACGCGATTTGGAGGAGGATGAACGTCCGGAGGAAATAGCACTCAAACACGGAGTGCGCGTGCTCTCTACCTCCAACCTGTGGGCACTTGTGCTCCGCACAGGTCTACCCGGCAAATCTATAGTAGAGATCTGCAAGAATCTTATGAATGAGAGCGGGGGGAGTCTGTATAACCTTGAGCGGAAGACACTCAAGGAACTCACCCTTATCGACGGCATCGGACCGGTAAAGGCGTTGCAGATATTGGCTATAATGGAGATAGTGAGGCGCTACAATACCGAGACTATCGGCAAGAAGATTACCATCACCCGTTCGTCAGACATCTATGAGGCGATGCGTCATAAGCATGGCAACAATGCGTACGAGGAGATATGGGTGATGATTCTCAACCGCAGCAATCAGGTAATCGACATCGTGCAGACCACCAAGGGGAGTGCCGTGTCGGTAATCTTCGATATAAAACAGCTGATGAAGCATTTGATCCTCAATAATGCGGAGGGAGCGGTCTTGGTACATAATCATCCGTCGGGAGCATTGAAGCCCAGCGGGGCAGATGACCAGATTACCTATTCCTTTCGCGACGCATGTAAATATTTCTCTATACGTTTGCTCGACCACGTCATTATCACGAGCGATGGCTATTACAGTTATTGTGACGAAGGACGACTTTAAACCTCTCGTTTAAACCTTTGTTAAAAAATGTTGTCTAAATAAAGTTTTGATAGGGTGTTTATATCCTCTCGATCGCAGATACAAAGAAACTGATTACAATTAGATGGTTTTGCAGTTACTTATCAATGGCGGCGCATGATTATTACCCTCATCTTCAATCCATAATTATAATTAAATTAAGATGAAACGATTACTCACGGCGTTGCTGCTTGCCTGCGCCGCCCCGACACTCTTTGCAGCCGATGTGTGTCTGCTTAAGTTTGAGTATACCGACGGTCACGCCATGACCCTCGATGTAAACGGTCTAAACATCTCGGCAAAGGATAACATCCTCTACTGCACTTCCCCGAATAGGGATGTCAATGTGGATATCAATGAACTTGCCGCTCTCTCCATAGTTTCCGACTCTACGGGCGTAGAGGCGGTTGATGCTGAGGGTAAGGCTAAGGTATATTCCGATGCCGGTGTGGATTTAGGTGAATACGACTCGGTAAAGGAAGCAGTAGCGTCATTGACCGCGCCCGGTGTGTTTATTATCAAGAGTGGAACCAAAACAGTTAAAATCATCAACAAATGAAAACGCTCACACTCATCACACTCGGCGCACTGACGGCAGCCGCTCCTCTGAGCGCCCGTACCCTCAATCTTACGCAGGGTAACGTAACATATATCTTCAATACCGACCTTGTCGGCAGAATGCCCGTAAACAACGCCGCAAATCCCTCTACTCTTGAGGTGAACGGCTTCAGCTTCCCCTTGCAGAA
>CAZAWP010000152.1:3911-4973 GCA_964488855.1 uncultured Sangeribacter sp.
ACTATCAACGGTGGTACGATCGGTATCCGTTCAAACGGTATAGCCGCCAAAGGTATCTGTTGCGAGGGAGATATGACTATCACGGGCGGTATAGTTGATGCTACTGTTACGGGTAACGGCAAATGGGATTCTACTAAATCCAAGACAAAGGCTTCTGCCGGTCTCAGCGCCGATGGTGCCCTGAATATTGAGGGGGGAGAGATCAGTATGCACGCAACCGGTAGCGGCGGTAAAGGAATCAGCTGCGACGGTATCCTGACTATTAATGATGGTGTTGTTAATATCCAGACCAATGGTGGCGTATTGGCATACGTCAATAATCAGATCAATCATAACTATACCGGTAGTACGGATCGTCTCAACAGTGACTACAAGTCATCTCCCAAGGGTGTCAAATGTGACAGCAATACCATTATCAACGGTGGCACTATCAATGTCACCTGTACCGGTAACGGTGGCGAAGGTATTGAGAGCAAAGCTGAGATGACTATCAACGGTGGAAATATTACAGCGATCACCACTGATGATGCCATCAATTCATCATCTACGATGACCATTAACGGAGGTAACGTGACCGTTATCTCAAGCGGCAATGACGGCATTGACTCCAACGGTAACCTGTATATCAAGGGAGGCTATATCCGTGCCTTTGGAGCCGGTTCGCCGGAATGCGGTATCGATGTGAACAGCGAACAGGGTTATAAACTTTACTTCACCGGCGGTCAGATGATGGCAGTGGGAGGCAATAACTCCACACCGTCCAATTCGTCCTCTACACAGAATTATGTTCAGGTATCTTTGTCAGTGTCTGCGGGTCAGACAGTGCAACTGAAGAGTGGTACTAATGAGATTGTATCGTTTGAGGTACCGGCCCAATACAAGGCATCAAGTTCGAGTGGCGGAGGCGGCGGTCGTCCCGGCGGCGGTCCCGGCGGCAGCAGCGGCGGTGCGAAAGTGTTGATCACCACCCCCGAGCTTGTCAAAGGCACCAGCTACACCGTCACCAACGGCACCTCCTCCGTAAACGGCACCGCCACCGCCTACGGCAGCAGCTCCCCCTGG
>CAZAWP010000153.1:0-4968 GCA_964488855.1 uncultured Sangeribacter sp.
GCATTGGCGGCAACCACTACAGTGTACTCCATGGCGCCGAATTTTTCGAGAGTATGGACGATAGCCGCAACTGTCGAAGCCTTCTGACCGATGGCTACATATATACAGTAGACTGGTTTGCCGTTATCGAAATTACCTTTCTGATTGATGATAGTATCGATGGCGATAGCAGTCTTACCGATCTGACGGTCACCGATGATAAGCTCACGCTGTCCGCGGCCGATAGGAATCATGGCATCCACAGCCTTGAGACCGGTCTGGAGAGGCTGAGTCACCGGCTGACGGAAGATAACGCCGGGAGCCTTGCGCTCCAAGGGGAGGTTTATACGCTCACCGTCGATAGGACCGCGACCGTCGATAGGCTCACCCAAGATGTTAATGACACGCCCTAACATACCCATTCCGACGGGTATGGAGGCAATCTCGCCTGTGCGTTTTACCGACATATTCTCGGTTACGGAATTAACCTTGTCGAGGAGCACGACACCGACGTTGCTCTCTTCAAGGTTAAGTGCCACGCCTTTGGCACCGTTCTCAAACTCCACGAGTTCGTTACTTCTTACATTCTCCAGTCCGTAAACGTGAGCCACACCGTCACCTACATTAAGCACGGTGCCGACCTCCTCAAACTTGACCTTTGAATTGATATTCTCAAGCTCGTGTTTTAATACATCTGATATCTCGCTGGGATTTAACATCTTATATGAAGTGTTTTATTTTTTCGTGATTTAGGTTAATGCTCTGATCAACTGTCGAGCAGACTCTGACGCAGATTGGCGAACTGACCGGCAATCGAGGCATCCATGCGTGACGAATCCACGTCAATGATAAATCCACCTATCAGGTCGGGATTCACCTCCGAACTAAACTCGAACGTCGTGTCCTTAAATGACTTCTTGACCACGCCCTGCAGCTTTGCCATCTCATCGGCACCGAGTTCGGCAGCGGTTATGATCTTTACCTGCGATATGTTATGATCCTTGCGGTAGAGATCACGGTATGCCAGAGCCATAAGATATGCGAAGTCCTCGCGTTTATGCTCTATGATCAGGCGAACGAACCGACTGTAATCCTCACCGGGATTTGAGCCGGCAGCGGCCAACAGCAGCTTCTGCTTGTCGGCAGTCTCGACATGAGGATTGGCAAGTGTCTTCTGCAGATCTGGATTATTGCGGAATGCCTCGATAACACGCAGCATCTCGTTATAAACCGCCTCTGTATTATTGCTCTCCGCAGCGAACTTATAGAGAGCCTTTGCATATCTGTTCGGAATCAGTCCGTTAATCATCGTTAATCAGATTTTTGAATTGCAACCGGTTAAACTGTAAATCAGTTCTGCTCGATCTCATTCAGGAGTTTATCGACAAGTTTAGTCTGAGCAGCCTTATCGCTCATCTGCTGGCGCACCATCTTCTCGGCAATCTCGATAGAGAATTTGCTGACCTCGTTCTTAAACTGCAGTTCAGCCTCCTTGCGAGCCTGCTCGATAGCCATCTTGGCGGCATCCATCTCCTTGCGGGCGGCGAGTGCAGCCTGATCCTTGGCCTGCTCGATAATGTCCGCCTTCATGCGGGCAGCCTCGCGCATGATCTCTGCCTGACGCTGCTGAGCCTCCTCAACATACTTGTGAGCTTCCTGACGGGCATTGTCCAACTGCTCTTTAGCCTGACGGGCATTCTCTACCCCCTCATCTATCTTTGCCGCGCGCTCATCCATATTCTTGATGATAACGGGCCAGCCCCATTTGGCAAGTACTATAAAGAGGATTATGAATGCTATAAACATCCAGAATACCAAGCCGACTTCAGGAGTAAATAATTCCATTGTAATGTTGTTTTAAATTTTGGTTCTGCCGCACAAACCCAATCATGCGGCAGATTTTATGGTTCTGTCTTTATTTGATGAAAAGAGCGAGAGCCGATACGATAACTGCGAAGAGAGCTACACCCTCGATAAGAGCGGCGATCACAATCATGTTGCTTCGGATATCACCGGCAGCCTCGGGCTGACGTGCGATTGCCTCCATTGCTGAAGAACCGATTTTACCGATACCGATACCTGCAGCGATTGTTGCCAAACCTGCACCGAGAGCAGCACCCAATGCTGCTATAGGCTGCAATGACAGCTCTGCCAAAATTGTTGATAACATAGTCTGATGTTGTTTAAGTTTATTTTGTTATTTTAATTTCGTATTAATTCCCTTTTAAATCGACGGCAGCAGCCTCTCCCTGAAGAGCCGTCGCATCGGTCTGTGCGACTGCGGCAGCAGCCTTACCGGTCTCGCTCGCTCCATCCTCGTGAGCCTTGTGCTCCTCGTGACGCTCCTGAGCCGCCGAGATGAAGATGGCGGAGAGAAGTGTGAACACGTACGCCTGGATGAAACTTACCAGCACGTCGAGGGTGAGCATGAAGAGTGAGAAGATTACCGAAACCACCGTCGCGCCTCCGGCCACCGCTGCGCCGAATGCTGCAAATATAAAGATCAGCAGTGTCAGCGTTATCACGATCATGTGACCACCCATCATGTTGGCGAAAAGACGCACGCAGAGGGCTGCCGGCTTGGTGAAGATACCGAAGATCTCGATAACCTGCATGATAGGGAGCGGGAACTTCAGCCATAATGGCACATCGGGCCAGAATATCTCTTTCCAGTAATGCTTGGTACCGAAAACATTGGTGACGATAAATGTCATCACCGCCAATACCAATGTGATGGCAATGTTACCGGTCAAGTTGGCGCCACCCGGGAAAATCACTATTAGACCCACTAAGTTCATCA
Source organism: uncultured Sangeribacter sp. (assembly GCA_964488855.1). GTDB lineage: Bacteria > Bacteroidota > Bacteroidia > Bacteroidales > Muribaculaceae > Lepagella. The sequence goes on from CAZAWP010000153.1 coordinate 2,780, forward strand.
CTAAGATGAAGAAGAAGCAGGTAAGCAGATAGGGAGCGAAGCGACGGGCGTTGGCACCCAACACACTCTTGATATTGTCGTAGTACACAAAGCTGATCAACAGCTCCATGAAGCCCATGCCCTTGCGGGGAGCACGCATGCCGCGACGGGCATAGTAACGTACGAGACTCATCACCATCGCCGTGACGATGATCGCTGCGATAAAGAGCGCGAGCACATTCTTTGTAATCGAAATATCGAGGGGACGATATTCACGATAATATGTGCCGCCATGGTGACCGTTCTCCACATAAACGTAACCGTCTATGATCGGCATACCGGTATTTACGTCACCGGCTTTCTTGAGATCGGCAGCCTCCTTGGTAACCTTGACCTCCTCAGCCTCTGAGAGCGGGAAGATCTGTACTACCTTATCTTTATGTTTGGAGATATGTGCGATAACGAACTGATACTTCTTGCCGTCACGCTCTACAGTCTTGACAACGGGTATCAACTCCTTATGCAGCTTGCCGGTGACGGTATTGGAGTCCACAACTACCTCAGTAAGTGAAGCCGAGGAGAAAGAGAACCATTTACCATCTTCTGCGCGGACAATCACGGGTAGCGGGATGCGGTAGACATGACTGAAAGGGAGTTCCCAGCCATAGCCGTCACCAAGGTGCTCGAAGATAATTTCCTTGACATCGAGCTGCCCCTCTTCGGATGACGATGCCTGTACCCGTGCCGGATTAACCAATCCTAACAGAACGGCAAATATCAATATGACATATTTTCTGACCATATTATAAAAACTCACAGAAATTCATAACCTGTCGGGCATCAGTAAATACATACCGATATCACATTATTATTCACATCAGCCAAGCCACCCGAGATCGTTATCTCGTGCTGAGTTCCGTCGGGTGTCGAATAACGAACCGGACCCGCGACGAGAACCGAGATTAGGGGCGCGTGATTTTTAAGAACCGTGAACGAACCGAGCTTGCCGGGCAATGTGACCGAGGACACTTCTCCACTGAAAGTGATTTCGTGCGCGGATATAATTTCGAGAGTCATCTATTTTGAAATATTAGTAACTTAATTAGGCTACTTTGACAGTTTTATCGGTGAAGTTACCTAACGTCTGAAAGTATTTTCATACTTAACACCGGCAGGTATCTACTTACTTAACGTCAGCAAGCATCTTTTTACCTTTGGCGATTGCCTCGTCGATGGTACCGACATTAAGGAATGCCTGCTCCGGATACTGATCCATCTCACCGCTAAGAATCATCTTGAAGCCTCGGATAGTCTCTGCCAACGGAACCATTACACCCTTGACACCGGTGAACTGCTCAGCCACGAAGAACGGCTGAGAGAGGAAACGCTGTGCACGACGGGCGCGGGCTACAACCAACTTATCCTCATCGCTAAGCTCGTCTACACCGAGGATAGCGATGATGTCCTGAAGCTCGTTGTATTTCTGCAGAAGCTGCTTAACTGCTTGAGCTGTATTGTAGTGATCCTCACCGATGATGTTGGGGTCGAGGATACGTGAAGTCGAATCCAGAGGATCCACAGCCGGGTAGATACCGAGCTCGGCGATCTTACGGTTCAACACCGTAGTGGCATCGAGGAACGAGAATGTCGTAGCCGGTGCCGGGTCAGTCAAGTCATCCGCCGGCACATAGATAGCCTGCACTGAGGTGATGGCTCCGTTCTTGGTCGAGGTGATACGCTCCTGAAGGGCACCCATCTCTGATGACAGGGTGGGCTGATAACCTACAGCAGACGGCATACGGCCCAAGAGAGCCGATACCTCCGAACCCGCCTGGGTGAAACGGAAGATGTTGTCGATAAAGAGGAGTACCTCCTTACCCCCACCGTCACTATCGCGGAACTGCTCGGCAACTGTAAGACCCGAGAGTGCCACACGAAGACGTGCGCCCGGCGGCTCGTTCATCTGACCGAACACCAAGGTTGCCTGTGATTTGTCGAGTGCCGCCATGTCGACATCGGCAAGGTTCCAACCGCCTGCCTCCATGTCTTCCTGAAACTTGGCACCATACTTGATAACACCCGTACCGATCATCTCACGGAGAAGGTCATTACCCTCGCGGGTACGCTCACCCACACCGGTAAATACCGAATATCCGTTATGACCCTTGGCGATATTGTTGATGAGCTCCTGGATAAGCACTGTCTTACCC
>CAZAWP010000154.1:0-4961 GCA_964488855.1 uncultured Sangeribacter sp.
GGGGTCCGCGGTCGCCATCACGACGGGGACCACGGTCATTGTTGTCGCGGCGCGGTCCGCGATCACCGTCACGGCGGGGACGCTCTCCACGGGGACGTGCCTCACGCTCTACATATCCCTCGGGCTTGGGTGTCAGCACACGGGTAGACAGACGGTATTTGCCGGTCTTCTTGTCGATCTCGATGAGCTTGACCTGAATCTTGTCACCCTCTTTGAGACCGCTGGCTTCCATGTTGTCGAGACGGTCCCATGAGATCTCGCTGATATGGAGAAGTCCGTCGCGACCGGGCATGAACTCTACGAATGCACCGAAGTCGAGGATCGAGCGTACTGTGCCCTCGTAAACCTCACCCTCCTCGGGTACGGCAACGATTGCCTTAACCTTGGCGAGGGCTGCGTCGATGCTCGCTTTATCCTTAGAGGCGATCTCTACATGACCGATTCCTGCCTCCTCATCCTCTGTGATTGAGATGGTGGCACCTGTCTCTTCCTGAATGCCCTGGATAACCTTACCCTGCGGACCGATAACCGCACCGATCATCTCTTTAGGGATGGTCAGTGTAATGATGCGCGGTACGTGGGGCTTGTAGTCCTCGCGAGCCTCGGGGATGGTTTCCTTGATGATATTGAGGATATGGAGACGACCCTGGCGAGCCTGCTCAAGAGCTTTCTCAAGTACCTCGTAGCTGAGACCGTCGCACTTGATATCCATCTGGGTTGCTGTGATACCGTTGGTGGTACCGGTTACCTTGAAGTCCATATCACCGAGGTGATCCTCGTCACCGAGGATGTCGGAGAGGATGGCATATTTTACGTTGCCCTCGTCTGAGATAAGACCCATGGCAACGCCGGCAACCGGACGACGCATCTTGACACCTGCATCGAGAAGGGCGAGTGTACCACCGCAAACAGTCGCCATTGATGACGAACCGTTTGACTCAAGGATGTCGGAAACGATACGGCAAGTATAGGGGAAATCCTCGGGGAACATGCGTTTGAGGGCACGGTGAGCGAGGTTACCGTGACCTACCTCACGACGGCCTACACCGCGCTGTGCGCGTGCCTCACCGGTCGAGAAGGGAGGGAAGTTATAGTGAAGGAGGAAACGCTCCTTGCTCTGGTTGAGAACATCGTCTACGATCTTCTCGTCGAGAGTGGTGCCGAGAGTAGCGGTAACGAGTGCCTGTGTCTCACCACGTGTGAAGACTGCCGTGCCGTGGGGACCGGGAAGATAGTCGATCTCGCACCAGATGGGACGGATCTCGTCAGTGGCACGACCGTCAAGGCGGATACCCTCGTCGAGTACGCAACGGCGCATTGCCTCTTTCTCTACATCGTGATAGTAGCGCTTCACCATTGCGATGCGCTGCTCGGGAGTGTAGAGGGCAAGCTGCTCCTCTGTCATCTCGGGCAGATTGGCGATATATTCGTCGCAGACTGCCTTGAATGAGTCGTTGCGCCAGTGCTTGTCGGCAGAACCGGCATGTGCGATGGCGTAAGCCTTGTCATAGCATTTCTCACGTACGTCAGCACGGAGAGCATCGTCGTTTACCTCGTGGTTATATTCGCGTTTGATCTCTTTACCTGCCTCTTTCATCAGTTCCATCTGAACCAGGCAGTGCTTCTTGATTTCATCGTGGGCAACTTTGAGGGCCTCGAGGAGTTCGGCTTCCGAAACCTCGTTCATCTCACCCTCTACCATCATGATGTTATCGTAGGTGGCGCCTACCATAAGCTCGATGTCGGCGCGCTCCATCTGTTCGAAGGTGGGGTTGATTACCCACTCGCCGTCCACGCGGGCTACGCGTACCTCCGAGATAGGGCCGTTGAAAGGTATATCGCTGACCATGAGGGCTGCCGAGGCTGCGATACCGGCGAGTGCGTCGGGAGCCTCATTGGCATCGGCAGAGTACATGGTGACATTGACAAAAGTCTCTGCGTGATAGTTATCGGGGAAGAGGGGACGCAATACGCGGTCTACCAGACGAGAGGTAAGGATTTCGTAGTCTGACGAACGGCCCTCGCGTTTGAGGAAGCCGCCGGGATAACGACCGATCGATGCGTATTTCTCTTTATATTCTACAGTAAGGGGCATGAAATCAACGCCCTCGTTGGCATCTGCTGCCGAACAAACGGTGGCAAGCAACATCGTGTTGCCCATGCGCACCTCAACCGCTCCATCAGCCTGCTTCGCCAACTTGCCGGTCTCGATTGTTATCTCACGACCGTCGGGCAAGGCTATGGTTTTTTTAATTGCTTGTAACATATAATTTTATTGTAATTCGTCGCTTCATGATGAACAGCCGTCCCCTCCCTCACGGCATTACCCTTTTATTTCGGTCGGTTACACTATTCATACCAATTTACAAAATTAATCATTTGTTTTTGGTATTGCAACTATTTTATTGTAATTTTACCGTCATTCGGTTAATCTGAAATAATCTCAATCTGATGAATAAGAAAATATTGCATTTATGCACCGTCGCACTTGCGGTTTTGACCGTGGGGATCGCGATGGTTTCGTGTGGTGAGAAGAAGTTTACTATAAAGGGGGACATCGCTGATGCGTCCGATCAATCGCTGCTGCTTGAGAAGGCGGACTTCTACGGCAGATGGATCGTCATTGACTCTACCCGTACCTCTAAAGACGGAAAGTTCGCAATCAGTCAGCAGGCTCCGGCTTCCCCGGAGATATACCGTCTGCGTTTCGACGACCGGTTTATATACTTCCCCGTGGACTCCACCGAGACTGTGACACTTACCACCACTGCCTCCAATTATGGTCACGACTACACATTGGGTGGCTCCGAACAGGCACGTCTCCTCGGTGAGTTCGAGCAGCGTCTGCAGAAACTTAATTTCAGCGACAGCACCGCCGTAGAGAACTTCAAGCGTGCAGTGTATGCCGATTATCTTCAGGAAGCGCGAGGCTCCATATTGAGCTATTACGTCCTCACCAAAATCGTCGGCGACAAACCTCTGTATGACCCGGAGTCCAAGAATGATGCCAAATACTATGGCGCCGTAGCCACTGCCTTTGAGCAGTACCGCCCCGATGATCCGCACGTCGGCATGCTTCGTGACGTAACTGTACAGGCACATAAGAAACGTAACGCCGAGAGCGGTGTCAAGCGCGTGGTAGAGGCTAACGAACTCAATATGGTCGAGATAGAATTGCCCGATGAGAATGGCGATAACATCCGACTCTCAGACCTGACAGACCAGGGCGTGCAGACACTCGTCGTTTTCTCTATGATGAACGAGCCCGAGTCTCCGGCATTCAACAAACAGCTCGCCGAAATCAAGGATGCCTACGGCGTGCGCCTCAATATCTATCATATCTCATTTGACACTGACCAGTATGCATGGCGTGAGGCTGCCGCCAATCTGCCGTGGACAACCGTTTCCGATCCCGGTGGTCAGACTTCTGACGCTATCGTCAGTTACAATGTAGGTACACTCCCCACATTCTTTATCTATAACTCACGCGGTGACCTTGCTGCACGTGCCTCCAATTTCAAGGAAGTACGTGACGAACTCGCCAAGAATCCCTGATAGCCATGGACTGGAAAGAGGCATTAAAGGGATTACGCACAGACGATCCTGTTGAGGAGACGGTAGACGAAGTCCCTGCTGCTACGACTGAAGCTGACCCGGTTTCCAAACAGACCGAAGTTCTCCATGTCCTGATTGACCGCAAAGGACGTAAAGGGAAATCCGCCACGATTGTCGAAGGATTCACGATTAGTGAGGATGAAGTGGATCGCATCGCCGGACTCCTGAAAAAGAAGCTCGGATGCGGAGGCAGTTCACGGGGCGGTGAGATACTGATACAGGGTGAGCGGGTAAAAGAGGTCGCCACCCTGCTCAGTGACATGGGGTATAAGGTAAAATAATAGATACGCTGTGTATAAGACCTTACAATTACAACGCGCTTCGGCAGGCTCGGGAAAAACATATACCCTTGCCAAGAAATTCCTGTGGTATTTCCTCACCATCCGCGAGGAGGATGGCTCAGGGAAGCGCCGGCTACGCACAGCCGAAGAGATAAGGGATTCGTTGCGCCATATCCTTGCGGTAACCTTTACCAATAAGGCCACCAACGAGATGCAGGAGCGTATCATCGAGAAACTCGATGCCCTCGCATTCCCGCCGCCCAAGGGCGCGGACTATATGTCTGATTTTGTTAAGGAGCTCGGCGTCAAAGAGGAGGATGTGAGCCGGGTGTCCAGGATGGGACTACTCGCGCTACTTAATAATTTCTCCGATTTTCACGTTTCGACCATCGACTCGTTTTTTCAGATGGTGTTGCGTACATTTGCGTACGAATCGAATCTCAACGACACTTATCAGGTTGAGTTGGATAACGACTATCTGGCACGTGTAGGTACCGATGCGGTCTTTGAGGACATCGAGCATCGGTCCGACAGCAGTGAGGCTGCATTCTGGATACGACGAATCATGTCGCGTACACAGGAGAGCGACGGCAGATGGAATATCTTCCAGAAATCTCCCGGAGGTAGTTCCAAGACCTCCGAAAACGATTACGGCAGGTTCCTCAACATCGTAAAGGCGATGGAGAATGAGAACTTCAAAGCAATCCGCGGCGAACTTGAGGAGTACTTCGATTCCGGCGTAAACCTGATGGCAATGTACGAGGAACTACGCGCCAAGTACGACCGCCTACCCGTGGAGCCACATAGACAGATGATAGAGGAGGCTCGTAGGGCGCTCGCCGTCATGGAGAGAGTTCTGCCGGAAAAAGAATCCGCATCTGCCCGTACTATCGAGGGTAAGATGAAGGGTTATGTCAAGAACGTCTTGGGATTGCGCTACAATGCCAACGATGCTGCCCTGCGCAAGGCTAAGCTTGATGTTGATATAGACACCGACCAGTCAGCATATCGCAAGCGTGCTTCCCGAAACTCGGAATATGTTGAAGCGGAGATCAGTCTCACGGC
>CAZAWP010000155.1:0-1547 GCA_964488855.1 uncultured Sangeribacter sp.
AGTGGGCTGTGAACGAGTATGAATAATCCATTTGAATATACGCCGTCGGCGGAATGCGACGAGGCTTTCGCGGAACTGATCAAAAAAATTGAGCGGCTAAAGGGGAGTGCGGATGAGAAGGATCTCAATTTCTGCCGCGAACTGGAGGCGGGGAAGATGTTAGGGGTGTTAGTCGCCGTCGATGATGATGGTGTCCGACATACTCTGTACGCTTTCTCCGGTCAGTTGGGTAACGGCGGTTTTCATTACCCCGGATTTGTCGAGCCCGTTTTCGATTACTTGCAACCCAACGGACATTTCAAGACTAAGGAGCGGGAAATTTCTGCTATAAATGCCGAAATTGCACACCTTGAAGCCAATAATTTAGCACATGCCCAAGAGGAATACGAGGCAATGAAGAATCGTCTCGATGCCGAAATCGCTGAATACAAGGAGTTGTGTCGCGTAGCCAAAGAGTCCCGACGGAAGCGACGGGCAACCGGCGATGCGGATGATGCTGAAATCGCTGCCATGATCCGGCAAAGTCAGTTTGAGAAAGCTGAACTTCACCGTCGCAAGAAACGCGCCGCGGCTGAATTGCAACCTTATACCGACAAACTCAATCATGTCATCAATCATATCAGAGCGCTAAAGGAGAAGCGACGCACAGACTCCGAGGCGTTGCAGGAGTGGCTGTTCGGCAACTTCCGCGTGCTCGATGCCAACGGCGAAAGTTACAGTCTCAGCGAGATATTCGCCGATACACCAATGGGTATCCCACCGTCAGGTGCCGGTGAATGTTGTGCGCCCAAACTGCTTCAGGCGGCTTACCGGCGGGGGTGGAAACCTGTATCAATGGCTGAATATTGGTATGGGGCGCCAAAGGAGGGAGAGGTGCGGATACACGGGCAACATTATCCGGCGTGTCGCGGCAAATGTCTGCCGGTGCTCACCCGGATGCTACAGGGACTGGACGTAACACCCCCTCTTATCACCGATGCCCGAAAGTGTAGCTACCCGGAGCCGGAGATTATTTACCGCAATGAATGGTTCTGCGTTGTCAATAAACCGTCGGGTATGTTGTCGGTACCGGGAAAAGGTAAAGCGGAATCTCTTCAGCAATGGCTTGAAATGAAATATGGGGATACTGCCGGGATGAAGGTTGTTCATCGACTTGACCAAGACACCTCCGGGCTCATAATAGGAGCGTTCGGCGAACTCTCTTTTATGGTTATGCAAAAACTGTTTGCATCGCGACAGGTCTCCAAGACATATATCGCCGACCTTGAAGGCGATTACATCAGGAATGGTTTGGCGGAAAAGGGAGTAATCTCTTTACCCTTGATTGCCGATCACCTCGACCGCCCGCGTCAGCGCATAGACTACGACAAGGGGAAGGAAGCGATCACTGATTATGAATTTACGGGAACAAGCGGCGGCAGGAGTCGCGTCATCTTTCACCCGCGGACAGGACGTACTCATCAGTTGCGCGTTCATGCTGCCGCCCTTCATGGTCTCGGGATGCCTATCGTGGGTGACTGCCTCTATGGCGTAAATAAAAACGGCAA